>NZ_JBBKBP010000027.1:0-57298 GCF_037890165.1 Blautia sp. HCN-1074
CATTCTGTAAACATATGTTCTTTTTTAACAAAAAATTACGCGTCTAACTCATCACTCATCACTGCCGTATCAGGTGAATGGATCATCTATGGTGTCGAATGGGATAATCCAGAAAAAGCCCCGTATAAACATAAAAAGATCATGGATTTTTTTATGGAAGAAAAGTATCTTAAAACGGTTTGTTTTTTACCGTCAGGTTTTTCTCTTTTATAGTACGTCTGTAGTCTCCGGCTGTAACACCACAAGATTTCCGGAAGCTCTGCGCCAGATAACTTTGGGATGAAAAACCTGCCATATGTGCGATGTCTGAAATTTCATAATCTGTGTTTTCCAGAAGTTCTTTACAGACTTCAATTCTGCGACAGTTCAGGTAACTAATTGGAGAGATACCATAATATCTGGTAAACTCATGACTTAAGTGGTATTTATTCAGATGACTGAAACTGGCAAGCTGATCCAGCGTGATATTCTCACTGTAATGAGAATCCAGATAGCGCCGGACCATAGCGCACTCCTTGCTTGGATGAAAAGAAGGAACCAGCTGGAATCCAGATACAGTAATTCTGCGAAGCTGGGCAATGAGAATTGCAAGATTATATTTGCATATTTCTTCATAGCCCTCTTTTTTTTCTTCCAATTCCCGAAATAGAGAATGAAAATGAAACAAAAGATCTGCCTTTTTTTCCCTGCAGTTGAAAATCCGAAATTCTCTTTTGTCGTGGAAGGAAAAGCTGATTCCATCTACACCTACCGTATAATAAGAAAGAGGTGTGTCAGGCTGGGATTTTTCCGTATGCTGGATATAAGGGTTCACAATAATCAGATCGTCCTTTGCAATAGAAAAGACCTGGTCTTCAATGAAAAACTCTCCATTTCCATCACAGACATAAAAAAGTTCTGTAAACGGATGGGTATGCCGGATGCTGGACCAGTCCTCACCATAATGGGAAGAAGAGGCATTTACCAGAATTGCTTCCGTAGAAAGGGGATTTCCGTCTATAAAAGAAAAAGACCGTGTACTCATAAGACCTCCTGATTGTATAAAAATTGTGAATCCGTTTGTTCATACAAACATAACTCGTACGCCGTATGAGAATCTACTTGTTTTTGAATAGTTCCAGAATACCATAGTCAGATAAAAATCGCAAGATTTCTAAAAAGTATCGCAACAAGTCCCTAGAAATCCCGTCTGTAAAAACGTATTCTTAAACTTAAGAAACATATACATAATTGCAAACATAAAATTTTTGAAAGTGGATCCAAAAAATAATTGCAGCGGAGGTTACAAAATGGAAAAGACAAAAGGACGGATTACCATTCCAACTGATTTGGACATGGTAAAAGAAACACAAAACATTATGGATGAATGGGGAGCAGATGCCATACGTGACTGTGACGGAACAGAATTTCCCCAGGAATTAAAAGATACCGGAGCCAAAATCTATGCTACTTACTACACTACAAGAAAAGATAATACCTGGGCGAAAGAAAATCCGGATGAGATCCAGCAGATGTATATTATGAGTTCTTTTCATACCGCAACATCAGACAAACTGGAAATTCATCTGATGGATCATCTGTATCCGGATATGCTGAAAGTAAATACCCATGATGATATTACAAGATGGTGGGAAGTAATAGACCGAACTACAGGAAAAATAGTCCCCACCACCAAATGGACCTATAAGGAAGAAAACGGGAATGTAGTAATCCAGCCGGCAGAACTGTTCCATGAATATACCGTAAGTTTTCTGGCTTATATCATGTGGGACCCGGTTCATATGTACAATGCAGTAGTAAATGACTGGAAAAATGTAGAACCGCAAATTACCTTTGATGTCCGGCAGCCTAAGACCAGGGCGCATTCTCTGAAACGCCTGCGCCGCTTTCTGGACACTCATCCCTATGTTGATGTGGTACGTTTTACCACCTTTTTCCATCAGTTCACTCTGATTTTTGATGAGTTTGCAAGGGAAAAATATGTAGACTGGTTTGGATATTCAGCTTCAGTAAGCCCATACATTTTGGAACAGTTTGAAGAGGAAGCAGGTTATCCTTTCCGCCCAGAGTATATCATCGATCAGGGTTACATGAATAATACCTACCGGATTCCATCCAAAGAATTTAAAGATTTCCAGGCATTCCAGAGAAGGGAAGTAGCAAAGCTCGCCAAAGAAATGGTAGATATCGTTCACGAATATGGAAAAGAAGCTATGATGTTCATGGGAGATCACTGGATCGGCATGGAACCGTTTATGGATGAATTTGCATCCATCGGACTTGATGCAGTAGTTGGAAGCGTAGGAAATGGTGCAACACTGCGATTGTTTAGTGATATTAAAAATGTAAAATATACAGAAGGCCGTTTTCTTCCTTATTTCTTCCCGGACACTTTCCATGAAGGTGGTGATCCGGTAAAAGAAGCAAAGGTAAACTGGGTAACAGCAAGACGTGCCATTTTAAGAAGTCCGATTCAGCGGATCGGATACGGCGGATATTTGAAACTGGCACTTCAGTTCCCGGATTTTGTTCAGTATATCAAAGAAGTATGCCAGGAATTCCGTACCCTTTATGACAATATCCAGGGTGTAACACCGTATTGCGTGAAAAGGGTTGCCGTCTTAAACTGTTGGGGAAAAATGCGTTCCTGGGGCAATCATATGGTACATCATGCCATTTATTATAAACAGAATTATTCCTATTTTGGAATTATTGAAGCTTTGAGTGGAGCGCCGTTTGATGTTTCCTTTATCAGCTTCGACGATATCCTGGCCGATTCGGAATTGCTGAAAAAGTTTGATGTAGTAATCAATGCAGGAGATGCTGATACAGCCCAGAGTGGCGGTGAATACTGGTGTCAGGAAAAAATTATCACAGCTGT
Organism: Blautia sp. HCN-1074; assembly: GCF_037890165.1. Taxonomy (NCBI): domain Bacteria; kingdom Bacillati; phylum Bacillota; class Clostridia; order Lachnospirales; family Lachnospiraceae; genus Blautia; species Blautia sp. HCN-1074. The sequence goes on from NZ_JBBKBP010000027.1 coordinate 2,882, forward strand.
AAAAGAATTTGTTTATAACGGCGGAGGTTTTATCGGAGTTGGCGAGCCTGCTGCCCATCAATGGCAGGGAAAATTCTTCCAGCTGGATGATGTTCTGGGAGTAGAAGAAGAACGGGGATTTAACTTAAATACAGATAAATATAACTGGAAAGAGCATAAGGACCATTTCATTCTGGCTGATACAGACGGAACTGTAGATTTCGGAGAAGGTAAGAAAAATATCTTTGCCCTTCCGGACACTACCATTTTAATTCAGAATAACCAGGAAGTGCAAATGGCGGTAAAAACTTTTGGAAAAGGCCGTGGTGTCTATGTCAGTGGTCTCCCCTACAGCTTTAAGAACAGCCGAATTCTTTATCGTGCTGTCCTGTGGTCTTCATCCGCTGAAAAGGAGCTGAACTGCTGGTATTCCACAAACTACAACGTGGAAGTTCACGCCTATGTAAAAAATGGCAAATATTGTGTGGTAAATAATACTTATGAACCGCAGAAAACGGTTGTTTACCGGGGAGATGGCAGCAGTTTTACGCTTCATATGAAAGCAAATGAAATCAAGTGGTATGAAATTTAGTTCTGCAGATTGCAGGAATGATTTTTGGAGCAGGCTCTAGCATCCTACTAAGAAGAACGGCAGAAATCCAGTGGCAGATCAAATCTGCTGCTGAACTTCTGCCGTTTCTTTTAGAGAAGAACTGTCTTTCTATCATAAATTACTGATGAAACCGTTTTCCATATTCAGATGGTGAAATTCCCATACATTTCTTAAATAGTCTGCTGAAATAAAGCTGGTCTTCAATTCCTACCATAGCAGATATTTCTTTTAGGGAAAGTTTATCTTCCTTTATCATAGTAGCCGCTTTCCGTATCCTGAGATTATTCAAATAACTGGTAATATTTGTCCCCACTTCAGATTTAAAAACCCGACACAAATAACTGGAACTAAGATTGACATTAGAAGAAATGGAAGCAAGTGTAAGCCGGTGCATATAGTTCTCTTCCAGATAGGTCAAGGTTTTTGCCACATCGTCTTTATAGTGCCCTTCATTTGAGATAAAAGTCTGATAAATCTTCCTTGCCTCTTCATAGTTTTTAAGATTTTCCTGGTAAGGCATATCGGGAGCAAAGGATTGATACATCGTAAAACGGTTATATAATTTTTTTATCAGCTGCTCAACTTTTACCTGGCTTATAATCAGTTCCTTCTGGGAAAAAACAACCAGTGCGCTAAAATCACTTAGAACAAGAATGTAAGGCTGTAATACTCCCTGTACTGCATCAAGAATCATATCACACAAAAGTTTCCCAGATATGGAAAACGCTTCATTTGAAAGGTATTTTTCAAAAGTGACATAGCAGATTGCACAGCTTTTCTCCATAAAAGAAAGATCAGTCTCTGAATGTGCCTGCAAAAATGCTGGAAGTGTAGCCTCTCCTTGAAAAAAGGAGAGGAGTAGCCCTGTTTTATTCGAAGAAGTATTTACATTTAAAGCAGATCTTTCTCCAGCTTTTTTCTGTAGTTTTTCCGTTGTTTTGTTAAGGCATGCCAAAAGATTATCTGGCTGAATTTTTATTTTCAGCAGATAATCGGCTGCCCCGAGGAGCAACGCACTTCTCACAGAATCAAAATCCTCATAGTTGCTAAGTACCAGGATTGCTCCAGGATATCCCTTTTCCTTCAAGGTACGGATTAGTTCCAGTCCATCCATTTCCGGCATTTTTAAATCTGTAATGATCACATCTGGCTGATGTTTCTGAATCAATGGCATCGCCTCCAGACCGTTTGAGGCAGTTCCGCAGATAGAAAAACCATGTTCTTCCCAGGGAAGGATAGAACGGAGAGCAATTTTTACGATTGGTTCATCATCTATGATAAGTATGGTATACATATTAATTCCTTTCTGTGTTTTTACATTCTGAAACGGAATCCCTGTGGTCAGTGTTCAGCTTCGGTAACGTTAAAGTGCAGGTTGTCCCATCACCTGGATGACTTTCAATTTTCAATCCGTATTCCCGGCCAAAGTTCAGCTGTATTCGGTCATTTACATTGGAAACTCCGATTTTTTTGCGATCCTTGTGGGGCGCAAGTGCAGCAGGAGTTACTTCAAACCCTTTCCCATTATCTGTAAGCTCTATCATTATATTTCCATTTTCTTCCCAGCATGTGATCATGATTTCCATGACAGAGCCGTCATCGGAAGAACCATGCATGACCGAATTTTCAGCAAGAGGCTGAAGAATCAGTTTTGGAATAAGGCAGGAAAGCAGTTCATCCTCTTCTGTATGGATGGAATATTCAAAACTTCCTGCATAACGGATTCTAAGAATGGAAAAATAGTTTTCCAAGTTTTCCAACTCTTCCTGGATGGTAATATACTCATTCTTATTGGTAAGTGTATTTTGTAAAAGACTGCTAAGTGCCTGGATACCATCACTGACGATCTGATCTTTGTGCATAGCAGCCACAAATCGAAGACTGTTTAAGGTATTAAACAGAAAGTGTGGATTTAACTGGTATTGGAGCATCTGTAATTCTAATTCTCTTTTTTTCTCCTCCTGTTCTTTTTGCTGATGAATCAGCCGTTCAATGGTATCCGCCATATGGTTCATGCTTCCGGAAAGATCAGATAACTCATCCGAACAGGTATCCTGGATCCGGACACTTAAATCTCCGTCAGAGAGTTTTTTACAAAAACCCAACATACTTCGGATTGGTGATGTGATTCCAAGGTATACGGCTGAGACAATTGCAACACACAGAAGAACCAGAAAAACGGCAACGATCAGAATCCTTTTCAGCATGATGTAGACTTCCGAATTGATATAGTGATAGGGCATGGTATACACGAAAAGCTGATTCAGATTTTTATTAAAGATATATGTGACCAGCTGTTCCTGTCCGTCTTCATCAATACTGAAGGAATCCGTTTTCTTTGGCAGTCTGTTCTCTATGTTTTCCAGTAATTCCTCATCTGCTTTCTGACCCATTCCTACTTTTCTGTCCCAGGAGGAAAGAATAGTGCCATCTATATTCAGATACATGATATTGGAAGAATCAGCCAAACCAATAGGCTCCAGTACCGTTTTGGAAAAGATCTTTTCATCAATAGAGATCAACGTATAACCAATCACCTGGCTCTGATTATACTGCTCATAAATTCTACGGCCCAGAACAAGAATGTCCCTGTCACGATAAGTATGAACATAAGCCCATACATCCCCTGTTTCTGTCTCCAGCCGGTCCAGGAGCATATCCACATCCTCCTGATAGAATCCGTCATACCCCAGATCATAAAAGATATTTCCATCTGTATCATATACAGTTATATTTTTTGCCTGTGCAGGATAGATGATCTTACTGCGGACCATGGATTGAATCTCAGTGATTGCCTTGTTTTTTTCCATATCTGTCATATCCTTGTTCAGAAGACCATCTTTGATTTCCTGACTGACACAGATAGAGCCGCACAGATACTGGTATTTTTCAATTTCACTGACCATGTTCAGATTGATCATGGACAAAGTCTGGGAAATGGAAGCGGAAAGTTTTGACCTAAGTGCGACTGAAAAAATATGAAAAGAATAGCCGCTGATTCCTGCTAATGGTATAATGGAAATCATCAGAAGCGCAATCATAAGCCTGGTTTTAATGCTGAACTTACGGAATCCCTGGTAATGCCGCCTTTTTCTCATTTTAATATTCCTTTTCTCTTACTATAATCAGTTGATGTTACAATCCAAAATTCCTTTATACGTTCATTATACAGGAAAAAGACAGGATAATCCATTTAAAACGAAAATGCAAAAAAAACGTACATATATAGCACAAGAAAATCCATATAGGACAATTTACACAAGAAGATGTTCTATATACAGGAGCGTTTTGTCAATTTACCACGAGCATAATTGCGCTTATAATAACATCATCAGGCAAACATAATAAAGAGCCAATTAAAAGGAGGAACCAACCTATGAAAAAAAGATTTGCAGCTTCTGCCATGATCCTTGCCATGAGCGCAGCTACCGTGCTTTCCCCACTCACCGCATTTGCAGAAACAGAAGAACAGGAACTGAATATTGCCATTTTCCAGGGAGGATACGGAGATGCTTACTGGAACCAGATGGTAGAACTTTTTGAACAGAGCCATGAAGGGGTAAAAGTAAATATGACAATCAGCCCTACCATTGGAGATATTATCCGTCCACAGATCGTTGCCGGAAATGCACCTGATTTTATCTGTCTCAATGATGGTGGAGAAGATGGTGTAATCCTGTCCCTTATCAAAGAACATGCGCTTTTAAATCTGAATGATGTATTTGATGGTGAAAATTATGCCGGAACCGGTACACTTAGGGATGATATTACAGATGGAATCCTGGAAAGTACAAAATGTGCACCTTATGGAGACGATGAGATTTATCTTGCGCCATTTAACAGCGGTCCGCAGGGTCTGATCTATAATAAAACTTTCTTTGATGAGAATAATCTGGAAGTGCCAAAGACGTGGGATGAATTCTTTGCTCTTGGTGATACCGTAAAAGAGATTGACGGACGTGCACTGTTTACCTATCAGGGAATTTATCCAGGTTATATGGAAGAAATGCTCTGGCCGGCAATCGCAAACGAATGTGGCGAAGATGCACTGAAAAAGATTGCAAATTATGAGGAAGGTTCTTTTAACAACGAAGGTGTATTAAAAGCTCTTACACACATCAAGGAAATTGCAGATAACGGTTATCTCCTTGACGGCACTGTTGGTATGAACCATACCGAATCCCAGACAGAAATGATGCTTGGAAAGGCAGCATTCATCACAAACGGAACCTGGATGGAAAATGAAATGCAGGATGCACCAAGAGAAGATGGATTTGAATTTGCCATGGCTCCAATCCCAACCGAGAATGCAGATGACGTACATTATGTATTTGACAGCTGTGAGCAGTTCTCCATTCCGGCAGCTGCCAAGAATCCAGAACTTGCAAAAGAATTCCTTCGTTTCCTGTACAGTGATGAATCCGTATCTGCATTTGCAGAAGCTTCCGGTGCCCTGTATGCTACAAAGAGTGCTCGTGAAGTAGCAAAAGACAAGCTTTCCACAGCAATTTACAACATGTACGGAATCTATGAAGAAGCCAACGCTTCATCCCTGATCATGAGCTTTGCAGCAGTTCCTGCTGACTGTAAGATCAATCCAAAAGATGAGATCTTCAACCCGATTACTTCTGTTATGAATGATGAAATGACAGTAGAAGAATGGGCACAGAATGTGGAAGACGCTTTTGCTCAGGTTCGTGCAGATATGGAAGCTGCGAACTGATCATGTAGGATAGTTACTTTCAACATATAACATTCAGTAACACATGTTTGGAATTGAACAGTAACACTCCTGGAAAAGCTGCTGCACAATATATGCAGCAGCTTTTCTTGACTCTGATAGCCATAAGATCCGTTGTCCGGCAAAATAATCTGTCGGGCATCCTAAAATAAAAAAGAGGTGACCAAACGTGGTAAAAAAACCAAAATTATTCATTGCCTTGTGTACACTTCCGGCACTGATTCTTACGATCGTTTTCATGATCGCACCAATGCTGAACGCCATTTATCTTTCTTTTACCAGTTCTACTGCACTAAGCGTTGGGTTTAACAGTAAATTTGTATTTTTTGATAACTATATTTACATGTTTCGGGACAAGGACTTCCTTCAGGCCCTGTATAATACCTTTAAATTAATGCTTGTGATCCCCGCTGTGACAATCTTTTTAAGCCTTGTATTTGCGTTTATCCTCACACAGGGACAGTTGAAAGAAAAATCCTTCTACCGTACGGTATTCTTTTTTCCAAGCATCGTCTCCATGACAGTGGTTGGTATTGTGTGGTCCTTTGTTTTTAATCCTACAAGGGGAATTTTTAACCATATGCTGGATCTTTTCCATCTGTCTACCTGGAAACATGCCTGGCTGGGAGAAGGAAAAACAGCGCTCTGGTGTATCGGTGCAGCACTGGTATGGCAGGCAGTGGGTTACTATATGGTCATGCATGTGGCGTCCATTGACGGAATTTCCCAGGAGGTTTATGAAGCAGCCTCTATTGATGGTGCAACGGGAGTCCAGAAGTTCTTTGAGATTACCATTCCACTACTTCGGAAATCTATTGGAACAACTTATATCCTTTCTTTGTCCGGAACCATCAATTTAAGTTTTACATTGTCCAATGTCATGACTGGCGGCGGCCCAAATGGAGCATCCAGTGTCCTTTTACAGTACATGTACACCCAGGGTATGCGAAACGCAAACTTCGGATATGCCATGGCCATTGCCATGTTTACTCTGATACTGGCAGTGATTCTTGCCATGATCTCACGTAAACTGTCGTCTGAAAAGGAATAGGAGGAAACTGATGAAAACTGTAAGAACCTGGTGCACCAGAATCCTAATGATTCTGTTCACGATCGTATTTCTATATCCGCTTTTCTGGAATCTGATGTCTGCATTTAAAACCAATGCAGAATATCTGACAGATCCCTATGCACTGCCAGCAGCACTCAATCTGGATAACTTTGTATGTGCCTGGGAAAAAGCGAATATTGCCGCTTATTTTGGAAATTCCATTTTTGTAACAATTGTGTCCACACTTTTATTGCTTCTGTTTGTGATCCCTATTTCTTATGTACTGGCAAGATACCGTTTTGTAGGCAGCAAACTGATTTCTACTATTTATATGGCTTGTATCTTCCTTCAGGCAACTTATATTATGATTCCTCTGTTCCTGGAACTGCAGGCGGTGAATGGTCTTAACAGTCTTCCTGTACTATGCTTGGTATATGCAGTTATGCAATTTCCGTTTTGTATCTTCACTTTACAGGGATTTATGTCAGCAGTCCCACGTGATTACGAAGAATCCGCAAGGATTGACGGAGCTACCAATATTCAGCTTCTGTTAAAAGTGATGATACCCCTGGCAAAACCTGGAATAGCAACAATCACCATGTTAAGCGCAATGGGATTCTGGAACGAATACCCCCTGGCTTTGGTGCTGCTCACAGAAGATGCAAAGAAAACCCTGCCAATTGGAATGGCAAATCTGTTTGAAGTGCAGAAATACGCCACTGACTGGGGCGCTTTATTTGCTGGTCTTGTGATTGTTATGATTCCAACGATCATCATTTATCTCATTGGTCAGAGATATTTGCTGCAGGGAATCGGAGCCGGAGGACTAAAAGGATAATTATTTGATATCTTGAAACAAATGTTTATGAATAAGGAGGGAACAAATGCCAACAGATCAGGAATTGATTAAAGTGGTTCCGTCAAAAAGACAGCTTGCCTATCAGGCTACAGAATTTTATGCCTTTTTTCACTTTGGAATGAATACATATACAAATCGGGAATGGGGAGACGGAACCGAAGATCCGGAAATTTTTAATCCGACAGAATTTGATGCCAGACAGTGGGTGGAGGCGGCCAAAAGTGCAGGTATGAAAGGTGTGATCCTCACCTGTAAACATCATGATGGATTCTGCCTGTGGCCAACAAAATACACAGCTCACAGCGTAACAGCAAGTCCATGGAAAAACGGGCAGGGAGACATAGTACGAGACGTAGCGGATGCCTGCAAGGAGTACGGAATGAAGTTTGGAATCTATCTTTCTCCATGGGACCGAAACCAGCCTTGTTATGGAAGCGGGAAAGAATACAATGATTACTATATTTCCCAGCTCACAGAACTTCTGACAGGATATGGGGACATTTTCAGCGTATGGCTGGATGGAGCCTGCGGGGAAGGGCCAAATGGGAAAAAGCAGGTCTACGACTGGGAGCGCTATTATGCCTGTGTGCGTAAATACCAGCCAGATGCATGCATCTGTGTATGCGGACCGGATATCCGATGGTGCGGAAATGAAGCCGGTGATGTGCGAAAAGCAGAGTGGAGTGTTGTTCCTGCCCGCACTGCACTGGCAGAAAGCGTTCAGGAAAAGAGCCAGCAGGCAGACGATACTGAATTTCGTCAGCGAAAAATCACCAGTGATATGGAAGACCTTGGAAGCCGGGAAGTCCTAAAAGGAGAAAATGATCTGATCTGGTATCCTGCAGAAGTAAACACTTCCATAAGACCTGGATGGTTCTATCATAAAGAAGAGGACAATAATGTCAAAAGCCTGGAAGAGTTAAAACATATTTATTTAGGCTCAGCAGGAGGAAATGCAACTTTTCTTTTGAATATCCCACCAATGCCAAATGGACTGCTCCATGAAAATGACGTAAACCGTCTAAGGGAATTTGGAGAATGGAAACAGGAAGCCTTTTCCTGTAATCTGGCAAAAACGGCAGATGTTTTTTCCAAAGATGAGAATCCGGACCATCCGGTATGCAATCTGCTGGAGGATACTTCTAATACCTGGTATCAGCCTAAAGAGGGTAAAATTCCGACTGAACTTATTTTTTCCCTACCAGAAGTCAGGCGTGTTGGTTATCTGGTGCTAAAAGAAGCAATCCAGTATAGCCAGAGAGTGGAAGCGTTTCAAGTATCCGTAAAGACAGACGAAAATGTTGATTGGGAAAAGATATATGATGGAACTGTAATTGGATATCAGAAGATCATTCCAGTTTTCCGAGAGAATGTAAAAGAAGTGAAAATTCTGATCCAGGATTTCAGAGTTTTACCACTGTTATCATTTGTGGGAATATACCAAGATCGTGGTCAGTCTGACTAGAAATATATTTCTGGAGAGGATGAGAAGATGGATTATTTATCAATGACTTTTAAGCAGCCGGCCGCCAAATGGTATGAAGCATTGCCCCTTGGAAACGGGTCCATGGGGGCAATGTCTTATGGACGATTTCAGAATGAAAAAATTGAATTAAACCTTGATACCCTCTGGTCTGGAACCGGGAAGCGTAAAGAAAATTCAAACAGGGAGATTGACTGGGAATTTCTCAGAAATAACATCTTTGATGAAAAATATCAGGAAGCAGAAGATTACTGCCGGGAGAATGTGCTTGGTGACTGGACAGAAAGTTATCTTCCAGCCGGTAATTTAAAGATTGATGTAAAAGTACCTGTATTGACAGAAGCAGGCAGCTATAAAAGACAGCTTTCTTTTAAAGAAGCCATAGAAAATGTGGAGTTTTGCCAGGAAGGAAAGAGATATCAAAGGGAATTTTTTGTAAGTATGTCTGAACCTGTTATGGCACTTCATTATCATTCCGGCAAGGATTGTAGCCTTGAAATGGAATTGTCCTTGGAAAGTCAGATACACCATCAGACTTCTTTGTTTGAAAAAAACGGACTTCTTATGGAGGGACAGGCTCCTGTTTCTGTAGCTCCTCCTTATTATTCCTGTAAGAATCCGATTGTATATCAAGAAGGACTGGGAATTCGTTTTGCTTTCTGTCTGTATGTGCAGACGGATGGGAAAACTGTTCAGCAAGAAGACAAGCTGTATATAAAAGATGCCCGGAATGTTTTTGTTTATTTATCTGGACTGACAGACTTTGAACAGAAGGATTTTTATATATCCCGCAAAAAACAGATGCTGGAACGTTTGAGATTTTATCAGTATGACAGGGTGAAAATGGCACATTTGAAAGAATATGCAAAGTACTTTGACCGGATAAGGTTTACCCTTAACGATACCAAAGAAAATAACTTTGTATTAAAAATGTTTTACTTTGCCAGGTACCTGATGATTTCTTCCTCAAAACCAGGTTCCCAATGTACAAATCTTCAGGGAATCTGGAACCATTCCATACGTGCCCCCTGGAGCAGTAATTATACGGTAAATATTAACACGGAAATGAATTACTGGATGGCAGAAACAGGAAATTTAAGTGACTGTCACGAACCCTTGTTCCAGCTCATAGAACGAACAGCAAAAAGAGGGATAACAACAGCAAAAGATGTTTATCACTTAAATGGCTGGGTAAGCCACCATAACCTGGATATCTGGGGGCATTCCAGTCCGGTGGGACACTTTGGACAGGATGAAAATCCCTGTACCTATTCCATGTGGCCTATGAGTTCCGGATGGTTGTGTCGGCATTTATGGGAACATTATTGTTATACTGTTGATGAAACATTTTTAAAAGAAAGGGCATTTCCTTTAATAAAAGGAGCTGTGGAATTTTATCTTGGCTACCTGGTTCCATACAAAGATTTTCTTGTGACAATTCCTTCCACGTCACCAGAAAATACTTTTATAGCTCAGGATCATACCAGCCATAGCCTTACCTTTGCTTCCACCATGGACATAAGTATTTTGAGGGAATTGTTTGAAATCTATCTGAAAGCCTGCAAAATTCTGAACTGTACAGATTTAACAGCCCAGGTAAAAGTAGCTCTGAAAAAACTTCCGCCCTGGAAAATCGGAAAAGAAGGGCAGCTACAGGAATGGTTTTATGATTATCCGGAAATGGATATTCACCACAGACATCTTTCCCATTTATATGGCCTGTACCCTGGAAATCTGATTTCCAGGGAGAGTCCAGAACTTCTGAATGCCTGTCGTGTGGTACTGGAAAGAAGAGGGGATGAAGGAACCGGGTGGTGCATGGCCTGGAAAGCCTGCCTGTGGGCAAAACTTGGTGATGGGAATCATGCATTAAAACTTCTAAAAAAACAACTGCGCTTTACCAGAGAAGAAGAATGTAGTCTGACAGGAGGTGGCATCTATCCCAACATGCTTTGTGCCCATCCACCATTTCAGATTGATGGGAATTTTGGCTTTGCAGCAGCTGTTCTGGAAATGTTAATCCAATATGAAGAAGATAAGATTTTTCTGCTTCCTGCACTGCCAGATGAGTGGACGGATGGGGAAATAAGCGGTCTTAAAGCACCTGGAGGGATTACCATTGGTTTTAAATGGAAAAATAAGTGTGTCACAGAAATATCTTTAAATTCCATATGCCGTACAGAATGTATAATCCTGTATAATGGCTGTGAAGAAAAAATAGTTTTAAATGCAGAGGAGATTCAGATATGATCTCTCGGAATCTTGAGGATCATGCCAGCAAAACTCTGGCATTGAACTTTGAAAATTGAACATTTCCCAGAAAGGAAAGAACAGAGCTGTTTGTCAACGGCGTATGAAGGAAGCGTCTTGTAAAAAAGGAGGGACAGCAGACAATTTTCACCATTTCCACAAAAGCACACGATTTCTCTTGAATTTCTGAAATGACCTGTATTATAATAGGATAATTAACGGCATATATCACAGCCGGTACCGTCGTGACCAAATGCCGTTTTCGGGGTAAAAATAAGTTCAAAAATGAGCATTATTTTTCCCACTTATTCAGAAAAAAGGCACTATCCAAATCTAAACAGAAGAAGTTCTGCATTTGGTAAATAGTGATAAATTGTGAGAGGAAAAGAATGAGAAAATTAGCACTTAGTGACGAAATATTGCTCAGCGTTGACAAAGCAGCCCGCTATATCGGCGGTGAAGTCAACTCTGTAATGAAAGATAAAAATAAAGTAGACATTCGTTTTGCCATGTGCTTCCCGGATGTCTATGAGATCGGCATGTCCAACCTTGGCATGATGATTCTCTACAATATGTTCAACGAACGTGAGGATGTCTGGGCGGAGCGTGTATTTTCTCCGTGGCTGGATCTGGATAAGATCATGCGTGAGAAAGAGATTCCGCTTTTTGCACTGGAATCTCAGGAACCGGTAAAGAATTTTAACTTCCTTGGAATCACTCTTGGATATGAAATGTGCTATACCAACGTCCTTCAGGTATTAGACCTGAGTCATGTTTCACTCCTTGCAAAAGACCGTGAGGAAGATGATCCTATTGTGATCGGCGGCGGTGCATGCGCATATAATCCTGAACCGATTGCCGAATTTTTTGATATGTTCTATATCGGCGAAGGCGAAACTGTCTATGATGCTTTGTTTGATGCTTATAAGGCAAATAAGGCAGCAGGCGGCTCCAGAAAAGATTTTCTTTTCGCAGCTTCTCAGATTCCGGGAATCTATGTTCCATCTTTATATAATGTAACTTACAAGGAAGACGGAACCATTGCTTCCTTTACTCCCGCCAGAGAGGGTGTACCGGAAAAAGTCTGTAAACAGCTGATTACAGACATTACTAAAGAATATCGTGCAATCAAAGCGCCTGTTGTTCCTTTTATCAAAGCAACCCAGGATCGTGTTACCCTGGAGATCCAGCGTGGATGTATCCGCGGATGCCGCTTCTGTCAGGCAGGTATGATTTATCGTCCTACCAGAGAGCGTGATGTGGAGACTCTGAAGGCAAGTGCCAGAGAAATGCTTCAGAATACCGGACATGAAGAAATTTCTTTAAGCTCTTTAAGTTCCAGTGACTATTCTGAACTGAAAGAACTGGTAAACTTTTTAATCGAAGAGTTACATGGAAATGCCGTAAACATTTCCCTTCCATCCTTGCGTATTGATGCGTTTGCCCTGGATGTTATGAGTAAGGTACAGGATGTAAAGAAAAGCAGCCTTACCTTTGCTCCGGAAGCCGGTTCCCAACGTCTGCGTAATGTTATCAACAAAGGTCTTACTGAAGAGGATATCCTTCATGGTGCAGGAGAGGCTTTCAAGGGCGGATGGAATCAGGTAAAACTTTACTTTATGCTTGGTCTTCCGACAGAGACGGAAGATGATATGAAAGGTATCGCCCATCTTGCCCAGAAAATCGCAGAAACTTATTATGAAGAAGTTCCGAAAGAAAAACGTAACGGCAAAGTTCAGATTAACGTAAGTACCTCTTTCTTTGTTCCAAAACCATTTACTCCATTCCAGTGGGCCGGTATGTACAGAGAAGAAGATTTCGTAGAAAAGGCGAAAGTAGTTAAGAGTGAGATCCGCGCACAGGTAAATCAGAGAAGTATCCGATACAACTGGCATGAACCGGATGTGACAATCCTGGAGGGATTCCTTGCCAGAGGTGACCGCCGTTGTGCACAGGTTATCCTGAAAGCATATGAAAAAGGCGCAATCTACGATGCCTGGTCAGAGAGTTTTGATTATAATATCTGGAAAGAATCTTTTGCAGAAACTGATACAGATATTGATTTCTACACACTCCGTGAACGTTCTACAGACGAAATCCTGCCATGGGATTTTATTGATGCAGGAGTGACTAAGAAGTTCCTGATCCACGAATGGGAGCAGGCAAAGAACGAAACCGTAACACCAAACTGCCGACAGAAATGTTCCGGCTGCGGTGCTATGCGTTATGGCGGAGGTGTATGTTATGAAGGTAAGAATTAAATTCAGCAAAGAGGGTCCGGTTAAATTTGTTGGACATCTGGATACGATGCGTTATTTCCAGAAGGCAATCCGCAGGGCAAATCTTCCGGTAGCTTTTTCCGGCGGATACAGCCCGCATATGATTATGTCTTTTGCAGCACCACTTGGTGTCGGCACTGAGAGTCTGGGAGAATATTTTGACCTGGAACTTGTAGAAACAATTCCTACCTCAGAGATTACCAGACGTCTGGATGAAGTAATGGTTGAAGGTGTTCATGTGATCAGTACCCGTCAGGTAGAAGACGGAAAGGCAGGTAAGGCAATGTCTCTGGTGGCAGCAGCCGATTATTACGTAGAATTCCGTCCTGGAAAAGAACCGGAAATCTCCTGGAGAGATAAAATCAATGATTTCCTTGCACAGCCGGAGATTAAAGTAATGAAAAAGACGAAGCGAAGCGAAAAAGAAATCGATATCCGCCCTTTTATCTATAAAATGGAAATTCAGGGCGATAAGATTTTCATGATGCTTGCTTCCGCAAGTGCCAATTATACAAAACCAGAGCTTGTAACAGATACTTTCTTTTCCTGGCTTGGTGTTGAACTTCCGGAATTTGCTTATACGATCAAACGTCTGGAAGTATACGCAGACAAAGGCAATGAAGAAGAACATAAATTTGTAACTCTGGAAGCATTAGGTGAAGAAGTTGAGTAAACTGGTCATTACACAAATGGAAATCCGACAGGTTTCCTGTTATGTATGTGCATACGAAGAAGATGGAAGAATCATGGAGCTGCGTTTCGAACCGGTCGACAGGAAATCTTCTCTTGGCAATATTTATGTCGGACAGATTGAGAATGTCGCTGCCAATATCGGGGCTGCTTTTGTACAGATCTCAGCCAATGAGAAATGTTATCTCCAGCTTTCTGATGCGCAAAATGCGATCTACACTTCTGTAAGAAAGGGAAATCGCCCGTTAAAATCCGGCGACGAAATTCTGGTACAGATCAGTCGCGATGCAATGAAAGGCAAGCTTCCGGCAGTAACCACCAATCTGAATTTTACTGGAAAATATCTTGTTCTTACAACAGGAGATAAGAAGTTCGGATTATCTTCCAAACTTTCTAACGAAGACAGAAGTCGTCTCAGCAAATGGATGGAAGAAGAGATCAACCGCCCGGATAAAGAGTTTGGAATCATTGTCCGCACAAATGCCGCAGATGCCTCAAAAGAGGAAATTCAAAAAGAACTGGAGTATCTGAAAGGTCTGTATCAGAAAGCTGCTGTAGATGGCAGATCACGTACCTGCTTCAGCTGTGTCTATCGGACCGAGCCTTTTTATATCTCTGCAGTCCGGGATGCCAACAGCCGAAATCTTGAAGAAATCGTAACGGATATTCCGGAAATCTCTCAGCAGATTTCTGATTATCTTGAAAACAACAGCCCGGAAGAAAAAGATAAACTGCGCTTTTACGAAGATAAACTTCTGCCTCTTTATAAACTTCACCGTCTGGAAACCGTGCTGGAAGAGATTCAGCACGAAAAAGTCTGGCTGAACAGTGGCGGTTTTCTGATAATCCAACAGACAGAAGCATTTGTATCTATTGATGTAAACAGCGGCAAATTTACAGGCAAAAAGAAAATGCAGGAAACCTATCGTAAGATTAATCTGGAAGCTGCAAAAGAGATTGCCCGACAGCTGCGCCTTAGAAATTTGTCGGGGATTATCCTGATTGACTTTATTAATATGGAGAATCCTGACCATCAGGATGAACTTTTCCATGTATTGCAAAAATATCTTCGCAAAGACCCGGTAAAGTCAAAAGCGGTTGATATCACTCCACTGCATATCCTGGAACTCACCAGAAAGAAAGTTCGCAAGCCTGTAATTGAAGATATCAGAGAATTATAGATTACTGTTCACTCCGCGCCCAGTAACACGCTTCGCGCGGTATGTCTCGGGATTTTGGCATTCACATGCCAAAACACCTCGCGGGATAGTGGCGTGTGAACAGTAACAATTATAGCTGCTAAAAAATATTTAAAAATTCCAAAAAAACATATTGACAAATCGAATTTTGTCCGCTATTATAAACGAGATGCCGCACAGAGAGGTACAAGCACCGAAAGGTCACCATATCTGGCGAGTAAAGATTATAGGAGGTGCCACAGATGTACGCAATTATTGCAACAGGTGGTAAACAGTACAAAGTTGCTGAAGGCGACGTAATCAGAGTTGAGAAACTCGGTGTTGAAGCTGGTGAAACTGTTACTTTTGATAATGTTATTGCAGTAAGCAATGATGGATTAAAAGCTGGTGAAGATGTAAAAGATGCCAGTGTTACCGCTACTGTAGTTGAGAACGGTAAAGCAAAAAAAGTTATCGTTTACAAATACAAGAGAAAAACTGGATATCACAAGAAAAACGGTCACAGACAGCAGTACACTAAAGTAAAAATCGAAAAGATTAACGGTTAATCTGGTGTCATTATGATTACAATTACAGTTAAGAAGAGAAATGGAAATTATCTGGAATTTGTTTCAAAAGGTCACGCCGGATATGCAGAAGAAGGACAGGATATTGTCTGTGCTGCTGTTTCTGTACTGGTGATCAATACTGTGAATTCTCTTGAGGCGTTTACAGACGATCAGTTTGAGGTACAGGAAGGTGATGGTTATGTATCTTTTCATTTCACGACTCCGGTTTCTGAGAAGGGAAAACTTCTCATGGATTCGCTGATTCTCGGATTAACAGAAATTGAACATAGTTATAACAATCGATATTTGACAGTAAAAGTCAAGGAGGTGTAACAACATGATGAAAATGAACCTTCAGTTATTCGCACATAAAAAAGGAGTTGGTTCTACAAAGAACGGTCGTGATTCCGAATCCAAGAGATTAGGTGCGAAGAGAGCAGACGGACAGTTTGTTAAAGCTGGAAATATTCTTTACAGACAGCGCGGAACTAAGATCCATGCTGGTGAGAACGTAGGTTGCGGTAAAGATTATACTTTATTCGCACTTAAAGATGGTGTCGTAAGATTTACCAGAAAAGGACGCGATAAGAAACAGGTTTCTATCGTTCCAGTAGAAGCAGAATAATCTGGTTAAGCGGAAGGCTTCAAATCTAATATGGGTTTGGAGCCTTTCTTTTATAGTGAAATAGCTATAGATTAAAAGAGTTATATGATATAAAAGTAACCATAGCAATCCTTGAAAATAATGCACATTGATCCGGCCCATCAGAGCGTGAAATCATGTTGAACTGTCTAAAATGCGTTAATTAAGAGGATTACTATAAGAAATAATTATTATAAAGGACAGAGGTGTGTCATATGTTTGCAGACAGAGCGAAAATCTATATCCGCTCCGGTAAAGGCGGCGACGGCCATGTAAGTTTCCGCAGAGAATTATATGTTCCGAATGGCGGACCTGACGGCGGCGACGGCGGTCGTGGAGGAGACGTGATATTTGAGGTAGATGAAGGCCAGAACACCCTTGGCGACTACCGACACAGAAGAAAATATAAAGCAGAAGACGGGCAGGAAGGCGGCAAAAAACGCTGCCATGGTGCCGATGGAAAAGATGTTGTATTAAAAGTTCCGGAAGGAACTGTTATCATGGATGCAGAATCCGGTAAAGTAATCGCTGATATGTCCGGCGAAAATAAACGCCAGATCGTATTAAGAGGCGGAAGAGGCGGAAAAGGAAACCAGCATTATGCAACTGCAACTATGCAGGTTCCGAAATATGCACAGCCAGGACAGCCTGCGCAGGAACTGGAAGTTCTCCTGGAGCTGAAAGTAATCGCAGATGTAGGTCTGGTTGGATTCCCGAATGTCGGAAAATCCACATTCCTTTCCCGTGTCACCAACGCACAGCCAAAGATTGCCAACTATCACTTCACAACCCTGAGTCCAAATCTTGGTGTTGTCGATACTGAAAATGGTGGTTTTGTAATTGCTGATATTCCTGGACTGATCGAGGGTGCTTCTGAAGGCGTAGGACTCGGACACGAGTTCCTTCGTCATATCGAACGTACCAGAGTCATTATCCATATCGTAGATGCCGCATCTACAGAAGGACGCGACCCAATTGATGATATTTATAAGATCAACAAAGAACTGGAAGCCTATAATCCTGAAATTGCTGCAAGACCGCAGGTGATCGCAGCAAATAAGATTGACTGTATCTATACGGAAGACGGCGAAGAGAGTCCGATCGATAAACTAAAAGCTGAATTTGAGCCGAAAGGTATTCAGGTTTATCCAATCTCCGCAGTCAGTGGACAGGGTGTCAGAGAACTCTTATTCCATGTAAAAGAGCTTCTCGATAACTGTAAACAGGAACCGATTGTATTTGAGCAGGAGTTCTTCCCGGAAGATATGCTTATGGGTGAAAATCTTCCATATACCGTGGTACAGAGTCCTGAAGATCCGACCATCTTCGTAGTTGAAGGTCCGAAGATTGAGAAAATGCTCGGATATACAAACCTTGACTCTGAGAAAGGTTTTGCATTCTTCCAGAAATTCCTGAAAGAGGGAGGCATCCTGGAAGAACTTGAGAAGGCAGGCATTCAGGAAGGCGATACTGTACGTATGTACGGATTTGATTTTGATTACTATAAATAGATTTCAATAATGAAACAGATGTGGTAAAACGGATGATTCTGTCCGTTTGCAGAGAATAATAGAGGAAAATAAAAATGACAAGTAAACAGAGAGCTTATTTAAAAGGTCTTGCAATGACAATGGATCCAATCCTTCAGCTTGGAAAGGGTGGTCTTACTCCTGAGAACACGGCTGCTGTAGATGAGGCGCTTGCAGCCAGAGAACTGATCAAGATCAGTGTTCTCCAGAACTGCCTGGAAGATCCGCGCCAGATGGCTGAGGTTCTGGCAGAACGTACACGTTCCCAGATTGTACAGGTTATCGGCAAGAAAATTGTTTTATACCGCGAAGGCAAAAACGAAAAGAAAAAAATCGAATTACCTAGAAAATAATACGGAGTTTTTTATGGCTGACATCAAACACAGAATTGGTATTATGGGCGGTACATTTGATCCCATCCACATGGGGCATCTGATTCTGGGAGAGAAAGCATACGAACAGTTCCGGCTGGAAAAGGTACTGTTCATGCCTTCCGGAAATCCGCCTCACAAGAGGAACCGTCAGGGACGTGCCACAGATGAAGAAAGAGTTGAAATGGTCCGCAGGGCGATTGCCGGAAATCCTCATTTTGAACTGTCGCTGACTGAAATGCATGAAAATGGTTATACTTACACTTATCATACACTGGAAATGCTAAAAGAAAAGAATCCGGATACTGATTATTATTTTATAATCGGCGCAGACTCCCTGTATGACTTTGATACATGGCGTGAACCGGAAAGGATCTGCAGAAACTGTATTCTGGTAACTGCTGTAAGAAATCATTCCACAATCGCAGAGCTCGAAGCAGAAATGAACCGTCTTTCGCTTAAATATAATGGCACATTTCTGACTCTGAATACCACAAACCTTGATGTGTCCAGCGAAATGCTCAGAAACTGGATCAGCGAAGATAAAAGTGTGCGTTACTATATTCCTGATCCGGTGATTGAATATATCAGAGAAAACCAGATTTACAGTCTGACCGAAAAGAAAGGATGATCTTCTAATGGCAGAGTATGATTTTATAAAAATGCAGAAAAAATTAGCAAAATATCTGGATGAGGATCGTTATGAACATACGCTGGGAGTTATGTTTACATGTGCAGCACTTGCCATGGTTCATGACTGTGATCTGATCACAGCCCAGACTGCCGGACTGCTCCATGACTGTGCAAAATGTATTCCGAACAAAAAGAAGCTGAAAATGTGCAGCCAGCATCACATTCCGGTATCTGAATTCGAACAGGAACATCCTTTTTTACTTCATGCCAAGCTTGGAGCTTACGTAGCTAAGGCTAAGTATGATGTTACAGATGAAAATATTCTTTCTGCCATCACCTGGCATACTACCGGAAAGCCGGAGATGACACTGTTGGAAAAAATCGTCTATATTGCTGATTATATTGAACCAAAACGTGATAAAGCTCCTAATCTTGCAATTGTACGTAAACTGGCTTTTCAGGATCTTGACGAATGTATGTATAAGATTTTGGCTGATACACTGGCTTATCTGGAGGAAAATCCGAAAGATATTGATAATGCTACGAAAGATGCCTTCTTGTATTACAGGGATCTGCATATGAAAAGACAGTCCTGAGTATAAATTGTCTCGACTGGCAGAGTTTTACATATAGGGGACAGCACAACAGGGAGAACAGATTACTGATATAAATATTTATTAGAGAAGATATATGTAGCTATTCAATAGTCTGTTGATCATGAAGATATTGAACAGTTACAAAAGCAGATAGAAAGAGAGGTTGTTTCCATGAACAGAGAACTTGAAATGGCAAAACTTGCCTGCCACGCACTTGATGAGAAAAAAGGAAAAGATATTAAGGTGATAGATATCCATGAAGTATCTGTAATTGCCGATTATTTTGTAATTGCAAGTGCTTCCAACCAGAATCAGGTTCAGGCTATGGTTGACAATGTAGATGAAACACTTGGCAGAGCCGGATTTGAAGCAAAACAGATTGAGGGAACCAGAAACTCCAGTTGGGTTCTTATGGATTACGGCGATATGATCGTCCACGTATTTGATGAAGAGAACCGTCTTTTTTACGATCTCGAAAGAATCTGGAGAGATGGCAAAATCCTGGACATTAACGAATTTCTTGAAAAATAAATAAAAACGGTGTTAGGAATTTATATAATTTCTCAATTTCAAAAAAGCATGAGACAGATGTATTTTTATACTATATCTGTCTCATGCTTTTATAAATGATAAATATATGTATTTTTATACCACATCTCAAACTAAAACTCAGACAATTTCCTAACACAATTACTGATATAAACGGAATACGCCAAATACTTTGCCGAGAATCTGTAATTCCCCTTGCACGATAATAGGATCCATTGCATCATTTTCCGGCTGAAGACGATAGTAACCTTTTTCTTTATGAAAAGTCTTAACAGTAGCTCCATCTTCGATCAGAGCAACTACAATATCTCCATCTTCAGCAGTAGACTGTTTTCTTACAAGTACTTGATCTCCGTCAAAGATTCCGGCATTTACCATACTTTCGCCCTTTACTTTAAGCATAAAGCTCTGTTCATTCGGCATAAATTCCGCCGGAATTGGGAAATACCCTTCGATATTCTCAACTGCCAGAAGCGGCTGACCTGCTGCAACAGTACCAACGATTGGCACATTTACAACCTCTCTGCGTACCAGATTAAAGTTATCATCAATAATTTCAATTGCGCGCGGCTTCGTTGCATCTCTGCGAATATATCCATTTTTTTCAAGTGCCTCCAGATGTGAATGCACAGAAGAAGTGGATTTCAGATTTACAGCCTCACAAATTTCACGTACTGCAGGAGGAAAACCTCTGTTAAGAATCTCATTCTTAATATAGTCAAGAATTTCCTGCTGCTTTTCTGTTATTCTTCCATATGCCATAATTTATACCTCCCTGCCGGTTTAATAAATTTCTTATCTATTTTCAACCTTACCATTTACCGGTAAGTTCTATATATAAGTTCTATATAATTGATGTAAAAAGAGTTACATTTATAATATCATATTTCATTACGAAAAGCAAACTTATATTCTGAAAATACGTTCTTATTTTAAAGTTATTGTTACTGTTCACTCCGTTCCCAGCAACACGCTTCGCGATGCACAGAATTTATGCTAATCGCATAAATTCGCGCGGTATGTCTCGGGTTTTCTGTGACCTTCGCTCACAAAAAACACCTCGCGGGATATTACCAGTGAACAGTAACAAGTTATTACCGCACACTCAGTTCCTAGTAACAGCTATGGCAAGCACTTTCCTGTGAATTCTTTATGAATAAACTTGTTTTTAACTTAACAAAGTGTTACAATATTTTGGAAATTATGGAAAGACGACAGCTTTCCGTAACAGAAATAATTTACATTCTATATAGATTCCATGATCAAAGGAGACATTTCATTGTCTGATAAATATAAAAAACAGGAAAAAACGCCTGGAATTCTCGCCAGGTTACGTAAGGTTGCAGGTCTGAATATTGGTACTATTATGTTCGGTATCTTATTTATTTATATGTCATTCAGCGCTATCTTGTACTTTACAACTACCCACATTGAATCTTATCAGGTAACATCAGGACCACTGTCCCGCAATGAAACGTATACAGGACTTGCTATTCGTGAGGAAACGGTATGTACAGCGCCTTCTTCCGGGTATATTACCTATTACGCGAGAGAGGGCAGTAAAATCAATGCTTCCGGAGCTGTTTATGGTTTAAGCAGTACAAAAAAATCCACATCCACAGCTTCTCTTGCTACGGAAGAACTATTAAAGATCAGAAATGATATGATGAGTTTTTCCAAGGGATTCAATTCCAGCAAATTTAACAATACTTACAGTTTCAAATATGAACTGAAGGGAAACATTCTTCAATATGCTGAGTCTGAAAACAGTTCTTCAGCTCCGCTTACATCTGATGAATATGACGAAAGTGATGACAGCAGTGGTAAAGACAACATCACGAACAGCAATGTATATGCCGGAAATGAGTCGATATGCCAGTCACAGTCAGATGGAATTATTTTATATTCTACAGATAATTATGAAGGAAAAACAATAGATACTGTGACTGCTGAGGATTTCGATCAGAATTCTTATCATGAAACAGATTTAAAGACATCTGATTCTGTTCAGTCAGGAGACGATGTCTACACAATTATTACAGATGAGCGCTGGAGCCTCTTGATTCCACTAAGTGATAAACAGGCAGAGAAACTGAAAGACCGCTCAACTATACGTGTCAAATTCTTGAAAGATGACATGACACAAAACGGAGATTTTTCCATTATCACGATAGACGGTGGGAAATATGGACAGATTGATTTTAATAAGGGACTTATCCGTTATGCTTCTGACCGCTTTCTTGATATTGAACTTGTAACGAATACAGTAGTTGGATTAAAGATACCATTATCTTCTATTGTGACCAAAGATTTTTATGTTGTCCCATCCAGAATGGCAACAACCCAGAATAATGAAACAGGATTTATGCTTGCATCTGGAAACAAAGATTCCGGAACATTTAAAAGTGTAAGTATATATGCAAGTGTAGAAGATACATCGGTTTCCAAACTGGCAACCGACGGATCAGAAGATCAGCCAATGATCTATTATATTGACAAGAGCTCATTTAAAGAAGGAGATGCGCTTATTGACCCGGATACCGGAGAAAAATATATCATCGGTGAAACAGACACTTTAGAGGGTGTTTACTGTATCAATAAAGGATATGCTGTTTTCCGCCGTATTGAAATACTTGACCAAAACGAAGAATATGCTATTGTCTCAAAAAACACTTCCTATGGTCTTGCAAGATATGACCATATTGTAAGAAATGCAGATAAAGTAAAAGAAGAAGACATTTTATACTAATTAAGGAGGCTTAACATGTTAGCTGATAAATTAAATCTTGTAAAGAAAAATATCGAAAATGCCTGTGAAACTGCCGGGCGTTCTCCTCAGGAGGTAACTCTTATTGCAGTCAGCAAAACAAAACCTGTAGAACTGCTCAAAGAAGCATATGATGCGGGTGCCCGCGTATTTGGAGAAAATAAAGTTCAGGAAATTATGGATAAATATGATCAGATGCCTTCTGATGTACAGTGGCACATGATCGGACACTTACAGAGAAATAAAGTGAAATATATCATTGATAAGGTATCCATGATTCATTCTGTAGATTCTGTCCGTCTGGCAGAAACCATTGAAAAAGAAGCTGCAAAAAAAGAAATCTGTATGCCTGTTTTAATCGAGGTAAATGTAGCGGAAGAGGAGAGCAAGTTTGGCCTTACTGCCGAAGAGGTATTACCATTTCTGGAGGAAATTTCTTCTTATCAGCATATCAAAGTGATGGGACTCATGACAATTGCTCCATTTGTAGCAAATCCTGAAGAAAATAGAGAAGTTTTTCAGAAATTAAAGAAATTAAGTGTTGACATTGCGGCCAAAAACATTAATAATGTTAATATGAGCGTCCTGAGTATGGGAATGACAAATGATTATCAGGTCGCAGTTGAGGAAGGTGCCACTATGGTACGCGTGGGAACGGGTATTTTTGGCGAGAGAGATTACTCAATAAAAGAAGACTAAAAAAAGATTGGAGAATAAAATGGGCGTTTTAGATAAATTTTTAGATGCCATCAAATTAAATGATGATTACGATGATGATGGATTCTTAGATGATGATCTGTTAGATGAAGAGGATGATGAAGATTTTCTTGATGAGGATTTTGATGAAAAACCTAAGAAGAAATTCTTTGATAAGTTCTCTAAGAAGAAAGAGGCCGATGAGGATGACGCTTTTGATGAAATAGAGGAAAAATCAGTAAAAACAGCTCCAAAACAGGCATCCGCTCCGAAACAGACAGCTCCGGCTCCGTCAAAAGTTACGGTTAAGCAGGAACGCGCCGAACGCCAGACACGTCCTGCTGCATCTTCTAAGATTACTCCAATGAGAAGCAGCCGTAAATCAAACCAGGGTTCAAATATGGAAGTCTGTGTTATTAAGCCTTCTTCTATGGAAGATACACGTGAGATTGCAGACACATTAGTAGATAATTCTACAGTAATTTTAAATCTGGAGGGAATTGATGTTGAACTGGCACAGAGAATCATCGATTTCACATCTGGTGCATGTTATTCTTTAGGCGGAAGCCTTCAGAAAGTATCAAGCTATATCTTTGTACTTGGACCGTACAATGTAGATATCACCGGTGATCTTCAGAATATTCTGGGAGGATCTGCTCCGTCAGTAAGAGCAGGCTACTAATCCCCGAATGGAAAAAGACGAATTTTTTCTTAAGAGAATCCGGGAATTAGCTAATCTTTCCTATCAGAGAGATATCGTTACATTTTCGGATTTTCTTAATTTAAATGAGCAGAATATGGTCAGTAGCCTGAAACGTCAGTTTCCCCAGATTGTTATGGAAACTTTCGGGGGCTATGAAAATGCGGAGCGTCAGATGGTGGCATTTCATCCTGATGCTCTTGCTTTTACATGGGAATATCCGATTGACTGCCTTAAAATAGAGCCAAAAGCAATCAAATTTTCCGAGTCTCTCACACATCGTGACTATCTCGGAGCACTTCTTAATCTTGGAATAGAGCGAAGTGTGATTGGTGATATTGTTGTTCAGGAAAAGGCTGCCTGGTTTTTCTGCCAGAATAAAATGACGGACTTCTTTCTTGATAATCTGTGCCGTGTCCGCCATACAAATATTTTAATTACAAAAGTAGACGACCCTGATGAACTTCCCCGCCCAAAATTGGAAGCTATTAATGGTACCTGTGCTTCTGTACGTTTAGATTCATTGATTTCACTTGCATTTAAAGCTTCCAGAAGCAGTATGGTATCTTATATCGAAGGAGGACAGGTTTTTGTCAATGGAAAACTGATTACTTCCAATGGATATGAACCCAAAGAGGGTGATATCATCTCTGTACGAGGAAAGGGACGTTTTATTTTTGATGGTATGTCTCACCAGACCAAAAAGGGAAGATGCGGTGTCCGCATTTTACGTTATATATAATTACTCAATAGTTATTTATAACACTTAACAATGCCGTAGTGTACTTAACAAGTCATTTTTAGATTAGTGTCGGTACATTGGCAGATGATGTTATTCTTTATATTTATACAATTTAAGTTATCAAAGGAGAGTGAGAAAATGGCAGAACAGAAATTACTTGTGAAACGAGAAGGAGATTTTCATTATCCTATTTATTTCGAAAATGACTTTAAAAATCTTGCCCGTGCACTTAAAGAAGAAGGACTGGATGGACGAAAAATCTGTATCGTAACAGACAGTCATGTAGCACCACTTTATCTTGATTCCGTCAAAACAATTTTTCAAGAAATCTCTTCAAGTGTATTTTCTTTTGAATTTGAAGCCGGTGAAAAGAATAAAAACCTATCTACTGTACAGGAATTATATAAAACTCTGATTGAAAACGAAATGGATCGTAAAGGTCTTCTGGTTGCATTAGGTGGTGGAGTTGTAGGTGATCTGACTGGCTTTGGTGCAGCAACTTATTTAAGAGGAATTGACTTTATTCAGGTTCCTACCACCCTTCTTGCCCAGGTCGACAGTAGTGTAGGCGGTAAAACCGGAGTCGACTTTCTTCAGTATAAAAATATGGTAGGAGCGTTCCATCAGCCACGTCTTGTATATATGAATATGAGTACTTTACAGTCTCTTCCAGAACGTGAATTTACCTGTGGTATGGGCGAGATTCTTAAGACAGGTCTGATTTGCGATGGCGATTTCTTCCGCTTTGTATGCCAGAATCAAAAGACAATCAGCGAACTGGATTTAGGTATACTCTCTAAAATGATTCGCAGATGTTGTGAAATTAAGGCTGGTGTAGTAGAACGAGATCCCAAAGAGCAGGGCGAACGTGCTCTTCTAAATCTTGGTCATACAGTTGGTCATGCCGTAGAGAAACTCAAAGATTTTCAGCTGCTTCATGGACAGTGTGTCGGTATCGGTCTGATTGCGGCTGCCTGTCTTTCCATGAATAGAGGATTGCTGACTGAACACGAATATGAAGAGATTCGAAATGGATGTTCTTCTTATAAGTTGCCTCTTTCCGTCGATT
The DNA here is from genome assembly GCF_037890165.1 of Blautia sp. HCN-1074. Taxonomy (NCBI): domain Bacteria; kingdom Bacillati; phylum Bacillota; class Clostridia; order Lachnospirales; family Lachnospiraceae; genus Blautia; species Blautia sp. HCN-1074. The sequence continues at coordinate 28,869 of NZ_JBBKBP010000027.1, forward strand.
TACTGAAAGCCGAAGATATTCTCGCAGCAACTAAGAAAGATAAGAAGATGGAAGACGGACATATCAAATTTATTCTTATGGACGGAATTGGTAAAAGTTTTATTGACAAAACAGTTACAGACGACGAATTACTTCAGGCAATCGGGGAGATTCTCGTATGAGCATAAATTCAACAAAACCAGCCTGGAAGCATTGGCTTCTAGGCTGTATTGCCATCTTTGCGCTGACAATTCTGGATCAGGGGAGTAAGTATCTGGTTCTCACTTATCTGAAAGGTAGACCTGATATAAATCTTATTCCCGGAGTTCTTCAGCTACATTATCTTGAAAATCGTGGAATGGCATTTGGTCTGTTTGAAGGTAAAATCCCAGTATTTGTGATTTTGTGTCTTTTATTTTTTGGTGTATTTGCCTATGTATATGCTCGGATTCCACGAAATACCTATTATCTGCCTCTTACTATAACTTCTCTTATAATGGTTTCTGGGGCTTTGGGAAATTTTATTGACAGAGTATTCAGAGACTATGTGGTAGATTTTATTTATTTTTCACTTATTGATTTTCCTGTATTTAACGTGGCCGATATCTACGTTGTATGCAGCGGCGTATTGCTTATCATATTGGTATGTTTTAAATACAAAAACGATGAAGATTATGATTTTTTACGAATAAAAAAGGAATAATACTATGGAAATTCTTAATTATCACGTTTCTGACGGTCAGTCCGGTATTCGGATTGACCTCTATCTTTCTGAAAAAAATGAAAAATTATCACGATCTTATATTCAGAAACTGCTTAAAGAGCAGAAAATAATGGTGAATGGTTCTCCTGTAAAGGCTAACTATAAAGTTCAGGATCAGGACGATATTTCCCTGGAAGTTCCGGATATGGAAGAACCGGATATCCTTCCCGAAGATATTCCTCTGGATATTCTTTATGAAGATGAGGATGTGCTTATTGTAAATAAACCAAAGGGAATGGTCGTTCATCCAAGTGCCGGACACACTTCTGGTACACTGGTAAATGCAATTATGTTTCATTGCAAAGATAATCTGTCCGGCATTAACGGTGTTCTGCGTCCCGGAATTGTCCACAGAATCGATAAAGATACCACTGGTGCACTTCTTGTATGTAAAAATGATAATGCTCACCGCGACCTGGCAGAGCAACTAAAAGAGCACTCTATTAAGCGTAGATATCGTGCAATCGTGGCAGGTGTTTTAAAAGAAGATGAAGGAACTATTGAAGGTCCGATCGGACGTCATCCGGTTGACCGAAAGAAAATGTCTATTAACTATAAGAACGGAAAAGATGCTGTTACACATTATAAAGTGTTAGAACGTTTTAAAAATGCCACCTATGTGGAATGCCGCCTGGAAACAGGAAGAACACACCAGATTCGAGTACACATGACAAGTATCGGGCATCCTCTGCTTGGCGACGAAGTATACGGTTCAGGGAAAAATCCTTATCATTTACAAGGACAGACACTTCATGCAATGATTCTCGGCTTTGTTCATCCATCCACTGGTAAATATATGGAATTTACAGCTCCTTTACCTGAATACTTTCTTAAATTATTAGAAAAATTGCGAAAATAGTTTGCATTTCCGCAAAAGTATTGTATAATATTTCTATTGAATCCATAACAGAAGGGAGTGTAGATTATGAACAGTACAAGTTCAATTATTACAATAGGTCGTGAATATGGCAGTGGCGGAAGACAGATAGGACAGGAAGTTGCCAAATATTTCGGTATTAAATGCTATGATAAAGAGCTTCTTGAACATGCTGCAAATGAAAGTGGTATCTGCAAGGAACTTTTTGAGAATCATGACGAGAAACCTACCAACAGCTTTTTATATTCATTGGTAATGGATACATATTCCTTTGGATATTCCTCTTCAGGATTTACTGATATGCCGATGAATCATAAAGTATTTCTTGCACAGTTTGACGCAATTAAGAAACTGGCTTCAGAAGGTCCTTGCGTTATGGTCGGAAGATGTGCAGACTATGCATTGGCAGAATACAAAGACTGCTTCAGTGTTTTTGTACATGCAGATACAGACTGGCGAATCAGCCGTCTTTCTCAGAAACACAACAAAACGGCAAAAGAAGCAAAAGATATGATCAACAAGACCGATAAGAGCCGTTCCAGTTATTATAACTACTACACAAACAAAAAATGGGGCGCTGCTGCAAGCTATAATCTCTGTGTGGACAGTAGTAAACTTGGCATTGATGGTGCGGCTAAGGCAATCATTCAGGCAATTGAGATTTTTGATTCTATGAAAAAATAATAAAACTCTTATATAATAAAAAGAACAGTAGCTCAGCTAAAGATTTTTGATTGAAGATTTTTTAAATGAATCTCTTTAAATGAGCAAGCTGTTCTTTTTTACTGTTCATTTTTTAAATATCACATTTACCATAACTATATTATGTATACTTATTCCAGGAGCTATATTATGATTTATGTGTAGTTTAAAATATTTGAGTTATTGTTTATTTTGTGATACTGAGAACGGAGTGAACAGCAACTATTTTGTCCTCAGTATCACAAATATTTTTTTATATATTAATTTTTCATAAAATCAAGAGACATTCCTTAAAAAAAATGTTATAATCGTACCATGTTAAATAAAAAGGAGGACGTTATGAAGTTTCGTTGGGATAACCGCTATTTACACTGGGGTGTGACGGCTTTTCTGGTAATTGCCGCCAGTATGCTGTTTTATTATGGCATCTTTCATATGAAGACCCTTATTGTGGGTATTAAAACATTTTTGGGAATCATGGCACCTATTATCTATGGTGTGATATTAGCCTATATTCTCAGTCCACTGATAAATCTTTTTGAACAGAAATTGATCTATCCACAGCTTGAAAAACACAATATCCAGTTACAGAAGAAGGGAAGACGAGCCATTCGATGGGCATGTGTCCTTTTTTCTATGTTTTTATTCTGGGTCATTATTTATGCATTAATTATGATGATACTTCCACAGTTGATCCGAAGTATCATGAGCATTATTTACAGCTTTCCATATTATGTGAAAGTTATTGAAAAATGGCTTAATTCCTTTGTGGAGCATGGATGGAATATGAATTCTGATATGATTGACATGATCAATCAGTATTCCACAAAAGCACAGGATTATCTTACCACCAACATTCTACCACAAATGCAGGATATGCTAAAAAATGTTTCTGCCGGTATTTTTGATATCCTGATTTTCATGAAGAACTTTCTGATCGGTGCAATCGTTGCTTTATATGTATTAACAGATAAGGAAAAATTTGTTGCCAAAAGTAAAATGCTTGTATATGCCATACTGCCGCACAAATGGGCAAATACACTCATTCATTCTATGCGTTTCACTCATAAAACTTTTGGCGGTTTCATATACGGCAAGCTTCTTGATTCTGCCATCATTGGCGTTTTGTGTTATATCGGAATGTTACTTTTGCATATGCCATTTCCAATTCTGGTCAGTGTTATTATCGGTGTGACAAATGTTATTCCGTTTTTTGGACCTTATATCGGAGCTATCCCTTGTATTTTCCTGATTTTGGTAGTAGATCCTATCAAAGGTTTATATTTTGCTATTTTCATTCTGCTTCTTCAGCAGTTTGATGGAAATATTCTCGGTCCAAAGATTCTCGGAGAATCCACGGGACTTTCCAGTTTCATGGTTATTGTTGCCATCTTAATTGGCGGCGGACTCTTTGGCATTCCTGGTATGATCGCAGGAGTTCCTGTTTTTGCTGTACTTTACGCTATGGTATGGAGGCTGATTGACCACTCATTAGTTGACAGAAAAATGCCAGTAGAAGAAGAAACCTACGTAAACATAGATTGTCTGGATACAGAAACAGGTGAGGCGATTCCATTTCGCAAAGAAGAGTCTCACAGATTATCCTCTGAAAAGCTTGAGGAAAAACGGAATAATTTCTTTATGAAGATATGGAATCCATTTTCCAGGTTTGTTATGCTTATATGGAAATATATCTTACAGATTTTGCAGGTTATATGGAAATATATAAAAAGAGGGTGGCATTTTTTGAAAAATAAATATCTCGAATTTAAAAATACACAGGAAAAAAATAAATGAAATTATTGATTCAACGTGTAAATCACGCAGATCTTGAGAATGACGGTCCTTTTACCATCATTCTCGGTGAATCTATTTTATGGTTTTGAGATTATGCTTCAGATCATATATGACAGGAGAGTAATATGAAGAAAAAAAAGTTTATTTTACCGGTTTTTCTGTTTATTCTGTCACTTATTTTTTGTGGAGGAATTACACAATATTCTACGGTATCAGTTAAAGCAGCAACAACCACCAAGAAACAAACAGGTTTTGTAATGAAAAATGGTAGCTGGTATTATTATGACAAAAACGGCAAAAAAGCTACCGGATGGTATCAGAGTGTTGCCGGAAATAAATATTATTTTGGAAAAACAGGGGCAGCAAAGGCCGGAATTCTTACAATCAGTGGAAAAAAATACTGTTTTAACTCCAAAGGAAAAATGCTTACCGGGTGGCAGACAGTCAATGGAAAGACCTATTTCTTTGATGCGAAAAAAGGATATATGTACACTGGCTGGATTACCACAGCAGCTGGAAATAAATACTATTTCTGGAATGACGGAGCAATAAGAGCCGGTTTCCATAAAGTCAATAATGTTTATTATTGTTTCAGTGAAAAAGGAAAAATGTATAAGAACTGTTTTCGTAAAAATGGAAACTCTACTTATTACCTTCAGGCAAATGGAACGATGGCCAAAGGCCGCCTGAAAGTTAAAGGATCCTGGTATTCTTTTAACCGAAACACAGGTCAGCTTGTCACAAGTGGGTGGTATAAAGAAACGGATGGTTCTTATTATTATGCCGGTTCAAATGGTAAGTTAGTCAAAGGCTTTTATAAACCAGATTCCTATTACCGTTATTTTCGTGAATCAGACTGTAAATTACTTACAGGATGGCAAACAATCAATGGTCATAAATATTACTTCAAAAAAACAAATGGCATTCGTTATGACGATATTATTCTGAAAGCTTCTTCAGGAAAAAGATATTATTTTGAATCCGATGGAAAACTTTCCTGTAGTAAATGGTTTACTAAGAATGGTTTCCATTATTATTCAGAGTCAAATGGAGTACTTGCTTCAGGCTGGCTGACCGTAAGTGGTAAAAAATATTATATGAATCCGTCGACGTGTGAACGAGAAACCGGATGGATTTCAGTAGACGGAGAGAAGTATTATCTTAATTCTTCTACAGGTGTTCTGGCTACAAGTCAGTGGATTGATGATGATAATTATGTCGGAGAAAATGGAGTTCTGATCCCTGGATATCAGAATGGTGTTTCTTTTAGATGGCCATTAAGCTCCGGTTATTCTTATATCAGCAGCTATTTCGGATATCGTGAGTCACCAGGCGGAATTGGTTCCACTAACCATAAAGGAATTGATATTCCTGCTCCAACGGGTACACCTATTTACGCTGCGGCCTCAGGAACGATTGTTGCTATGTTATCACCATCTGCTTCAGGCGGTGCAGGATATTATACTAAGATAAATCATAATGGTAAGGGACTTATCACAGAATATATGCACCAGTCCAAATTTAATCCAAAGCTGAGTGTCGGAGATAAGGTATCAAAAGGGGATATTATTGGATATGTGGGAAGTACAGGAAACAGTACAGGTCCGCATCTTCATTTTGGAGTGATAGTAAATGGCGTAAATCAGGATCCTCTGAACTATGTAAAAAAGCCTTCATGATCACTCATTAATGAACCCGGTTTTAAACCTAAAAACCTAATAATAGAAAAAGAGGAAACTTATGGAATCACTAAAAACATATACTTATTGCAGAAAAGCACAATATCATGAAACTGATCAGATGGGAATCATTCATCATTCCAATTATGTAAAGTGGATGGAAGAAGCCCGAATCGGCTATATGAATCAGATGGGATTCAGCTATAAAAAAGTGGAAGAACTGGGAGTTATTTCTCCAGTGGTAGAAATTTCTGTCGCATACAAAAAGCAGGTTTTTTTTGACGATGAATTACAGGTTCGTGTCAGTATTAAAAAATATAATGGAATTTCCCTTGAATTTAATTATGAATTCTTTAATACAACCAGAAATGAAATTTGTACAACCGCCTATTCCAGACATTGTTTCCTTAAAAATGAAAAATTAATATCTGTCAAAAAAGAAATTCCTGAATTGGATTGCATAATAGCAAATTGTATATAAGTTGTTATTATAAATATTATAAAACAGTAATTCTAAAATTAAATTAGCTAATATAAAGCAAAAAGCTTGTGCAAAAAATGCGCAGGCTTTTTTGCTTTATGTCAATTTAACTCAAACGTGTACAATGCATGTCGGTAAAATGTTTATTTTATAGCGGATTTTACCAACATATTGAAAACTTTGTACACATGACAGTTAAATTATTTAACTTATATCTTGTACAAAGCAGAATGATTTAAGCTACTTTTGTACAAAGTAGAATTATTAAATCGTAACTTGTACAAAGTAGAATTCTAAATTTTTCTCCAAAAGCGTTACGTATTCCATTTTATTTTGCATACTATTAGTGCAGATAATATTTTAACCTTTAAGATACAGAAGCCAGCGACAGAAACCAGCAAAAGTGCTAAAATTGCACATTTCTGGCTTCTGTATTTTTTTGAAATATTTTTTTCAAAAAGTGTTACACTTTTTAAATTATTTTGCATACTATTATTAGACGGGAAACCGTTAATACTTTTTTTCAAATTGACATCGAGTTACAGGAATCAGTAGTAATAACATACAGCAAAGTCCTCCTTGATTGATGATGCCGAAAGATGTTAGAGAGGTAATGACACTTTCTGGCGGTCAATTTTCTTTGCTGTACTGTTTCTGATTCCTGTAACTATTTTTATGCACATCTTAAAAGATTTCAAGCCAAAAATCCCGGCAAAATTTCATTCCAACTCTCTTTTAAAAAAATGTTATTTTTTTCTTTTCATTTTGCATAATAAATATAGCGGTAAGAATATGCCGTGTGAAGCAGGCGGGGTTCCGTCATGCAAAAAATATCAAATTGCATCGGATACAAGGTTTGCTGGATATCTATTCGAAGCCTTGCTCCGGATAGAAACTCCTCCAATCCTTAAAGAGTTATGCGATTAACCTCATTCGCTGGAAGCGAAAATATAATAAACAAGGAGGAGTGGGACGATGAACAATTTGATGAAACGAATTATGTCTGTAGCAATGGCTGCCATTACTACAACATCACCGATACTGTCTTCATATACGATATATGCAAGTGATATCACAGTAAACGATGATGGAACGGTAACACAGATGTCCACATCAACTGACAGCAGCATGAGCGAAGCAGACGAAACCAAATTTTTATTCATTAAGCTGAAGACAGCCGGAGGTAAGGTTGTACTTAATGAAGGTGAAGACCAGGAACAGCGAATCCGCCTGGATAAAAAAACGGATGGAGCAGAGTATATAGATGTGTATGACAAAAATGATGTACTTATCTCATCAGAAAGTACAAAAGATAATGGATATACATATGTATATGAAGCAAAAATTGACGATGCCGTCAATGTGAAGGCAAAGGCAGACGACGGTTATTCAATCAAACTGTATGAACTGACTGACGATTCTTCCGGAACCGAAATCGCTGAAGATGTGGGATTTGACGCAGGAAACAAAGTAGAGGCTTTTAAGTATCCGGTATTTATGGAATATGATAAGACCGTAAAGATTGGATTTGAAAGGAAAGAATCTGCTGAGGATATTGCAGATGATTTGAGCGTTAAGGATGAGACCGAGGAGAACAAAAGTGCAAAAGCCGAAGAAGCTACTGGTAAGAAAAAAGAAACCGAAGAAGAAGCGGATGCAAGCAAACCAGAAGCCTTAGAAGCTGAACACATGAGGGCTAACGGAGAAGCTGAGGATGAAACGAGCAGCGATACAAAATCCGAAGATACAAAAAAGACTGAAGATACTGATACACCTGAGAAATCTGAGAATAGTAGAGATGTCGACAATAACAACAAGCAGGATACATCGGAAGAAACAGCTACTGACGACGATTTGACAGTAAATGCTGATGGCAATAAAAAAGATAATGAAGATGCAGATATTACTGTCAATGACATCAGCGAAAACAATGATGAGAATGCTGATGAAAAGTCAGAAGAAAAGTCAGGTGAAGGCATCATTGATAATGATGAAGCTTCAGAAGACACCAAAGATACCGGTTCTGATAATCCAGACGAGACAGCAGTCACAACCTCTGAGGGTGCTAAGGTAGTTGAAAGTCCTGCCCCGGATGAGTCTTCAAGTAATACAGATGAGGACAGTATAGCAAACGATGCGAAAACAGAAGAAGCAGATAGTAAAACAGATGATACTGAAGATAAATTGGAAAGCGACAAACAGGATACCGAACAGTCATATGACATATCAAACCTTGACAGCGCAGTCTTTTCTTCTGCCAGACTTGTGGTAATCTCTGATGATGCAGAAAGCATTTCTGATGATAGCAAATATATAATTGCAAATTATCAGAATATTTATCTGATTCAGTATGAGACTGTTGAGAATGCAATGAAGGCATATATGAAATATACAAATGCTGGATTGACAGCTGAACCTGATGCTCCAATTATTGCCGCAAGCCAGGATGTATTAACTGAAGACAACGACATTACAATAACTGAAGGGAATAATCCTATAAGTATGCTTGCAGAAGAAGCAGAAAATGCTACAAGTGTAATAAGCAACAAGAAAATTATTGCGCTGCTTGATACGGGTACTCTTGAATCTCCGAACGTTATTAGCCGTATTTCCTTGATTGATGATTCATTAAATGGAAATGGACATGGCGACGAGATGGTTAGCAATATCGTGAAACAAAATCCAGATGCTGAAATTATCTCCATAAGGATAATGGGAAATGATGGAAAAGGAACTATCTCCAGCATACTTGCCGGAATGGAATATGCTATTGAACAAAACGTAGATATCATCAACTTATCCCTATATGCAAAAGCAACAACATCTAATAGCATTATAAGAGATGAAATCGAGAAAGCTGTAAATAATGGAATTATAGTTGTTGCTGCCGCAGGAAATGATGGAGCTGATGTATCGGGTTATATTCCTGGAAACGTATCCGAAGCATGGGTTATTGGGGCATGTAATGTAAACGGAGTAAGGCGCGGAGATTCTAATTATGGAAAAACTGTTGATTACAATGTTGTAGCCAATTCTACGTCAGAAGCTGCGGCAAAATTTTCAGGCTATGCTTCTGTAAATGATATCAACCTCATTCACACAGGAGAGCTGATTTTTATCCCTGATGAATCTGAGACTTACGGAACTGACAATATTACTTCTGGAAATAATACAGAATCCGAAAAAAGCGAAGACAATGGAGATTTTATCTCTGCAGCATCTACAAAAGTAACATTAAAAATGAATACTGTAAATAAATATTACCCTCCGGGAAGTTTATGCACAAACGATTGGGCTGATAACTTTACCAGAAAATTCGAAGTAACATACAAAACTTCTGAAGGTGATACGGTTACAAGAAATGCATACTGTTTACAGGGAGCAGAAGGATGGCCAAAAGATGGCGTATATTCAGGAAGCCAGGTAGAAGAACTTTCATCTGACACCCAAAACAAAATGCTGGCAAAAGCAATATTTTATTTATATGGAGGCCCGGCATGGGGGAATACTGTTGAATATACGGACGGCTCAGGAAAAGTAAATATTAAGAATATCCTGACGAGTGCAGGATGCTCGACCCCGCAGGAATACTTTGCAATGAGTCACTACATCGGAAGCTACATTTATAACGGAGCTGGAGGCAAATGGAACTATAACGGAAAATATAGCCCTGTATTAAGCAGCAAAGGTGTAAGCATTGTACAGAAAATATATAACGAGTTAAAAAAGATGGATTTTCCGCGTGCAGAATTTTCTTCATATAAACTAAAGGGAGATTCTAAATTTAAAACTCCGACAGTAACATATAAATCTATTGATGAAAATACCGCTACAATTACCCTTCCTTCAGGTGTTACACTGGTTAATGAAACGACTAAAAAATCGTCTACCGGAAAAGCAACTATCGCTGGTGGAGACAAATTTCATTTAGAAGGTGATAAAGATAAGGTTGCAGGAAAGACTCAGAGTTTAACATTATCTGTAAAAATATCATCAGACTTTAGAGCGTATGTTATTCATACAGTAGAACGAGAAGCCGGACATGGAGCTCAGGATATTGGATATGCCGAATTCGGAAGCAAGAAGTTAAAGATGACCGTAACATGGCCAGAACCTGTTGCTGGAGATAAATGGCGCGTAAGGGTGCAGGCTAAAAAGATTGATGAAGGTGGAAAAGGATTAGCTGGAGCAAAGTTTGATGTTTTTGATAATGAAGCTTGCTCTGGAGACCCTGTTGGAGATGGACAATTAGTATCAAAAGATGATGGTATGACAAATATAATAATGATTGACGAAATTCCACAAACAACAGAATCTTATGATGTATGGTGCAAAGAAGTAAAGGCCCCCGAAGGTTATGCTACGATAGATAAACCAATAAAGCTTACATTCAAATTATCAGATTTTAAAAATCTGAGCGCGGAGGAACAAAAACAAGGTCGGCTTCAGATTTTTGGACTGACAGATGGAGGGAAAGGTATTGTCAACAAAAAAGGTTGGAAGATAAGAGTCAAATTACATAAGACCGACGGAAAAGGAAAAAATCTTGCCGGTGCGATTTTTGGTATCTATACAGATGCAGAATGCACAAATCCGATTGGAGAGAAACTTGAATCTGGAGAGTCAGGAGAAACAAATACAGTCGAAATAAGTATAGATAATGACAAAGAATCTGTAACTCTATATTGTAAAGAAGAGTATGCACCGCCTGGATTTAAAATGAGTGATGAGATATTAAGTATCACATTTAATAAAAAAGATGCAACAGAAGAAGGTGAGCTAAAATCTTTTGGAGATGTAGTAAACGTAACAAGTACTCCAACACCTAAAATTACGCCGCCAGAAACAACTCCGCCAAGTGGAGGATTATATGTTAAAAAAACATCCAAGGCGCCTGAGGAAATTATGAGCCTGAAAAGCTATACTTTAGCAAATGCAGAATTCAAAGTAACATCAAGCAGGGATGGAGACATGGGAACACTAACAACAGACGAGTCTGGATACTCAAATGTATTAACTCTTCCGGATAATAGTATTCCTCGACATTCAGATGCGGTATATGATATGAAAGGAAATCTGATACAGGAAGCAAAAGACTGGAAAGACCCTGTAAATACAATCTATTACATAAAAGAGATAAAAACGCCAAATTATCACAAAGATAATTATGAAATAAAATCTCAATCTGTCACAATGCCAGACGACGACGGAAGAACTTTTGAAATTCCTTTTGTAAATGAACCTATCTTCTGCGACGGAAAGCTTGATATTGAAAAACTTGATGTTAAGGGAAAACCGGTCGTAGGTGCAGTATTCAAAATACAGTATTTTGATTCGGACGGACCAGACGAAAATGACCTTATAAAGACATGGTACTTAAAATCCGATGAACGTGGTCATGTATTAATGGATAACAATCATCTTGATACAAATAATCGGAGCGATGACTTCTTTAAGTATAATGGAAATATAGTAATCCCAATTGGAGGATATATCCAGATAACAGAGGTTGACGCTCCGGCAGAATATGTAGTAGAAACAGAGCCTGTAGGTATTGTAACAACAAAAGATGCAGACTTTAAGCTTACATACGATAATGCGAAAGCATGGTATGAAGAACTTGAACGATGCCGGATAAATCTGAAAAAATATGAAGCAGACGGAAAAACTCCAATAGCCGGTGTTGAATTTGAGATAAAGTTTCTAAAGCAGGCGATAGTTCCTACATCAAAAATGCATCCAAACTTCAAGAGACTGTTAAAAGAAGGGGAATCTACAATACGGCATACTGATGAAAACGGTGATGTTTTCTTCGACAATCTTGACCAGGGAACATATCAAATTACGGAAATAAAAACCCTTGATGGAAATTCATTACTAAAGGAACCTATCATTGTAACGGTACCTATGACAATGACAGAACAGGAAGCAAATGCATATGGAAATGTGGACTTTACATCTGCAAAAGAAGACGTTAATTATTCAGGAAAATGGTATTTTTACGAATGTCTTTTTGAAATCACAAATAATGCGACGTTTAAAATACCGATGACTGGTGATAGCGGCACATGGAAGTATGGACTTGCAGGATTTGGAATTGTTATAGTGATAAGTACTGGATTTGTACTTAGCAAAACGAAAAACAAAAAAACAAAGAGGCAGAAGCATAAAAAATAAGACAATAAAGAGGGCAGTTTTCAAGCTGTCCTCTTTATTTGTTTGAACAAGTATGTTATTGTAATTTATTTCCATATTGCATGTAATGTCATATCGTTTCCGATTTGTCTACCTGAATATCGGCATCCGTTTTCATCTTCCCAACATACAAATATATAACCATTTTTTACTGGCTTTGGTAAGTCTCTCTCATATTTTAATTTCGTCCCATGATAAAAATACATGTCATAAACGCTAGCATTGTTTAGTGTAGGAAAATATCCGCCATTAGCATCAATTGTCAGTTTTTCTTTCTGCCCGTAGGCGGTAAATTCCTGTACACAATAATATACATCATTTAAATAATACACTCCAACGCCAAGATGTGTTGAATATGTATTCAGTAATGAAACGCGATGCCCTGGACTATTCATCCAACCTTCAATTACATCTTCCGGACATGTATATCCTGCAGCGATATTTTCGCTTCCATTGTAGTCCGGGATTCCATATTCGCTAAGGATTGATGTACTATCAGTTCCATCAGGTCTTGTATGCGAAAATTTAACAGATATTTCTTTCGCGCGCTGCATAGCTGCTTTATGTAAATCTTCATTATATTGAACTTGCGGTTCACCATATTTGATTCTCTCGAGATTAGTCAGCCTGAAAACTTCAGCTGCAAACTGCTCTTCCGTATATTTAGGCTCGTCTGGAACTGGAGTAAGAGTAGGTTTTGAAACAGAGCCCCCGTTTTCTTTCGGCACTTTAATGCTTAATCCCGTAGAGTTATATTTTCCGTATGTTCTTGTTGGGCTATAATATGCTCTGACCGTATAGTAATTAACACTACCCTCAATCGGGCTTGAGTCCGCAAACATTAACCTTGATGATGGAACTGTCACGAGATACTCCCAGCTATTGTTTCCTGTTTTTCTGTAAATGATGTAATCCGTACATCCAGAAGCCCTTTTCCATGAAATAATAGGCTGTGTCTTATCTGAATTTAAGGTAATTTCGCTCAGGATAACTTTCTGAGGTAACGTTTTGGCAGTCAATCCTTTTGTATTATAGCTTCCGGCCTTTTTCGTCTTCTTATTATACGCTTTAACTGTATACTGATATTTTTGACCCACAGTAATTGGAAATTTTTTGGAAGAGGTATGGGTATAACTGGATTTGGTATTGTCTACCGTTTTCACTTTAATCCACTTACCGCTTCCGGCTTTTTTGTAATATATAATATAATTCGTAGCTCCGGAAGTTTTTTTCCATTTGATATTAATTTTATTATAATCAGTGGCTTTAATACTTGACAGTTTGACCGTGCCCGGCTTGGCTGCCGCCTGCACTGGAATCTGCGCAATACTAAAAGATAGCAGGAGCGCGGCGAAAATTGAAAGTATCTGGTAAAAATATTTCTTGATATTTGTTTCTTTCATATATAACTACCTCCATTTTTTATTTTTTCTTTGTATATATTTTACTGTATACAAGAGTATTTTGCAAATTTTTTATGATATGTTGTAATATCATTATTTTCCGCAAAAATTTTTACCGACAATATTAATATGCTGAAAAACTAAGCTGATGATATATTTTTTTCGGATTTATTACACATATTGCATAAGACATAGTGACTGATTGATTTTTTCGTGTTATACTATAAAAATAGGAGGTGCGCCATGAATAAATATATTGAATTGCTTATGCGATATTTAGTTCTTGAATGTGCTTGCGTGACGAGCAGAACCGGAAAAAATGGTGGAATTTATGAATATGTACAGTGCGAATTTGCTTATAATTCATGTCGATTGGAAGACTGTGAATTATCAAAGAAAAATGTATGCAATATGTATGAACATGGAATCATTTATGCAGATAAGCAAGAACAAATCTTCAGAGCCGAAGATATAATTGCAGTTGATGGGCATTTTGCAGCATTAAAATATGCAATTAGCAATTGTATGGGATACCATATAGGAATATCGCAGCAAGACATAAAAGAAATACATAGATTGTTATATTGTGGATGCAATATACAGATAGGCCATGATTTTTCTGAATTAACATCTAAAGTTCCTTGCAATCTGAAAGACATTTCAGATTATCATGCAGAATGGTTAAAACAAGGCAGGGATTCCAAAGTAGCAAGAATTATTACTTTTATCCAATGTCTGAATGCCAATATTGTACCATTCATCATCCATGAAGAAAATAAGACGGAATACGAAAGCAGTTGTAAAAAAATAACAAGCATGGAGGCTTTCTTCGAAAAAGAGCAGCTACGTTTTTATGAGGAAACAAAACCAATGATTATAGACCTTATATGACATATACGACAATTATCTGTAAAAAACTCAATAATAAGCTACCGTTCAACTTACACCATATAATTAACCGTTCTGAAAATTCAGACGGTTTTTATTTTTACAAAAAGTATATTTTTAATTGTATGTTTTTAATATTTATGTTAAAATATTAAAAATATACAATATTTATAATATTCATTATAATCAAATATTTTCTAAGTAAATTGATTTTTGTTCCCATATTAATCTATTTTTCAGGTATCTTTTTATACCTCATAACCCCAAAATCCTAATAAACAAATTATCAAATTTTTACAATCCCCAATTATCCGAGAGTTCCATCATCAGCCACTTATCTGGGAGGTGCCAAATGAACTACAAATTTACAACACCTATTGAAATGCCACGCAGCACACATTATGGAAACAATTACTGGATATTTGAGAGCAGAAAGCTTCATCGGCGTGTAACTGCCTATTCTAATCTTGAATATGAAAACCTTCTTACACTGGAAATGAATCCAGAGGTTGTATATTATTGCGAACAGCCATGTTCTACTACGGTATTTGTTAGTGGAAAAGAGCATAAGACAATTTTTGACGTATACATTGTATACAAAAATGGAAGAGAAGAATTTCAGGAAGTAAAATATCAACAGGAACTGGATTCTGACTCTCCAAAAGGAAAACGTAGTCAAGAACAGATAGAAATTCAGAAAATGTGGTGCCTCCAGAATGATTTTCCATATGTTTTACGTACAGATAAAGATATTGAAAAGGGTCAATATTTCATCCGCAATTTATCAGTTTTGTCTGCCAAAGCCAGGAGATTTCATATTGAATCCAAAGAGGCCGATAAAGCTATCATCTCATATCTTTCAAAAATTAAAAGAACCACAATAGGGCTGCTATCTGAAAGTGGAAGATTTGAAATAAACAAAACGTTGGACTATCTGTCAGACCTTTATTACAGAGGAATTATTAAATTTGATGATATCTGTAACGATTGCCTCACCAACAAAACGGAGGTGATATTCTGTGGCATCTAAGAAATATAATATCTATGACCTTCGGATTATGCGTCAGCAATGGCAGGAATTTCCTGTAGAGGTGATTCCCGAAAATAGTCTGGATTTGTACAAAAAAAGGAAAGAAGCCGTGGATATGTACATTGATGGCTACAAATTGTCAGATATTGAATTAAAAACAGGCATTCTGCATAATCGATTGCCCTCTCTGATAAACAAATGTATTGGTATCTCGGAATCAGGAGTGACCGGATATAGTGCTTTGATTCCTAATATTCGTCGACGAACATCCGGTGTAGGAAACTTTTCAAGATTGTTAAAAGAGCATCCTGAATTAGAGGAGTTTATAGACGGTAATTATTTTGGTAATAAAAAATATACATTAGAAAAAAATATGAATCTAACAACGCTTCATGAAAAATTTCTGTTAGAATGCCTGCGCATCGGTATCCAGCAACATGAATACCCATTTAATACTGAAAACCGTGGATATGTCTCACTTTGTAAATATATACAAAAGCTTAAATCTGAAAACATTAATAAACAGGCTAAACGTGAAAATGCAAATGCTATGCAAAAAATTTACTCTACTGGTCTTGGAAAGAGACATGCCTATAATGCCCTTGCACCATTTAATACTGTACAGATAGACGGGCACATTATCGATATGATTTATAATATCGAAATAGTAAACAATGACGGCACAATAAATAAAACAATTGCTACACGCGCATGGCTTATTGCAGTTATTGACGTAGCAACCAGATGTATTCTTGGGTATTCTGTATCGCAGGAATTCACCTATAATCAGTATGATGTCATAGAAGCACTAAAAAATTCTATAACACCGCACCAAGAAATAAAGCTTAACATAAGGGGCCTCAAATATCCTCCGAATGGAGGGTATTATAGTCTGGCTTATCCTGAGTTGAAGTATGCTCTTTTTGATACGATTATGCTTGATAATGCGAAGTCACATTTAGCCGATAACACAATCAGGAAAATTGTAGATGATTTAAAATCTGCAATTAATTTTGGTTCTGTTGCGACTCCTGAAACACGCGGTATCATAGAACGTTTTTTTGGCAGTCTCGAAACGCGAGGTTTCCATAAGTTGCCATCCACAACAGGAAGTAACATCAATGATTTAAAAAGGAAAGAGCCAGAAGCTGCATCCATTAAATATGATATTACTTACGATGAAATTACAGAACTTTTGGAGATATTGATTGCTGAATATAACAATACACCCAACAGTGGCATTGATAATCTTTCCCCGCTTGAATGTATGCGAAAAAAAATATTTGAAGCTGGCATGACTCCAACCATGGCCGATGAAACTATGATATCTGTTGTGGAAAAACTAAATTTCCGAACAGATACCCGTAAAGTTGTAGGTGGAACTAAAGCAGGAAAACGCGCTTATATTAATTTCATGGGAACAGAATACCGCAGCAATAAGCTTGCCCTGACAGGGAACTATATCGGACAAACTATCACCATCATTTATAATCCCAAAGATATCTCTACAGTAGAGGCATATACTTCCGATGGGCTCTTTATTGATACTCTTGTTGCGAGAGGAGAATTTGGAACAAAATCACATTCTGTCAAAACACGAAAAAATGCCACCAAGTTTGCCAGAGAACAGGGGAGAAAGAAACAGGACTACAATATGTCAATTACAACTTATGAAGAACACCTCAATGCCAAAGGAAAAAAGAGTAGGAGAGCAGCAACTCAGGCTGATATTGTCAGGCGAGAGCAAGGAAAGCCAACTTACTCTGAGTTACAAAAAGAACAGACCAAAAATAAGGAAAATTGTACTAAAGCTTCTTCAAAAAACGAAAAAGAATTTGCATATGAAGATATCAAAGACCTTACACCGTATGAATTATATAACCTGATGTTTGGGGATAAGAGGTAAAAGACATGGAAAATACAATATTAAACCAACAAAACGAAAAAGAATTTGCAGATGAGCTTTCCGGCATAACTTTACGCTATATATCTTCAGTAAGATTTGTCATCGCGACCAGAAGCATTCTGGAATTAGAACGAAAAGTTTATACATGGCTTAAGATAGGCATAACCGGAGCCTGTATATGGGGACGAGCAAGGATTGGCAAATCATATGCCGTCCAGTATATTGCCAAAAGTATCCAACAAAAATTCGGCGGGAATTTTCCGGTTATTATTTGGAATATTACAGACCACCCAGCTACTGAAAAGAATTTTTACGCTTCTCTTTTGATGGCAATGGGACTTTCATGCCCGAAACGTGATACTGCGCTATTTCTAAAAGAACGGGTGCTAAATGAACTCATTATAAGAGCTTCCGATACTCCATACCGAGAAGTTGTTATATTTATTGATGAAGCATGGAAATTAAACGAAGCTGACTTTTCATGGTTGATGGACTTATATAATAACCTAAAATGTAAAGACATTCATATTGTATCATTTTTGTTTGGAACCAGAGAACTAAAAAATCTGAAAAATGAGTTAAAGCTATGTGGAAAAGACCAGATTGTTGGCCGCTTTATGGTTTGCGAGGAACAGTTTTTTGGCATCCGTACGAAACAGGAGTTATCATTTTGTCTGACAGCATTTGACAAGCTTTATGTCAGAACACGAAACTTTATCGAAGCGGATAAAACAATACGGGAATTTTATTTTCCACATGCTGACGACAGAACTTTTTATTCCCTTGCAGATGAATACTGGGATGCTTTTCAGAATGTGCGCGCAAAATATAACATCCTTGCAGACGATATCCCAATGAAGTATTTTATCGACAGCTTTAATGTATGTTTAGATATGTATGGAATACTAAGTTTTGACCCTGTATATTTTCCTAGTGTAAGTGAATTGATGGCAAGTATCAAAATATCAGGATATGGAGAATCTGATGATGAATATGAACGTAAAAGGTGTAAATAAGCGCAAATTAAACAAACCCGGCATAGACACTTATGTTTCTTACTTAAGCCCATATACATGGCGAAAAGAATGGATAAGGCCATATGAATCCATGTTCAGTATATTGCGTAATTTTTGTAAAGTAAATGTCCTTAATGGGAGAAAGGCTTTAAGTCTGTTTGGGCTTCACCAGACATATAATGTGCCCGTATTTTGTCCTGGATTAATGATGTTTTCTGATTCTGCGATACATATCGACTGTTATCAAAAGTTATATGATAGTATACTTCCTGACTGGTATTTAGAACAGACTTTTCTCTTCCGTAACGGTGGAATAGAAGAGAAGGAATCTTTGCAAATTAATAAAAAAGTCTCATACTGTCCAGAATGCATGAAAGAAAATTATCATTCGCTGTTACATAATATCGCTGGTATAAAAATATGTCCATTTCACAAAACGACACTGATACAGACTGATTTGTTATATGAAATAGCAAGTCTGTATATCGACCTCCAAACAGCTGGAAAATGGAATGTGGCAAATAGCATATTACCATGTGATAGAATAAATCAGCCATCTTTTTATAGCCAGATAAAAATCCCTAAATATGATTATTTTTTGCCGATAGTGAGAACAAGGCATTATAAAACTGATTACAAGTATCAGATAGAACCGTTGATTAACAGTGAATACAAAACAGCACATATTATTTCTGTTAATCACTGTCACGATACTCCTGTGGAATTTGACCAGAAATTTACAGAATGGTTTAATACTATGAATCTTCCATACGATATATTGGAAGACAATCATAAATTTTACATACCACCTTTAGCAAAAAAGGGCAGCCTGCGTTTTCCACAATATTACATAGACCGATATCTGTATTACAAAATATGTAAAAGCGCAGAACAGATAGGGTTGAAATCGTTTATCAAAAAAAATCCAGAATCATTTTATACTGGAGATATAAATATAGATATCAGTTACAAGCAGAAGGAATTATTATGCTGCAGTTTTATTTATGCTGTTATAAGCTGTAACAGATTCAGGGATGCACTTCGAGCAGATTGGTTAAATAATAATGGTGGAAATTATATTTTCAATTACCGTAGAATTAAAGACATGCATCTGGCATATCTTGGAGAAAACATACCAGAAAACTTCACAAAAATATCAGATGTAAACGGAATAAATATTGCATTAAAAATCATTGACGACCAATACGATTTTTTATATGATAAATACAAACAATTAGCACGCACAAATAAATTCATAAATGGATATACTGGATGGAAAGATATTTATTTACCAGAATATTATGTGACCAAGGTAAGTGGATGCAATAATTTTGTTGTATACAGATATGAAAAATGAGTGCTAAATGTGCTGATAGATATCAAGATTAATAAAAATATTGTACAATGTATGATTTAAAACAGAGTACTTTGTACAAACTTAGGTTAAAACATTCTACTTTGTACAAGTTATGGCTTTAATATTTAATAAAAAAGTTCTACTTTGTACAAACTAGAGTTAAAACATTCTACTTTGTACAAGTTACAGATTTAATAATTAAACCTAACCTTGTACAAAGTAGCAGCATGAGTCTTAAAATAATGCTTTGTACAAGGTTAAGTTTAGACATTGTACACATTAAGGTTAAATCGACAAAAACAATGAATATTAAAAAATAGTAGTGTTTTATGTTATTTACATCTATACGACAAACGCGAGTTTTTCATATAGATGTTGCTAAAAACCCACTTTCATGGTATAATTCATTTATCAACTGGCTTATTTCCTATATGTCCTTTTAAGTAAAAATGATTGAATTCCATTTAAAAAAAGAAAATTCCAATGAAACATCCCCGGATTTCAGAGTTCCAGGGACTTTTCATTGGAATCTATCACTATGCATTATCCGTAATACTTTAATAAAGAATCTATCACTATGCATTATCCGTAATACTTTAATAAAAAATGACATGGCTTGTTCTGTATCTGTAAATTTCTCATTTTTTCCTGTAATATAATGTATCGTTTTACTACAGTCATCCAGGTCAAAATCATCCGGATGGATTCTTGTTACTTCCAATTCGATATGGTTGAAATAATATGTATCACGTAGATCTGACAAAAACGGGATTCCTGACTTTCTCCTCAAATATTCCAACAGGTTCTCTTTTTTCATGTACTTAGATACTTCCTTATTTTCTAATATACGCATCGGCCTTTGAATAACCAATGCGTATATCCTTTTCATATTAAACAGATACTGGTCTAGTGTTTCGTATCACTTAACTGTTACTGTAACAGCCTTATAAACACCGTTCTGCGCATATACCCAGATTGTACAGGTTCTCTTGCATTTTGCCTGGATCATACCGTCTGGTGTTACGGTTGCTACTTTGGTGTTGCTGTTTTCGTAGCAGATGTTTCTATGATGTTTGATCGGTCTGTCTTTCTTGATCTCTGTTGCAGTGATCTGGGAGGTCTTTCCTATAAAGCAAACAAAAGAAAGGCCCTGCACTTTGGCAGCGCCTCCCGGCATTTTCTTTTAAGAGCTTTTGCTCTCTAGCCAGATTGTGGTAAATGCTAAACCCTTATAAAGCTGGTAACGCACTGCCTTCTGGTACAACACCTTACTTCAACGCTTGACAGACACTCTTGTTGTCTGTTGTTAATATTATAACAGCCCAGGCACTTAAATATGTCAATCGTATTTCTTTAATTCTTTTCATTATCCGATTACTATTCAGGGACTAACTGGGTTGTTACTGTTCACTCCGCGCTGAATTATCAGCGCAGCTCCACACGGATCGTGATGGAGTTGTTGAATGGCTAATGAACAAGCGCGTCTTGAGACTCTGAAATATAAAAGTGAAAAAGAACTGATTTTGCCGGATTTGTTCTGCAAAACAGTTCTTTTTTATACGACAAAATATACGCACCAGTTTAACACCAGTGCGCATATTTATTACTTCAACTATAATACTTTAACAACTACTGTCTCCCATAGTTTTTACTATTTGACATTAGCCTTTACATATTTCGCCCATGGTCCGAATACTTTTTCGTTATTGTCAGCAGTCCGATTCCATTTACGCAGGCTTAAATAATAAGTTCCTTTCTTTACATTTTTAAATGTCACAGTTGTTACATCCTCGTCCTCTTCAATTACGTATCTCTTGTATTTAACAGGACGTTTTTCTCCATATAATTTCTCCAGTTCTTTACCAAGAATAACCTCTGCTCCTGTTGCTTTTCCGGTCTTGGAGAATTTGACTGTTATTGTTGAACCATTTGTTTTAACACTGATAATTCTTGGCTGAGATGGAGTTTTGGCATTAACAACTACTTTCTTTACTTCCGACCACTTACCGAATGTTTTCTTCCCATTTGCATCTTTGACCCAGGCGTGGCATGCTACATACCAAGTTCCTTTGTCCATATATGTAAATGTTGTTTTCAGTCCTTTTCTGTTTTTATTTACTTTCTCATATTCTTTGGTCTGCAGCATATTGGAAGATTTACCAATCACGTAATCATAGCCCTGCGCACCTTTGCAGCTATCATACAGAACAACCTTTACCTGATTTTTATTCTTATATGTATATGCGTTCTTTATCATCGCTTTTGCAGGTTTCACGCAGTTTCCATCTTTATCTGATACGCTTCCGTCCATTTCATAAACATTACCATCTGTATCCACGATTCTTCCATCACTGAATATTTTCCATCCTGCACCGGTTTCCAGTTCAGAAAGTCCCGGACGAATTACCAGAGTTCCATCACCTGTAATCACTTCATTTTCTTTATTGAGCGCTGGCTTATTTTCCTCATTGCCTGGTTTTACGATTACTCCATTTGGAAGTGTAATCTCTCCGTCACTGTCTACGATCGTACCATTCGGTGTTTTGATGCTTCCATCCGGAAGATATTCTGAACCATCCGGATAATTATCCGGAACAGGTTTCACGGTCGGTGTCGGACTTGGAGTAGGTGTTGCTGTCGGTATTACTATTGGTGGATAATATGGAGTGTAAATTGTAAATGGTATGATTTTTTTCAAACCGTCATAATTGCCATTTCCGTCAACAGTTGCTTTCATATACCAGCTGCCAGATGAAGTCGGCTGGGTTTCTGTATAAGTTCCATCTTGTTTATCGCTGTAGCTAAAAGATACTGTTCCAAATTTCGCTTCACCTACAGGTTTCGACGGAGTCTGGTCACTTGTCCAGTTGTTGATTGCCGGATTCACTGTCCATTCATTCTGTGCTTTACTTATGGTAAACTCTACTCGTTTAGAATATCCGGCTTCATAATCATCACTTTCTTCTGCATATGCCTTAACAGAATATTCGCCTGCATCTGTCGGAGCAGCGCTAATTTCTGTCCAGTCTTCTCCGCTTTTCTGATACCATTTTAAAGAAGCTTTCACTCCTTCCGGTACAGTTATAGCAGGAGACGCCACAGCATTTCCATCGTAAAATTTATCTAAACTATCGGCTGAGATTGATATCGAGGCTCTGTATTTTACTTTCGGATATATAAGAGTAAATGTACAGTGTCGTCCATCTGCGCTGATTCCCTGCTCATTTTCTACAGTCACTGTAGCTTTGCTCTTCACATCTTTATTTATGGCTGTGTTTGTATCTTTCCATGAATATACATTAATAAGATTTGCAAAGTCCAGAATCTGATTAAAATGACAGTTATTATACTCACTGTCAGTTAATGTAACCTCTACTGTTAATACAGGGACATCACCGCCAGACCAAACGGTATTCTCTCCCCCATATCCACTCCATTTTCCAACTACTGACATATGCGCACCGGGAAAATTTGTCATCTTTGCGTTAACAGAAATATTTTCACCGGATGACATATCCACATTTTCTTTATCCCGTGGTTCATTTCCAACGTATAAATCTATCTGGGGATCAATGCCTTCGGAAATGTACATATAGTCTTCTCTGATTTTTAATTCATATTGCATACCATATGAACTATCCAGTTCTATATTAGATATCTTAGATATTGCCTTAGGTACTTCAAGTACTTTTATTCCTCTTAATTCTTTTTGCCCTATATCATTTAAACGTACTTTTAGTTTTCCAGTTCCTGCTATTCCTTGATTTATTTTTCCCGGAGAATTTAAAGTATAAATAAGTGTGTTGTCTCCATCAATTGTAAGATTATCGGTCAAAAATCGGCCATTTAATTCCGTATTATTTTTTAATTCAACTTTATTGGCTGTTATAGTAGGACAAGCAATTTTGCTATCATTCAACGTTACAGCACTTAATCCATTTATTTCTTTTATATTTGCATTCTTAACAGTATCCAAAACAAGATTTCCAGGTTTTCCAGGTTTTTCTTTGTATGGGAATATACCAGCAGTTTTTATAGAAATATTGCTCAATGTAACTGTTATGTTCGGATCTATATACCAATTCTGATTTCCTGTCAATGTCACAGAACTATCATTTGATTTACCAGCAACTGTTACTGTCTTATCAAAAAAACCCTGTTTGTTTCCACACAGTTCGAAAGTAATATAATCGTTCCGCCATTCCTTATACCATCAAGAGCTCTTGAAAATGTTCGAACCGGAGTAGTTTCACTTTCTCCCGTATTTTGGTCATTTCCGTTATTATTGTCTACATAAATAATATCTAATGTCTTCTTTTCTATCGTACATACATTAGACGGGGATGTACTTTTCTGTACATTAACATAATCAGGATTCTGCATATTTTGTTTTACAGCACCATATTGTTCATTAAGTGTCAACATAAGTTTTATACGGGACTCGCCTCTGTTAACTGGAACTCTATAGGAAATTCCTGTTTCTCCAGTCAATGGATTTCCATTTAACTCCCATTTTCCTGTAAATATCTCAGATGTTTTAATTTCAGAACCAGGTATCATCCCTGTTATAGTTGGCGTTATCATATCACCCGCAGTTACCTTTGGCGGTATACTTACCTTTATCTCATCCTCCCCATCCTGTAATATATTGATTTTTAATTTATCATTTATCGTTCCAAGATTTTCCTGGTAATTCACATATACATTTCCAGATCCAGTGGCATCGATATTACCTTCATTTTTTATAATACCTTTAAGCCAAATCGTTTCAAATTGTCTTGTCGAATCTATAATTAACTTAGCATTGTCACAAATTTCTATATCTGTAGTATACTTTCTTGAGAGACCACTGGTAATCTTAAATGTATAACCACTTTCTATTATTATTTTCTTACCATCACCATCTGGCAACTCATATATATTTTTACCATTTCCTCCTATATTCCCTCTGATTCTAATAATATCCACAGAAGAATTTACTGCCCTCTTAAATTCATCATCCGTTGTAACTACTGTCCCTCTCTCTGTTTCACTTTCTGTAGCAGAAACTCCTTCTCCATCTTCATTCTGAATCTGTGGCATATCATCTGAAATTTCATTTTTATAATCCTGATTTTCCTGACCATCAGAGAATTCTTCCGTTATTTCTTCTGGTGATGAAAATTCACCTGCTAATACAGGACTGAAAATAGTGGTTACAGCAAGTATTGCCGCCATAACTGCCGCAGTTATCTTTGATTTCTTAATCATTCTCCATTCCTCCCTTTTTATCTGATGTTTTCCATCTCTTGTTTTTTAGGAAATTATAGCACTCCTTTTTTATTTTGTATATATTTCCATGTCGAAATACATTTTAACAGGACAAAATTGCGTTACTGTTCAGACCCTTGCAGGGGGAATTAGTAAAAATGACGAATTTTAATTTTTTCATTGATGTCTCAAAAGTTCTTTTGTGGATAATGCGAAAGAGCTTTTTTATGGTGGATAACCTTCCACCAGAAACGTTTATACAGATAGCGAAGGAATACTTTTCCTGTTTCAGTCATATGGAGATCCTTTTTATCCACAAAATATGTACTGTTTTTTATCCGTCATTTTTACTTTATCCACAATCACCCGGATTCGCTTTTTTGCGGCTTTTCCTTTATAATGTGTGTATAGATTTCAACGATTTCAGGAGTAAGATAACCCGTGCGAAAAAAGGGCACGAAGGAGTAAAGGGAACTGTTGCGGAGGATTACCAGGGTATCCTTGTCCATGACCATGATATCACTTTTTATAATTATGGGACAGACCATCGGGAATGTCTTGCCCATGTGCTGCGGTATCTGAAAGACAGCATGGATAATGAGCCAGACCGTACTGGAATAAAGAAATGCATGGTCTGATACAGGAAATGATCCACCTCCGGAATAAGACCTGGCTGTCTTGTAACCCAGACCCGGAAAAGATCTCCGGATTTGAAGAACGGTATCTGAAGATACTTGAAACGGCCCGGAAAGAATATGAGGACATTCCGGCAAATATATATGACAGAGTGTCCAGGATATTTGGATAAAGAGAACCGATGGCTTTAACTGTTATCAGTCTACACCATCGGTTCTTCTAAGTCCAGCTAACCTTTGAACAGTAACACTGGGTTTATTTGTTCCCTGATTATGAACATTTGCTGCTTGACTTTCCTGTAAAGTTATAGTACGATTTGCTTAGTGAACGCACTGGGGAAACTTGTGAAGCCCTCAGTCCGGAAGGCTCCTGCGGGGGCCTTTCGTTATATAAAGAAATAGATTTTCTGAAACCTGGGAATCCATTTTACGTTTAAAATATAAAAAGATTGGAATATAGCAGATGAATTTGATTGGGATATAGTCTCAATAATAAAAAATTGTTTCTTATGATTCAATTTTACTTAAATTCGGTCGTAACAATCTAACTTCACTTAAAATCGACCGTAATAAACCACTTTTCACTTAAATTTTTTAAATATAAATGGTTTATATCAATCGAAAAGCCCAATAAAATCGATGTTTTTATAGAACCATTTATACTTAAAAGGACACTTATTTCCTATAGTTTATAATTTTTTAGCATATTTTATACGTTCTGTATTTACATAAAGCTATTACTGTTAACTAATTTACATTTTTAATTTTATATATGATCTATATTCTTTTATTATTTTTCGCACAAATCATAAAGACGGGTTTTCCAATACTCAGGGATGTATAACACTATACAA
This sequence comes from Blautia sp. HCN-1074, assembly GCF_037890165.1. NCBI lineage: Bacteria > Bacillati > Bacillota > Clostridia > Lachnospirales > Lachnospiraceae > Blautia > Blautia sp. HCN-1074. Next base: position 55,681 of record NZ_JBBKBP010000027.1, read on the forward strand.
TTTATAATAAGCCACAGCTGAAATACTTAATTTAATTATTAAAGATTAAAGGAGTTTTCTAATGGATAATTACACAGATTATAATGATAACAAAAAAGTTACCTACCATGAACAAACTGATATCTCAAATATTCTGAAGCTTCGTGCTGTTTTAAAAACCCTTCCAGATTTCTGTAAAGATTATTTTCGTGCTATGGACCCGCTTACTACCACCAAAACGCGAATTTCCTATGCATATGATATCCGTATTTTTTTTCAGTTTTTACTGGATGAAAATCCTGCTTTTAAAGACTGTTCAATGAAAGATTTTACCGTAGATGTTCTGGATCAGCTTAAGGCTGTTGATATAGAGGAATATCAGGAATATTTAAAGGTTTACAAAAATGGGGATAAAACAGAGACAAACGGTGAACGTGGGCTCAAAAGAAAAATATCTGCTTTGAGAAGTTTTTATGCATATTACTACAAACATGAATTCATCCAAACCAATCCAACCGTTCTTGTGGATGTTCCGAAAACCCACGAAAAAAGTATTATACGTCTTGATGCCGATGAAGTTGCTATGTTGCTTGATTACATTGAACATTGTGGTGATGAACTTACCGGTCAGAAACGTGTTTATTACGAAAAGACAAAAGAACGTGATTTGGCAATCGTTACTCTCCTGCTTGGCACAGGAATTCGTGTATCTGAATGTGTAGGACTTGATGTAGAAGATGTAGATTTTAAAAATAATGGAATCAAAGTCACCCGAAAAGGTGGAAATGAAATGGTTGTATATTTTGGTCATGAAGTAGAAAAAGCTTTAAAAAAATACCTTGAAGTTCGCGAAAATATCATTCCTATATCCGGACACGAACACGCTCTCTTCTATTCTACTCAAAGAAAAAGAATCGGTATTCAGGCTGTTGAAAACCTTGTCAAAAAATATGCAAAAGCTATTACAACTACAAAAAAAATTACGCCTCATAAGCTCCGCAGCACCTATGGTACCACCTTATATCAGGAAACAGGTGATATTTATCTTGTGGCTGACGTATTGGGGCATAGAGACGTAAATACAACCAAAAAGCATTATGCTGCGATGGACGACGCCAGACGTCGTAAAGCGGCTACTGCAGTACATTTACGTGAAGATTAAGTGCTATCATTTTACAGAACTTCTGGTCCTCCAAAAAACAGACAATAAAACAGGCGGAATTTTTCCGCCTGTAACTACGAAAATGCATTTAAGAATTTACATTTTCATATCTATTTCTATTATTTATCAAAATCTGTTTCAAATACACCTTCCGGAGTACGCATTGTCAACACTCCAAGATTAAATTCATCATCCATAATGGTAATGTGATATTCAAAGATAACATCATCTTCAAATTTAGAAAGCAAAACATATGATCCATTTTCTTTTCCTTCAATCTGATCACAGATATCTCCATAAACCGCTTCACCAGAAATCACTCTTGGATAGCCGGAAGCTTTAATTTTTTCTTCTATTGATTTGTATAATTCTTCCATTTTTCTCTCCTTTTTCTCGATATTTATGAAATATACTTACTGTATGCCAGAGACACGTTGCTGGTCTTTTCATCATAACAGACGTCACCAGAAAATGCAA
>NZ_JBBKBP010000028.1:0-56115 GCF_037890165.1 Blautia sp. HCN-1074
TTGGGTTAAAAATAGACAGAAAACATCTGATATTTTGATTGTACAGAGTTTTTACATGTAAAGGAATGGATGAAAGATGATAAAAAAGAACTTATGTTAGGAAACATCTTATGTTTTCTAAAAAAGTTCTTTTTGTTTTATCAAAATCTATTTCAAGAAGGTAATTTTAATTTTCACTTTTTTTTCGTCTGGCCTCTCCAAAGTAAGATGCTCTGGAAGAAACGGCGGCTTTTCTCGGATAAAAAAACAAAAATCCAAATAAAGCAAGAGTCGTACCCATACATACATCAATCACTGAATGCTGTTTCAGGAACATGGTTGACATGATGATCAATGCGGTAAGGGTAAAGGAAGCAGCCTTTACTATTTTCTTATCACGAAGTGCCTCACAGTTTGTGAGAGACATATGTATCGCAAGAGAGTTAAAAACATGAATACTTGGAAGAATATTTGTAGGAGTGTCTGTGCTGTACAGCCATTTCACCATATCTGTAAAAATATTATCCCTTGGGAACTCTGTTGGACGTAAATGCTGTGCATTTGGATAAACGTAAGAAACGATCAGAAAAACAGTCATTCCCATCATAAGGTTAAATGCCAGTTGGTAGTATTCATGTTTGTTCTTATTAAAAAATATAAAATAGATTACAGCCAGGAACATGTACGGAAACCATAACAGATAAGGTATGATAAAAACCTCACAAAATGGTATCCAGTCATCGAAAACCGTATGTACGATATGATAGCTGTGAACTGGAAGATGTTCCAGATAATTGAACATCAAAATATAAATAATACTGTAAATACCGATCACAAAGCCATGTCGGTATTTTTCAATAAGACGTTTCACAATGTCACCTTCTTTATATAATCTGTTTAATACTGTATTACTGTTTATTTCGTTTGCAGTAACATTCTATATTCTTTCTTTCATTATCATAACATCTTCATACTTCTTTTACAAATAAATTTTCTCATAAAGTATATAAAAATTTTATTAAAAAATGCAGGATGAAAAGCAATATATTTTAAGTACTGTTCACTGGTAATATCCCGCGAGGTGTTTTTGGTGAGCGAAGGTCACCTACAGAACCTGCCACTGGCAGCTTCTTACGGATGCTTGGCAACAGAAAACCCGAGACATACCGCGCGAATTTATACGATTAGTATAAATTCTGTGCATCGCGAAGCGTGTTGCCGGGCACGTAGTGAACGGTAACATATTTTACAAAGTTTTAACATAAAGCAGGACAAAGATTTTACGGCACACGATTATACTGAGATTAATCAAATCAGAAATTTACCTGATTCAGAAAAATAATAGTAAATGGAGAACAAAAAATGATATATTTGGTGGAAGATGATGAGAGTATTCGTGAACTGGTGATTTATACATTAAAAAGTCAGGGCTTTGAGGCAAAAGGTTTTGAGAGACCTTCCCTTTTCTGGAGAGCACTGGAAAAAGAACAGCCCGCATTGTTGCTTTTGGATGTAATGCTCCCGGAGGAAGACGGTATTTCCATATTGAAGAAATTGCGTGTACGTCCGGATACACGTAAACTTCCGATTATTATGCTGACTGCAAAAAGCAGTGAATATGACACAGTAGTAGGTCTGGACAGCGGCGCCGATGATTATATCCCGAAACCATTTCGAATGATGGAACTGATCTCAAGGATTCGTGCCTTACTTAGAAGAACAGAAGATGACGGTGCAGAAGAATATCAGATTGGAAATCTCTATGTCTGCCCTGCCAGACATATTGCAACGGTAGATAAACAGAATGTGAATCTGACATTGAAAGAATACGAAGTATTATGCCTGCTCCTGAAAAACAGCGGAACTGTTCTTTCCAGAACACAGCTCTTAAATCAGGTATGGGGATATGAATTTGACGGAGAAAGCAGAACCGTTGATGTACATATCAGAACACTGAGACAGAAACTGGGAACTGCAGGAGAACTGGTGGAAACAGTGCGTGGAGTAGGATACAAAATTGATATGAAATAAAATTTAGATAATAAGAACTGGAATCATATATTTATCTATGCTATACTCTATATAAAAGAAAAATCAGCGGTCAGGGACATCAAAATCCCTGACTGTAGATTTTTATAAGGAGAATAAAAATTATTTTATGAAATCATTAGTAATAGCAGAGAAACCTTCTGTAGCCAGAGATATTGCCCGGGTGCTTCGCTGTAATCAGAAAGGCAATGGAACGCTGGAAGGAAAAGAATATGTGGTTACCTGGGCACTGGGACATCTGGTTACCCTTGCTGATCCGGAAGAATACGACAAAAAGTATACAAAATGGGAGATGTCCACACTTCCCATGATGCCGGATCGAATGAAACTGGTTGTGATCCGACAGACCGGTAAACAGTACAATGCAGTGAAAACACAGCTTTACAGGAAAGATATCAAAGATATTATCATAGCCACAGATGCAGGAAGAGAAGGAGAACTGGTAGCAAGATGGATTCTTGATAAATCAGACTGCCGCAAACCAATCCGCAGACTGTGGATTTCTTCAGTTACAGATAAAGCTATCAAAGAAGGCTTTACAAATCTGAAAAACGGACATGAGTACGATAATCTGTACAGAGCTGCAGTAGCGAGGGCAGAAGCAGACTGGCTTGTGGGAATGAATGGAACCAGAGCACTGACATGTAAGTATAATGCCCAGCTATCCTGTGGACGTGTGCAGACTCCTACACTTGCCATGATTGCAAAAAGGGAGGAAGAGATCCGTTCATTCAGACCAAAAGAATATTATGGTCTTTCTGTAAAAGCAGGAGATGTTACCTGGACGTGGAAAGAACCGAAGAGTAAAAGTTTCAGAACTTTTAATAAAGAGAGAGTAGAAGAAATTTCCGCTGCAGTCCGTAATCATACACTGGAAATCTCTTCTGTGACCAGCAAAGAGAAGAAAACATATGCTCCGGGCTTATATGACCTGACTACGTTACAGAGGGAAGCAAATCAGAGATATGGGTATTCAGCAAAACAGACCTTAAACATCATGCAGCGTCTGTATGAGAATCATAAAGTTCTTACTTACCCAAGAACAGATTCCAGATATATCGGTAAAGACATTGTGCCTACGATCAAAGAAAGACTGAAGGCGTGTGCAGTCGGTCCATACAGAAAGCTGGCAGGTCTATTGCTGAATCAGCCTATTCGTGCCAATGGAAATTTTGTGGACGATAAAAAGGTTAGTGATCATCATGCAATTATCCCTACGGAGCAGTTTGTGCAGCTTGACCATATGACAAATGAAGAACGTAAGATTTATGATATGGTTGTCCGCAGATTCTTAAGTGTACTTTATCCGCCATTTATTTATGAACAGGTAAGTATGGAAGGATTGGCAGCAGGAGAACTCTTTGCCGCCAGTGGTAAAGTTGTAAAAAGTGCAGGATGGAAAGAAGTGTACGAAAATACGGACACAGACACAGATGAGGAAGACGCAGATATATCGGACAACTCTCAGAAGCTGAAAGATCAGAAGCTTCCGCAGATGAAAAAGGGCGAAAAACTGCGTATAGAGAATGTGTCTGTAAATACAGGAAAAACAAAACCACCTGCAAGATTTACAGAAGCAACCCTGCTTGCGGCTATGGAGAACCCGGTACGCTTTATGGAAAGCCATGATGCGAAAGCGGTAAAGACTCTCGGTGAGACCGGTGGCCTTGGAACTGTTGCAACGAGAGCTGATATCATTGAGAAGCTGTTTAACAGTTTCATGATGGAGAAAAAAGGAAAAGAAATATATCTGACTTCTAAAGCAAAACAGCTTCTGGAATTGGTACCTGAGGAACTTCGCAAACCAGAACTGACAGCAGACTGGGAGATGAAACTTGGAAATATTGCCAAAGGTAAAATGAAACAGGAGACATTCCTGAAAGAAATCAGAAACTATACCTGCGATATCGTGGATGAGATTAAAACCGGACAGGGAACGTTCCGCCATGATAATCTCACAAATAAAATCTGTCCGAACTGCGGTAAGAAACTTCTCGCAGTGAATGGAAAGAATGCAAAGATGCTGGTATGCCAGGACAGAGAATGTGGATACAAAGAAACAGTTTCCAGAACGACCAATGCCCGCTGTCCAAAATGTCATAAACGTATGGAAATGTACGTAAAGGGCAAAGAAGAGACATTTATCTGCGCCTGTGGATATAAAGAAAAACTCTCCGCTTTTCAGGCAAGACGGGAAAAGGAAGGTGCAGGAGTTAATAAGCGCGATGTCCAAAAATATATGAGACAACAGCAAAAAGAAGCAAAAGAACCAGTAAATAACGCATTTGCGCAGGCACTTGCAGGATTGAAATTAGACTGATGATATCATACAGGATATAGACACTAAACAGAGTGTAATTTCGTGTCTAAAAGATATGAAAATATATAAATCAAAAAAGTGAAAGGATGGAACAGACATGGCAGTACAGGATGACCACATGATAAGAAATATTCAGGATGTAGGAAGATTAATTGCGAAGCTTCTGCTTCATGAACAGCAGCCAAATTATATATTACCTGAAAATGAAGCAGATTATACGGATGCAGATAAGCTTTTTGCATCTGTAATGAAACTTGCAGAAGAAGGCAAAATTAATGAGGCAGAAAATCAATTGTATGAGGGTATGGTAGAGGAGAATGTAGATTATCTGGAATTAGCATTGACCTTTTATCTGTATCTGAATGATATGGATGGAGATTTCCTGGATGACAACGGATATTCCAGAGAGGAAGTACTGGAGGGAATGAAAGACCTTGCCTCTGACTGGGGTGTCAGTGGTCTGGAAGCCTTTTAACTGAATTAGATTTGCTGTTTTCCTTATAAAATAATAAACAATAGAGTATGAATTTTCGCTTTATTGGCTATAGAAGGAAAAGAAATAAAAGAAATAAAATAGCTATTTGCGTGAAAGGAAAAAGCATAAATTATGCGCAGAGAACAGACACTGGAAGAAATTTCAGATGGAAAATTATATGATTCCAATGATATGGTAAAAGCAGACTGCCATGATTGTGAAGGATGCTGTGACTGTTGCCAGGGAATGGGTGATTCAGTGATTTTAGACCCATTTGATGTACACAGATTGTCAATCGGGTTAAAGAAACCAGTCGAGCAACTTTTACAGGAATATCTGGAGCTGGGAGTGACAGATGGCAATATTCTTCCGCATCTTCGGATGGCAGGAGAGAAAGAACAGTGTGTATTTCTTAACAGTCAGGGTCGTTGCAGTATCCACGCCATAAGACCGGGATTCTGTAGATTATTTCCATTGGGAAGATTTTACGAAAATAATGGATTTAAATATATTCTCCAGATTCATGAATGTCCAAAAACAAACCGAAGCAAGATAAAAGTAAAGAAATGGATTGATACACCAGATCTGAAAAATTATGAGAAATTTGTTAATGACTGGCATTATTTTCTGCTGGATGTGCAGGAAGTAATATATAATGCCGAGGATTCAGAGTTGATCAGAAATCTGAATCTCTTTGTAGTAAACAGATTTTATATAAAACCTTATGACCAGAATCAGGATTTTTATGTTCAGTTTTATGAGAGACTGAAAGAAGGAAAAGATTTGCTGGCATTGGCATAGGAGAAACATATGAGTTATCAGAATGAATGGCTTCTTTTTGAAGCAGAAGATGAGTTTGATGAAATTGAGCACAGAGAACCAACAGAAGAGTTTTTATTCTATCGTGCAGTTGCAAGTGGTGACATAGATGCGGTAAAGAAAAACTGTGAGCAAGAGAGATTTACAGAGTGTGAAGGTGTGGGAATCTTGTCCAGAAATGCGGTCACAAATATGAAATATCATTTTGTGATAACTACGGCAATGATAACCAGAATCTGTAAACAGAATGGAATGGAAATGGAACAGGCATTTCGGCTGAGTGATTTTTATATTCAGAAGCTTGATGACGTACATACAGTAGAAGAAGTTCAGAGTCTTCATGATGCAATGGTAATGGATTATGCAGAAAAAATGCGGAGATATTTCAAGGATAATACCTATTCCAAGCATATCAACGCAAGTAAAGAATACATTTATTCTCATATTAAAGAACGTATTACGATAGAGGACCTTGCTGATTCGCTTGGAGTATCTGCAAGTTATCTTTCCAGACTGTTTAAGAAAGAAACAGGAGTATCTGTCAGTGCCTATATCCGCAGACAGAAGATAGAAATGGCAAAGAATCTTTTGCAATATAGTGATTATTCAGTGATCGAAATTGCAAATCGCCTTTCTTTTTCGTCACAGAGTCATTTTATTCAGCAGTTTCGTGAAGTAGTAGGAATGACACCGAGGAAATATAGAGATAAGCATTATATGGTTCACTGGGATATAGAAAAAGAAATAAAATTATCATAAAAAGAATAAAAATAAGCGGTTATCTTGCAGATAACCGCTTGTTTTGTTACTTGCCTGATTTAGTTAAAGTGTCAGTATGATTTCATTTTTATCCTGAAGAAGTTCTTCCGGAATATAATTATCAGTTAATTTCTGACCATTCAGAATCAGACTGCTACAGCCGGATTCTTTACCATTAGGGTTTTCAACGGAAATATGAAGTTGTTTTCCGCGGAAAACTTTTTCAATTTCAAAATGTTTCCAGTTTTTTGGAACAGAAGGGGACAGGCGAAGGCCTTTTAGATCCGGGCGCAGTCCAAGAATACCCTCAACACATCCTACCATAACTGTAGACGCAGTTCCTGTCAGCCAGTGTACGTGAGAGCGTCCGAAATGTTCACTTGCCTTTCCTTCTGTAAACTGACCATAGCAATATGGTTCGAGACGGCGGATTTCTGCACGATCATTCTGAGCAGCAGGAGCATTTTCCATAAAATATGTAAAAGCACGTTCTCCATGGCCGCGGAGAGCTTCTGCAAGAATCAGCCAGCCCTGAGACTGAGAGAAAATACCAGAGTTTTCTTTTGTGCCCTGATTATAAATAACCGCCAGCGCACCGTCAAATGCGTGGGCATGATAAGGCGGATCCATAAGAATTGCGCCATATTCTGTATTGAGTCTTTTATATACATTATTCAGTGCTGTGTCACCCTGCTCAGGAGTAGCAAGACCACTGATGACAGCCCAACTCTGGGGATTCAGCCACATATTTGCTTCTATAGCAGCAGCTTCACCGATTCTTTCACCTGCTTCTGTATATCCGCGCACAAAACGGTCATGATCCCAGCAGAGATTCTGAATTTTCTCACCGAAATCCTGCTGAGTCTTTTCAAGATATTGTACATATTCAGTGTCCTGTTTGTACTCTGCAAAGATTTTCAGAATAGTCATTGCGTAATAGAACTGTAAAGCAACAAATGAAGATTCTCCATTTGCACCCAGACGAAGACAATCGTTCCAGTCTGCGTAAAGACCAGCCGGCATTCCATGAGGTCCCAGATGATTAAGAGAAAAGGCAACTGCACGTTTCAGATGTTCATAGACAGTAGCTTCTTCTTTGTTAGCAAATGGAATGACTTCATCCAGAAATGCGGTGTTTCCTGTTTCTGCAATATATTTGTACACAGTTGGGAAAATCCATAAGGCATCGTCAGCGCGATAAGCCGGATGTCCGGTTTCCTGTACATAAGAAGCATCGTCAGGAGTATCTTCTTTTCCAGGATTATGTGTAAATTTGACAAGTGGAAGTCCACCTCCGTTATCAACCTGTGCAGATAACATGAAACGGATTTTTTTCAGTGCCATTTCCGGAGCGAGGTGAATGATTCCCTGGATATCCTGCACAGTGTCTCTGTATCCATATCCATTTCTGAGACCGCAATAAATAAAAGAGGCGGCACGTGACCAGATAAAAGTCATAAAGCAGTTATAGGCATTCCATGTATTGATCATAGTGTTAAATTCCGGACTCGGAGTAGTTACCTTAAGATTATCCAGTTTCTTATTCCAGTCTTCTTTTAAGAGTTTTAATTCTTCAGCTACGGTTACGACCGGATTTTCATATTCTTTTATTAAGCTTTCTGCTTCGCTGGATGGCTTCATGCCAAGAAGAAAAACAATAGTCTTTGATTCACCTGGTGCCAGAGTGACCTTACAGGAGAGTGCGCCACAGGAATTTTCGTTATAGCTGGTTTTATTACCAAGATTACCGGAAAGAATTCCGATAGGATTTCCATATCCATGATAATTTCCGAGAAATGCTGTCTTATCACCACAGTAAGAAGAAACATCAGCTCCGGAAAGTCCGAAAAATCGTTCTGTTACATTCTTTTCGTCTACTTTCTCATCTTCAGGAATTGCGTCCAAATTTCCATGAATCTGCTGTGTGATTCTATTTTCTTCAAACAAAGTACGGGAGATAAACAGGGAATACTGTAAATTAACCTGATCTTGTTCATAGTTACTGTGATTAGTAAACTCGGCATATCCGCTGAGTGTCAGGTGCCTTTCCTGACCGGAATTATTTGTTACAGACAATGCCCAGACCTCATGGCTTTTTCCGAGAGGTACATAATAAAGTGCTTCTGAATGAATATTGCTGTAGTCGGCAGAGATTTTTGTATAGCCGATTCCATGACGGCATTCATTTTTATATACGGAAAGATCTTTTCCTACAGGCTGCCAGGAAGCAGACCAGAAATCAAGGGTGTTATCATCACGAATGTAAATATAACGTCCCGGCTGGTCAAAGTTATTGAATACATAGCGCAGGATACGTCCATTCGCTCCTGATTTGGCGAAACTGTATCCACCTGCATTATTAGAAATAATCGCACCATATTCCGGTGAACCCAGATAGTTTACCCATGGTGCAGGAGTAGCTGGGTTAGTGATTACATATTCGCGGTTTTCATTGTCAAAATATCCGTATTTCATATATAACAAGTCCTTTCTTTTCATTAATAAGAAAAATAATTAAGCAAGCATTACTGTGATCTCATGAACGTCAGAAGAAAGCTTTTCGATAAATTCTCTTGAAATCACAATATTGGAATCTTCTGTGATTTCCAGTGGAGTGTGATCACAGTCAGCGTAAGAAATATGATAGAAACCATAATCTTTTCTGGCAGGGTTGCTATAGTTTACAAGGAATTGTTTTCCTGCAAAAGTAACAGAAACAGATGCCATAGCGTTTTCATCAAATTGTTCAGCCAGAAGTTTCGGGCGGACAAGGAGATTTCCGGAAACTCCGCGGACACCAAATACTTCTGTGATCATAGTCAGCAGATACCAGCTTGCAGCACCGGTCAGATAATGATACATTCCACGACCGTCTGAACGGAAATATTCAGGGATTCCCGGATAAATATGGCTGGTATCAAAATCAAGGGCTGTGTCAGACAGGGATTTCAACACTTTCCATCCTTCTTTTGCGAAGCCCCTCTGGTATAAGGCATTAGCATACATTACTGCCATATGAGAGAATACAGCACCGTTTTCTTTTTCCCCGTAGGCAAAGCCGAACATACGACCCATATCAAATTTTAGTTCATGAAAATCTGTATTCAAGCGATAACCGCCAATTTCTTTTTTGTAGAGGTAGTGGTCTGCACTCTGTATGATTTTTTTGATTTGCTCATCGGTAGCAACATTTCCCATAATAGAAAATACCTGGCCTGTGAGCATCATACGCACCTGGCCCTCGTAAAATCCCTCTACGGATCGTCCATGATTGTCGTAGTAGCTGTTATACCATCCTTCAGTGTCGTTGAGATTGATCCATTCCTGAGAACGGATATGTTCTGTGATCCAGCTGGCTTTCTGAAGCAGGTTCATGGCAAGAGCAGAAAGAGAGTATTCTTTTTGTTTTCCGCTGAGATTATGTCTGCAGCTTTTGGAGTATTCTGCCAGAATTTCCTTCTTTTGAGATACGTTATCAAACATATCAACCTGGTCATTTAACAAAATCTGAATCTCCTCTAATAATGGAATGCTGTTTCCTCCGGTAGCAGATTCCATGAGATGTAACAGGGAAGCGAGAATTCGAAGATTACCGGCATAAGCACAGGTAAAGGCAACACTTTCTCCCTTTTCAGCTGCCATATCCAGAGCATCATTCCAGTCTGCGCCTCGCAGACGGTAAACATTATGGTCACCTACTTCATAGAATGCTGTGAGCTGCTGAATCAGAAGATGTTCCAGAATGCTGCCGGTATATATCTTTTTATCTTCGGTAAGCTGTTTGTTTCCGTATTCATCGTTCCAGAGAGTGTCTATTTCTGTACCTCGTATTGCCTGGGTATCTTTGAAATAAGGTACTTGTTTCTTGAGGATTTCAATGTCACCGGTCTGATCAATATAGAGTTTTGTGGTGATCAATGGCCAGAGTGCATGATCCATCCATACACGTGCGATTCCATTTCTGTCTGCAATAAAATTTCCATCACCATCTCCAATGATAGTTGCGTTTGTACCATCAATTCGGACTCCGCCATAATTTTTTTCAATCATGGTGCCAACATTCTGTGGATCCATCAGCAAAAGAGAGAGGCAGTCCTGCCACAAATCACGCCATCCTCGTCCGCCACGACCGTAATCATGATGTGGGAGGAAAGAACAGCCAAATAAACGGCGGAGGAATGGCTGAAAACTTACCCATTTCATGTAATTGTCAAAATCAGGATTCTGTGTATGAAAATCTACATTTACCTGTTTTTTCCAGTGAATTCTGGTTTCCTTCAGTGCATGTAACACCTTGTCTGAAGTATTGTATTTTTCATAAACATGTTCAATCTCAGATTTATCATCTGCAATACCGGATAGTAAGATAAAATCTGCTGATTCATCAGGGGCAAGAGTAAAAGAGGAGAAACGCAAAGCTCCCATCGCTTCTTTTCCCGCAGCATAACTATAGGCAGGAACTCCTTGATATCCTTCTGATACTGCACGGGGATGTGTATAAGTGCCACCCTCACCGATAAAATCTTCTACAGTTGGATAATAGGAAACAGGGGCGTCTCCCTTTCCGGAACAGCCATTTACATAGTAAATTTTGTGATTAGGCTGATGACCGCGCTCATCAAAGGACATGGTAGGGCATACATGGATACCATGTTTTGTTGTTTCTATTCTATGCAGCATGGATGTAACATTTCGGTGGTCACGAATGTTATCGGCACTTCTGCCATAGATGGGAATCGCACCATATGTGGTAAGATTCTGTGGCACATCGCCCTGATTTTTAATTGTTACGTACATAATTTCTACATTGTCATTTACAGGTATAAAAGAAGTGACAGAAGATGAAAGTTTCAATTTGTCAGATGTTCTTTCCAGAGTCTGCCACATAAGTCCAGCGGTAAGTTCGCTGTCCTCCTGATCTGGGGTAAAACGTTCAGCTTCCTGATGAGCAGAAGAACCTGTTACTGAATAAGGAGAGCATCCTTCTTTTACAATCCAGAAGTTCCTGGAAGAACGATTGTTGTGAAGATTTTCGGAACTAACTGGCTCTAACAGGAATGTATCCTGGTTAATCTTGCTATCGCCGCCAAGCAGCGGTGTAACGGAGCTTTTAAGACCTGCTTCTGATGCAAGAGGAAAATAAAGATAGCTGGTATTTTCAGGTCTGTTTACGCAGAAGCTCCCATGATTGTCAATAAACTTAAGATGTTTCAACTTTTTTCTCCTTCCATGATTGTTTGTACGGAAATTATAGCGGATATAAAATTTTACAGAAATAAGAAATATGTATAAAGTATCAGAATCATGACATAAATTGCAGTTATTTAAAGAAACATATAATGCAATCATGAGAAGTTTCCTAATTAAAGGATAAGATTGTATTCTGTTTGCCTACAGGAAAAGAAAACAATAATATTAAAAATAAACACATTGAGGTCATGAATCTGACATTTTGTTGGAAATTATAATATACCCTAAAAGCCGCTTCAGCTATAATTCAGTGCACAAGGTGAGGTGAGAAACTCACAAAGAAAAGGTAACTGAAGAAGGTACTAAACAGTTACAGAGAAAATAATAAAGGAGGATTTTCTAATGAAAAAGAAAACAGTGGCTGTTTTACTTACAGCAGCCGTAATCGCAGGTACTATGGGAGGAACCGCATCAATCGTACGCGCAGATGAAGAAGGAAAAGTAATTAATATTTATTCATGGAATGATGAATTCCGCCAGCGTCTGGAAGCAGTATATCCGGAAGTACAGGAAACTTCCAAAGATGGAACAGTGACAACATTAAAGGACGGAACAGAAATTCACTGGATCATAAATCCAAACCAGGATGGTGTTTACCAGCAGAAACTTGATGAAGCGTTAATGAATCAGGCAGATGCATCTGCAGATGATAAAGTAGATATTTTCTTATCAGAAACAGACTATGTATATAAATATACAGATGCAGAAGCAGATGTAGCAATGTCTCTGACTGATCTTGGCATTGATCCGGACAAAGATCTTGCAGATCAGTATGATTTTACAAGAGTAACAGCATCTGATGCAGATGGAGTACAGAGAGGTTCTACATGGCAGTGCTGCCCTGGACTTCTTGTATATAGACGTGACATCGCAAAAGATGTATTCGGAACAGATGATCCTGCAGAAGTAGGAGAAAAAATGAAAGACTGGGATACAGCAAAAGCTACTGCTGAAGAACTGAAAGCAAAAGGATATTATACATTTGCATCTTATGCAGATACATTCAGATTGTACGGAAACAGCATTTCACAGCCATGGGTAGAAGATGGTTCAACTACTATTAATGTAGACCCTCAGATTATGAACTGGATTAAAGATTCCAAGGAATGGCTGGATGCAGGATATCTGAACAAAACTGTAAAAGGTCAGTGGAATGATGACTGGAACAAATGTATGGGATCAGAATCCAAAGTATTTGCATTCCTCTTCCCGGCATGGGGAATCGACTTTACATTAAGTCCAAACTGGGATGGAGATAATGGAGAATGGGCAGTTACAAACCCACCGCAGGAATATAACTGGGGCGGTTCTTATATCCACGCAGCAACAGGAACTGATAATCCGGAACATGCAAAAGATATCATTCTTGCGCTGACAGGTAACAAAGATAATTTATTAAAGATTTCAAAAGATTACTCTGACTTTACAAACACAAAGAGCGGTATGCAGGAAGCTGCAACAGATGACAACTTTGCATCTGAATTCCTTGGCGGACAGAATCCATTTGAATACTTTGCACCAGTTGCAGAGAATATCAAAATGGCACCACTTTCTGCTTATGATCAGGGCTGCGTAGAACTGATTCAGAATGCTTTCAGCGATTATTTCCAGGCTCAGGTAGACTTTGACAAAGCAAAAGCAAACTTTGAGACAGCAATCAAAGAGCGTTATCCGGAAATCCAGGAGATTAACTGGGCAGAATAAAAAACCTCATTGATTACAAAAGTTCTATATAAGCACTTGTGTTTGCCAGACACACATGAAAAAGATGTGTGTCTGGCACAAATATGTAAGGGAAGGAATGCTGAAATATGAAAAAAAAGAAAAGCATCAGCTATGCAAAGTGGAGATACATCTTTATTCTCCCATTTTTCGTAACCTTTATCATCTTTTCTTTGATTCCTCTGGTAGATACTGTACGATACAGTTTTTATGAATATTATCGTTCAGGAATTAAAGAGATTGGACCAAATTTCATTGGAATGGCCAATTATCTGAGTCTGCTGAAATCAGATATGTTCAAATATGGAGCCAATACATTGATTCTGTGGCTGATCGGATTTGTGCCACAGATTCTGGTTGCTTTGGTTCTGGCATGCTGGTTTACAGATGCCCGTCTGAAAATTCGTGGACAGCAGTTTTTTAAGGTAGTTATTTATCTTCCAAACTTGATCATGGCTTCTGCGTTTGCATTATTATTCTTCACCATGTTTTCTACAAACGGACCGATTAACTCTATCCTGATGTCGTTAGGATGGATCGAAGCGCCAATAGATTTTATGGGTTCTGTACTAGGTACAAGATCTCTGGTTGGTTTTATGAACTTTTTGATGTGGTTTGGAAATACAACGATTATGCTGATGGCAGCAGTTATGGGTATCAGTATGGATATTTTTGAAGCATCTGAGCTGGATGGATGTAGTAGTGTTAAACGATTCTTTTATATTACATTGCCGCTGATCCGTCCGATCCTTGCTTATACACTGATCACATCTATCATCGGTGGTCTTCAGATGTTCGATGTTCCTCAGATTCTTACGAATGGACAGGGAAATCCAGACCGTACATCTATGACTCTGATCATGTTCCTGAACAGCCACTTAAAGAGCAAGAACTATGGTATGGCAGGTGCACTGTCCGTATATCTGTTTATTGTCAGCGGTATTTTATGTATGATTGTATATAAGATGACAAATGACACAGACCCGGATGGTTCCAAGAAAGCTGCAAAGAAAAAAGCAAAAGAAGAAAGAAGGAGGAGATAAACTATGAAATCAAATACATCAGGTCGTGTGCGCAGTATTTTTGTTCATCTTGTGCTGATCTTTTTATCCTTCCTGTGTCTGTTTTTCTTTTACATTCTGATTGTAAATGCAACACGTTCCCATGCGGATCTGCAGAAAGGATTTTCAGCACTTCCCGGAAAATATTTTCTTGAGAATCTGAAGAATGTGGCAAATGACGGAAGTTTCCCGATGTTCCGCGGTATTCTTAACAGTGTTGTTGTATCTTCCTGCAGTGCTGCACTTTGTACATATTTTTCTTCTTTGACAGCTTATGGTCTATATGCTTATGATTTTAAAATGAAGAAAGCAGCTTTTACCTTTATTATGGCAATTCTTGTTATGCCTACACAGGTAACAGCAATGGGATTTTTACGACTGATCACAAAGATGGGAATGTATGACTCTTTACTTCCGCTGATCATTCCATCTATTGCATCTCCTGCAGTATTTTACTTTATGTATAGTTACCTTCAGTCTTCTCTTCCTTTATCCCTTGTGGAAGCGGCAAGAATTGATGGTTCCGGAGAGTTTAGAACCTTTAACAGTATTGTACTTCCGATTATGAAACCGGCAGTAGCGGTACAGGCAATCTTTACATTTGTAGGATCCTGGAACAATTACTTCGTTCCGGCTTTGATCATTCAGTCAAAGAATAAAATGACAGTGCCGATTCTGATCGCAACCCTGCGAGGAGCTGACTATATGAACTTTGACATGGGTAAAATTTACATGATGATCACAGTGGCCATCGTACCGATCATTATAGTATATCTGCTTTTATCTAAATATATTATTGCAGGTGTTACACTTGGCGGTGTAAAGGAATAAAAAGAATAAGAAAATAAATAGAATCTCCATAAATAAAAAGAAGAACCTCCATAGAGAGAATGCTATGGAGGTTCTTTTCATGGGAATCTGCCATTATCGGATAGTATTTTCAAACAAATTTTAGAAAAGAACAATATTTTATAAAACAGGAGTATCTAAATTTATGAAAAAATGGATTTACAGTGGAATCAGACAGGAACTGCCATCTGAAAGAGAAGTACTTCATGGAAGGCTTGCAAGAAAAGCAGCGGCAGAGGGAATTGTCTTGCTGAAAAATGAAGGAATTTTGCCATTAAAAAAGAATATAGCAGTAGCAGTCCTTGGATGTGGGGCAGAAAAAACAGTAAAAGGCGGAATTGGTTCGGGAGATGTTAATAACAGAAAAAACGTTTCAATCTATCAGGGGTTAAAAGAAGCCGGTGTAAAAATCGTAAGCAAAGACTGGATCAGCGATTATCACAATCGTTATGAGCAGGCAAGGGAAGCATGGAAAGAAAAAGTTCTGGAAGAGGCAAAAAAGGTAGACAATCCTTTTGATGCCTATGCAGATAATCCGTTCGAGATGCCATTGGGACGCGAGGTTCGGGAAGAAGATATCTGCCAGGCTGAAGCTATAATTTATGTGATCAGTCGTATTTCAGGAGAAGGAAAAGACCGCCGAAAAGTGAAAGGTGATTATTATTTGAGCACAAGGGAAGCCGCTGATTTACGCTATCTTGCAGAAATGAATAAGCCGGTGATTCTTATTCTTAATGCCGGCGGCCCGGTAGAATTGACTGAAATTCTGGAACAGACACATAATATAAAAGGAATTCTTAATATTTCCCAGCTGGGTCAGGAAGGCGGCGATGCATTGGCGGATGTACTTCTGGGAAAAGAAGTACCAAGTGGTAAACTGACGACAACCTGGGCAAGACATTATGAGGATTATCCGTCTTCTGAAGAATATGGATATCTGAATGGAAATCTGGAAAAAGAGGAATATAAAGAAGGGATTTTTGTAGGTTATAGGTATTTTGACAGTTTCGGGAAAAAGCCGCTGTTTCCATTTGGTTTTGGTCTTTCTTATACTTCCTTTGAGATTAAATGTTGTGGACTGAAGATTGAGGAAAGCAAGATCAGAACAGAGGTGCAGGTTACAAATACAGGAAATAAATATGCCGGTAAAGAAGTAGTGCAGATTTATACCACATTTCCACGAACAGATTTTGAAAAAGAATATAAGAGATTAGTGGGATTTGCCAAAACCAGACTTCTGCAGCCTGGGGAAACACAGACACTTATCATAGAAATACAGGAAAAACAACTGGCATCTTTCAATGAGGATTCACATACCTGGATAATGGAAAAAGGCAGCTATGGCCTTATGCTTGGAAACAACTCAGATAATTTAGAATTTGCAGCGATTTTGGAAGTTCCAGATTATGAAGAACTTGAACAGCTGGATGAAATCTGCCCATTGCAGGAGAAACTGGATTGTATTCATCTGTCTGAAGAAATGCAGGAAAAACTTATACAATATCAGAAAGAGGCGGAACTGGCACAGGTACCACGATATCTTTTTAAACCACGTTGTCTGTCTATATCTTCTGAGAAAACTAACGATGTAGAGAAAAATAATGGATCTCTCACCAATGAATATAAAAAAGTCCTTTCAAAGATAGCAGAGAAATCCGCTGAAGAACTGATTCCACTACTTTATGGAAAAATTTCAGAGAATATCAGTACTTTAGGAGCAGCTGGAATCCGCGTACCAGGTTCTGCTGGAGAAACCAGTGGCGCACTGGAAGAATGTGGAGTCCCGTCACTTGTTATGGCTGATGGTCCTGCCGGTATTCGTCTCAGACAGTGGTATCAGGTAAATAAAGAAACCGACAGCATTTATGAAATGGGCGTTCTTGGATCTCTGGAAAATGGAATCCTGGAGCCGGGAGTATATCATGAAAATGCAGATACTTATTATCAGTATTGCACAGCTTTTCCGGTAGGAACAGCACTGGCTCAGACATGGGATACAGAGCTTATGACGAAGTTTGGAAAAGCAATTGCAGAAGAAATGGAAGAATTCCATGTGAATCTCTGGCTGGCACCGGGAATGAATATTCACAGAAATCCGTTATGCGGAAGAAATTACGAGTACTATTCAGAAGATCCGTATCTTACAGGAATGTTAGCGGCAGCAGTAACACGTGGTGTGCAAAGCAAACCGGGATGTGGAGTAACGATCAAGCATTTTGCATGTAATAATCAGGAAGATAACCGTATGGGTGTAGATTCCCGTGTATCAGAACGTGCACTCAGGGAAATTTATCTTCGTGGATTTGAAATTGCAGTAAAAGAAGGAAATCCGGTTTCCGTTATGACATCTTATAATCTGGTGAATGGAGTGCATGCAGCAAACAGTAAAGATTTATGTGTAACAGTTGCCAGAAAGGAATGGGGATTTGACGGCGCCATTATGTCAGACTGGAACACAACAGTGCCGGAGGATGGAAGTACTCCATGGAAATGTGCGGCAGCAGGAAATGACATCATCATGCCTGGAAATCCAGACGATGATAAGAACATCCTACAGGCATATAAAGAAGGAAAACTTACAGAAGAAGAAATAAGAAGCTGCGCAGAACACCTGATAACGATGATTAGCAGAGTAAATCAGAAACGATAAATTTTTTATTAGGTTTATCAAAAAAATTAAGATTATGATAGCCTGAAACATAAAATTATGATATGATATAGATAAAAAATAGACAGAGAAAGTCCCTGCTTGTAAAAGATTACTTTTGCGAATAAAGTGGGGGCTTACTTAGTTGTAAAATAAAAAAGAAAGGATATGGTGAAATGGAGAAATATAAGAGAATATTCGTGATCGTTCTGGATTCACTGGGAATTGGGGCAATGCCTGATTCAGAGAAATTTGGAGATAAGGGTGTAGATACTTTCGGACATATTCTGGAACGTATGGGAACTCTGGATATTCCGAATCTGCAGAAACTGGGAATGGTAAATCTTCATCAGGCAGGTAAAATGGAGAAGGTAGAGAATCCGATGGGACGTTTTATGCGTGTCAGTGAGGCCAGCAATGGGAAAGATACTATGACAGGCCATTGGGAGATGATGGGAATCAAGACAGAGAAACCATTTAAGACTTTTACAGATACAGGATTCCCGCCTGAATTAATTGCAGAACTTGAGAAACGCTGTGGCAAACGTGTAATCGGAAATAAGAGCGCAAGCGGTACAGAAATCATTGAAGAACTTGGCGAAGAAGAAATCAATACAGGTGCAATGATCGTATACACTTCTGCTGATTCAGTTCTGCAGATCTGCGGAAATGAGGAGACATTCGACCTTCAGAACCTCTATCGTTGCTGCGAAATCGCACGTGAAATTACAATGAAAGATGAATGGCGTGTGGGACGTGTAATCGCAAGACCATATGTTGGAAAGAAGAAAGGTGAGTTTAAACGTACAAGTAACCGTCATGATTATGCACTTAAACCAACCGGATTAACAGCTATGAATGCATTAAAAGATGCAGGATACGATGTGATCAGTGTAGGAAAAATTAATGATATTTTCTGTGGAGAGGGTGTGACAGAAGCACTGCATTCTAACAGCTCTGTGCATGGAATGGAACAGACGATTGAAATCAGCAAGAAAGATTTCCATGGACTTTGCTTTACCAATCTGGTAGATTTTGATGCACTCTGGGGACACCGCAGAAATCCTGAAGGATACGGACAGGAAATCGAGAAATTTGATAATAATCTGGGCGTTCTGATGGAGGAGATGACATCTGATGATCTTCTGATTATTACTGCAGATCATGGAAATGATCCGACATACACAGGAACAGATCATACCAGAGAATATGTACCATTCATTTCCTGGTCACCGAAGATGGAACAGGGTGGTCAGTTAGAGGAAGAGGATACATTTGCAATTATCGGGGCAACTATTGCAGATAATTTTCAGGTAAAAATGCCAGAGGGAACAATCGGACATTCTATTCTTGATAAGTTAGTATAATCAGGGGAAAACATATGGATAGCAGAGCATTTCTGGATTTTTTGAAGATAGCGGAAAGATTAAAATGTAATACCAGACATTCTTATACATCTTCAGGGCGGCATGAGAGTGTGGCAGAACATAGTTGGCGGCTTACTATGATGGCATATTTTATGCAGGATGAATTTCCTGAGGCAGATATTGATAAGGTAATCAAGATGTGTATCTTTCATGACATGGGAGAAGCCATTACAGGAGATATTCCTGCGTTTGAGAAAACTACTGCTGATTCAGAGCATGAAAATTCTGTAATGGATGAACTGCTGGACACTTTGCCAGAGCCGTACAAAACAGATTTGAAAGAACTGTTTGCTGAGATGGAGGCATTGGAAACTTTAGAAGCAAAAATATATAAGGCTCTGGACAAATTAGAAGCATTGATTCAGCATAATGAGGCTGATCTTTCTACCTGGATTCCGCTGGAATATGATCTACAGATGACCTACGGAACTAAAGAGTGCAGTTTCAGTGAATATATGAAGAGTCTGCGGGATATGGTCAGAGAGGACTCCAGAAAGAAAGCTGGTATGGACAAATAATAAAAACTTGCTGCACAGAGGGAAAACACCAATGTACAGCAAGTTTTTTTAGCAAATTTTCAACAGATTTTCAAATGAAAAAATCTTATTCTCTGACATTAATTCTTCAAATTTGTTCAGATTAAGATCCGAATGCTCCAGTTCTCTGGAGAACTGGTAGCAAATCTGAATCTGCTCCTCCAGACTAAATTGACGGTTGTTTTTCAGGTATATTCCAACAGATAATTCGTGGATAAATAATGTACAGACAACAGCCATTTTTACCTTTGCGAAAATCTCATCGTCATAAACAGCACCACAAAAATAAGTGTAGATCCAATAAACCAGAAGCTGCTCCTCCTGAATTTGCCAGTCCGGGTAGTAATAATCGAATTCACTTTTCTGATATGGATAAAGACTTACTTTTGCGGACGAATCATCTGAAATTTCTGTATATAAAGGAGTCAGAGATTCATTCAGAAAGTCTCTCCACCCAGGACGAAGGACTTCCATGGCAGGAACTATCGTCTGCCACATTTGCTGGAATAATTCTTTCATTTTACAGGAATAATCTGGACAGCCGGAAATATCGGCTACATCTGAGGCATTAGTTATATTTGTTTTCTCTGAAGGATTTGCGGTATTTTCTTTATTATATTGATTCATCTTAAAATGAATTTTATTGCAAAATTCTTCTCCGTATCCGGAATCTTTATGGCGTTTCCTTATATCTTCCCATTTAAAAAGCTCATTTTTATCTACGCACAGCTGAAAATCATGTGCGATCGCAAGTATTTTCCACAGACGCTTCTGCATAGGAATTGTCCTGTCCTGAATGATAGCTATCAGCATATCCCTCGTATCCATCAATGCAGTAAACAGGAGATAATCAAAATCATCATAGACTTCTTCACGAGTTTCTTTTTCCCTGGTTATAAAATTTACTTTATCTTTCTGAGACAGAAGGATCCTTGCGGCTTCCGGGCAGGAAAGTGACAGGGAAATCTCGCGTAACCCCTCAAATTCTTCAATATGTCTGGGATAATTTCTGCATGTTTTGCAGAACATTTTTGGTCCTGCTTCTGTATAAATATCACACAGATTATCTTCATTCAGAAATGCACAGCGACGATCATACTGTCGGAAAACATGTTCTTTCCAGTCGATATCGTTATGTAAGCGGTTACGGAACGGACCTTTAAAGTGCTGATATTTTTTCAAAGTTTTATCATCAATAACGATTTGCCACCCTGCACAGCAGGTGTCCGGACAGGCACCGGCAATGCAGGAGAATTCTTTATAATAATTTGGAAATGTAAATTGCATAACGCTAAATAACTCCTTTCTGACAGATAAGAAAAGTGTTGTATTACTGAGAATGATGTGAACAGCAACAACATTTCTTATCTTATGATATAAAAATATTGTATAGGAAACGAATAGAAAATACAATGCATTTATTTTTGACAGAAATAGCTAAAATATATTGAATGGGAACCAAAAATATTATAAAATAATATACAAATCAAAGCTTTTTGAAAGGAAGCCAAAAGTTGTGAAGAAGAGATATACAATTGGTGTGATGATAGGAAATGCAAATTCACCGCATACGATGGATCTAATGCAGGGGATTTTTCATGCAGCACAGTCGATGGATGTCAATGTTATATTATTCCTTGGAATTCACAGCAGCTATTATTATAAATCATATTTTGGAGAAGATGTGGAGGATGATTATGACTACCAGTTTAATGCCGCATATGATTATCAGGCATTTGCGGACCTGGATGTGCTGGTAATCGCATATGGATCATTATGTATTTTTCTGGATGAAAAAGAGAGTGCAACTTTTCTGGAGAAATATAGAGATAAGCCACGTGTTCTTCTCGAAGAAAGGGACAAAACAGGAACATCTACATCCATTATTACGGACAATTATAATGGAATGTATGCCATAGCAGAACATCTGGTAAAGGACCATGGGTATAGAAATTTTACCTATCTTGCGGGACCTCATGGAAATACAGACGCCAGGGAACGCAGGCAGGCGGTATATGATGTGATGGAGAAATATGAAATCCCGTTTGGACCGGAGCGGATTGCTTATGGAGATTATTCATCATGTGTGCAGAAACAGGTAAATCATTTATTGGATGCATACCCTGACATGGAAGCAATGATCTGTGCAAATGATGTTATGGCAGAGACTGCATATAGAGAATGTAATAAAAGAGGATTGATTGTCGGAAAGGACATTGCGATTACTGGTTTTGATGACTGGGAACTTGCCGAGACAATGAATCCGCCATTGACAACTGTATTGCAGAATGCTTTTGATATGGGGTATATGGCAATAATCGGCGCGGTAGAATTGTGCAAGGGAAAGAAATGCCACTCTGTGGTAGTTTCGGCGAGTGTAAGAATTCGTGAGTCATGTGGATGTTCAGTAGACAGAAATTCTTATGAGGAAACTTCAATTCTTGGAAAAGAAACTCATTGGACAGCGATTGTGGAGAGTTATCTGGACAGTATGCTGAAGGAAGTTCTTCCGGCCAATTCAAATAAAGAATTGAAGGGCAGAATACGGGATTATCTGAGTTTGCTTTTAAGTGTGGATTTCAGAGCTTCGGATAGTGAAGAGAATATAAAGAGAGGTCTGCAGAAATTGTTTGACAGTGAACTCGGCGGACTGCTCAATGGACATTCTTTTATGAAAGTGCTGGATCAATTTGTTGATGAATGTATTCAGGTAGAATTGCGAAAAGATAAGCCAGACAGAACGATCATTCAGAATTTACTTCTGAGAAAGAGACTCTTAAATGATAAGATCGTGGCATACAGTATTAAAAGTGAAAAAGAGCATTTCAGTACTTTTCAACAGGAAAGCTGGTTTGTTCCACTGATTTCCAAAGATATGATATGTCATATGAATGATGAGCAGGAGATGTATAGACGTGCACTTGTGAAGCTAAACGCGTTGAGCGCAAAAGCATCGTATCTTTATATTTTTAAAGAACCGGTAGCTCATTACAGAGATGAGGAATGGAAATGCCCAGATAAGATGTATCTGGCTGCATATCAGATAGGACAGCAGATTATTTCATATAAAGAGAATGAACGTCCGGAAGTGTCTACGGATTATTCAAGGGACGGAAGAGTTATATGCAGAAAGAAAGACAACGAAAATTATGTAGCGACGATTCTTTGTCTCTTTTCCGGAGAAATGCAATATGGTGTTCTGGCAGCGGAAATTAATCCTGCCAATCTGGCTTTATTTTATCTTATCAGCAGGCAGATTGGAAATATGCTGCGTATGTATCAGATGTCGAAAGAGCAAAAAAGGATGCAGCAGAAACTCGAAGCTCTGGTCAGAGAAGTTAGGGAAAAGAATGAAGTCCTTAACTTTCTGTCGGAATCTGATGCATTAACAGGCTGTATGAACCGCCGGGGACTTATGGAAAAGGCAGTTCAGATGAATAGAAAAAATGATGGAAAAGAGATGCTGATCCTGTTTGCAGATCTGGACCACCTGAAGGAAATCAATGATTCTTTTGGACATATAGAAGGCGATTTTGCCATTAAAAAATGTGCTGAGACTTTAAAATCTGTGGTGGGAGAAAATGGCATCATAGGAAGAATCGGCGGAGATGAATTCTGCGCAATGCTTCCCGGAAATGCTGAGGATGGACAGAGGATTCGTAGACTGATCCAGAAGAAAAGTGCAGCATTTAATGAGAATTCCGATAAAGCGTATTATGTGGAATTATCAGTGGGATACACGATAGTTACATGCAGTAGCGGACTGGCAATCTCAGATGAACTGAAAGATGCCGATAAAGCTCTCTATGAGGAAAAAAAGAAACGGAGAAAATCTGTAAAGAAACAACTGGATTTAGAAAAATAGTAATAAAATAATGCTAAGCAAAGAACAGGTTCAGACACGAATAATATATTTCGTATCTGAACCTGTTTTATATCCTGGGAAATTATTTAATCAGGCTATTATCGTCAAAGTAGTTAATCTGCATAGCAGAACGTACATCATGAAGTGTCTGAGCAGCTTTTGCCTCAGCAACTTTACTTCCTTCTTTGAGGATATCATATACATCATCGAGATGCTGTTCCCAATATTTACGTCTTTCGCGGATTGGAGAAAGCTCTGCCTGAAGTACTTTGTTCAGGAATTTCTTAACTTTAACATCACCCAGACCGCCATGTGTATAGTGAGCTTTCAGTTCATCCAGGTTCTGATATTCTGGCAGGAATTCTGCGAAATATTCCGGTTTGCAGAAAGCATCCAGATAGATAAATACCGGGTTTCCTTCCACACGGCCAGGGTCTTCCACACGAAGATGATTCGGATCAGTAAACATGGACATAACTTTCTTCTTGACATCTGCCTCTTCATCAGCAAGATAGATGCAGTTTCCGAGAGATTTGCTCATTTTTGCTTTGCCATCGATACCTGGCAGACGTAAGCAGGCTTTATTGGATGGAAGAATGATCTCTGGTTCTGTCAGAGTTTCGCCATAAACAGTATTGAACTTGTGTACGATTTCCTTACACTGTTCAAGCATCGGAAGCTGATCCTCTCCAACCGGAACAGTAGTAGCGCGGAATGCAGTGATATCTGCTGCCTGGCTGATCGGATAACAGAAAAATCCAACAGGAATGCTGGCTTCAAAATTACGCATCTGAATCTCAGATTTAACAGTTGGGTTACGCTGTACACGTGCTACAGTCACAAGATTCATATAGTAGAAAGTGAGTTCTGTAAGCTCCGGAACCATAGACTGGATAAAGATTGTGGATTTCTCAGGATCAATACCACATGCAAGGTAATCCAGTGCAACCTGAAGGATATTCTGGCGAACTTTCTCAGGGTGTTCAGCATTATCTGTTAATGCCTGTGCATCTGCGATCATAATATAAATTTCATCATATAAGCCGGAGTTCTGTAAACGAACACGCTCGGATAATGAACCAACATAATGTCCAACATGAAGGCGGCCGGTTGGACGGTCACCGGTTAAAATAATTTTGCTCATTTTGCTCTCCTAAAAGTAAATTCCGATTTTCCAGAGAATATCTGGAAATTCTCAGTTATCCCTATTATAAAGCCTGCGGATGTTACCGTCAATGATTTTGGTGGAATAAATGAGGATATAATGTTACTGTGAACGGAGTGAACATTAACGATATAATTTCTTGAATAATTATGCAATAAATACATTTACAGAATTGATTAAAAGAAAAGATTCTGCTAGAATAATAAAGAGTTGTACATAAAAAATTACACACTGATTAAGGATAAAATAAAAGGAGTATTTACCATGCCAGTATTTGATTTCAGCGGTGCTTCAGACAAGAAACCAGGTGTACAGTCTGAATGTACCTACACTACTTTCCAGTCTAATGAAAAGGAGACTTCCCCTGAGAAACCGATCATGATTCTGGATAACAGCAGCCGTCAGTGGAAACATCATTCCTGCGGTATTTTTACTAATCCGATTAAACGTACATCTTTTGAATTTAAAGAGGATGACGGAGTTTTCAGTGCAGATATCATCAGTATTGATTCAAGATTTGTAAGTCTTCTGAAATGGCTTGGGGAGAATCATATCAATGTGCGCCTTTCAGGAGAAAATAAAGAGAATGGTTATGCAGTTTATAAGATTCGTGAAACTGCTTTTGGCGGCGGCACGAAACTTTCCGCAGAGGACGGATTTCTTCAGTTTATGATCGAGAGACTTCTTGCAAGCAGTGCACCTGCAGAGATTGTTGAGGATGAAGATGAGGAAGAAACAGGGGACGAGATGAAGCTAACAAGCATTCAGAGCATCATTGATTTTATGACCTGCGCAGGCAGAACCCTGCCGGACAATATCCGCCTCTGGGCGAGAAGAAATCTTGCAGTTGCCCGTTCTCATGAGGTATCATCGGAGGAGAGACGCCATGCTCAGAGAGCACTTTCCATTATGATGAATGTACAGTGGAAGAGTAACTACTTTGAGGCAATCGATCCTCAGGAAGCCCGCAGGATTCTTGATGAGGAACTCTACGGAATGGAATCTGTAAAGCAGCGTATCATTGAAACCATCATCCAGATTAACCGTACCCATACACTTCCTGCATACGGACTTCTCCTTGTAGGCCCTGCAGGTACAGGTAAATCCCAGATTGCATACGCAGTTGCCCGTATCCTGAAACTGCCTTGGACAACTCTGGACATGAGTTCCATCAATGATCCGGAACAGCTTACAGGAAGTTCCAGAATCTATGCAAACGCAAAGCCCGGAATCATCATGGAAGCTTTCTCAGCAGCAGGAGAATCCAACCTTGTATTTATTATCAACGAGCTTGATAAAGCAGCGTCAGGTAAGGGCAACGGAAACCCTGCAGACGTACTTCTTACTCTGCTTGACAACCTTGGATTTACAGATAACTATATGGAATGTATGGTGCCCACAGTGGGCGTTTATCCTATTGCTACGGCAAACGATAAATCTCAGATCAGTGCACCTCTGATGTCCCGTTTCGCGGTGATCGATATCCCGGATTATACATCAGAAGAGAAGAAGATCATCTTCTCCAAATACGTTCTTCCGAAAGTTCTGAAACGCATGAGCCTCAAGGCAGAAGAATGCGTAGTAACAGAAGATGGTCTGAATGCCATCGTTGAATTGCATAAAAATACAAGCGGTATTCGTGATCTGGAACAGGCAGCAGAGCATATCGCAGCCAATGCCCTGTACCAGATCGAAGTAGATCACCTGACAGGTGTGACATTTAATGCAGAGATGGTAAGAGGGTTACTTTCCTGAAAAAAATCTTGACAGAGATAAAAGTTGAGAGTATACTGTCAGATATCAGCAAGGTAAATCGTAAAAATTGCTGATAAAAATAAAATAAGATCTTCAGGGCAGGGTGCAAGTCCCTACCGGTGGTAAAGCCCACGAGCCGTAAGGCATGATTCGGTGCGATTCCGAAGCCGACAGTACAGTCTGGATGAAAGAGGATAACAGTAGAGATACAGAAGAATTAACTGATCTGTGAAAGCTGACTGCTCTGGAATAATTAATTTATTCCAGAGCTTTTTTATATCAATTAAAGTGATTTCAGTGATGAAATAAAGAGTCAGATTCATCGGAAGATAATTCATATCAAATATTAATTACCAAGCCCTGGATGTTGAAAAACACCGGGGCTTTATTTTATGGGATTTTTATAAAAGAGCAGGAGATGATGGATTGAAAAATATAACGGATATGGAACAGGACAGGCAGTACATGAAAATGGCTTTGGAACTGGCGCAAAAAGGAATGGGTTTTACAGCACCTAATCCGATGGTAGGTGCTGTGATCGTTAAAAACGGAAGGATCATCGGTCAGGGATATCACAGAAAATACGGTGAACTCCATGCGGAGAGAGAAGCTCTGGCAGCATGTACGGAAGAACCTGAAGGAGCATCTATATATGTTACTTTAGAGCCCTGCTGCCATTATGGAAAACAGCCTCCATGCGTGAATGCAATCCTGGAGGCCGGAATCAGACGCGTGATCATCGGATCATCAGATCCTAATCCACTGGTTGCAGGAAAAGGAATCCGGATTTTGAAGGATCATAGAATTGAAGTAACAGAAAATATTTTAAAAGAAGAGTGTGATAAATTGAATGAAGCATTCTTTTATTACATCCAAAATAAAAAACCGTATGTGGTCATGAAATATGCAATGACTATGGATGGAAAAATTGCCGCTTATACAGGAGAATCCAAATGGGTGACAGGAGAAGCTGCCAGAATTCATGTACAGAAACAGCGACTGAAATATACAGGAATTATGGTTGGGGTGGGAACTGTGCTGGCAGATGATCCGATGCTTACCTGCAGACTGGAAAACAGCAGAAATCCTGTGCGTATTATCTGCGATTCCCATCTGAGAACACCACTGACATCTAAGATTGTAAGAACAGCAGCGACAATTCCTACAATCATTGCAAGCATCAGTAAAGACCAGCAGAAGATAAAGAATTATGAAGAACTGGGATGCCAGGTTCTGTATGTTCCGGAGAAAAACGGACACATAGATTTAAACAGATTAATGGAACTTCTGGGAGCTGAAAAGATAGACAGTATCTTGCTGGAAGGAGGAGGTTCTTTAAACTGGTCAGCACTGGAAAGCGGTATTGTTCAGAAAGTTCAGACCTATATAGCACCCAAACTTTTAGGAGGCGAAGAAGCAAAGACGCCGGTGGAAGGAAAAGGATTTCCTGATCCTGCCAGCGCAGTATTATTAAAAAACAGCGAAATAATCAGACTGGGAGATGATTTTCTCATAGAGAGTGAGGTGAAGAGAAATGTTTACGGGAATTGTTGAAGAACTGGGAACTGTAAAAAATATAAAAAAAGGAGCTAATTCAGCGGTATTTACGATACGGGCAGAGAAAATTCTGGATGATCTGAAAACAGGGGACAGTGTAGCTGTAAATGGAATCTGCCTCACTGTAACTGCATGTCTGGAAGATGGTTTTACAGCAGATGTGATGCATGAGACATTGAATCGTTCTGCGCTGATTCAGCTTTCTTTGGGACAGCATGTAAATCTGGAAAGGGCAATGCCTGCAAATGGAAGATTTGGAGGACACATTGTTGCCGGGCATGTGGATGGAACAGGAAAAATCACGGAAATTCGCAGAGATGATAATGCTGTCTGGTACACCATTCAGGCTTCACCACAAATTATGAAATATATTGTGACAAAAGGTTCTGTAACAGTTGATGGAATCAGTCTTACAGTGGCAAAAGTCTCAGAAACAGACTTTTCCATTTCTGCAATTCCTCATACAGTAAAGATTACAGTCCTCGGAGAACGCAAAGAAGGAGATATCGTTAATCTTGAGACAGACATAATTGGAAAATACGTGGAAAAATTAATAACGCCTGTGAAAGAACAGCCGACAAAAAGTAATATTACACGGGATTTTCTGAATAAGTATGGCTTTTGACAGAATTAATCACAAAGCGGTTATTCGATTGATGCAGAACTGTACAGTGGATGTTTTATCTGCCTGACACGAACCAGATAAGCAGCCAATACGAATGATTTTGCCCTCTTAACAACAGAAAAATATATTGTATCAGAAAAATACATTGCATAAGGAGAGAAAAAATGAACGGATTTGATTCAGTAGAAGAAGCTCTGGAAGAACTTCGGAATGGAAAAATTATTCTGGTAACGGATGATCCGGACAGAGAAAATGAAGGAGATTTTATCTGTGCGGCAGAGTTTGCCACAACAGAAAACATTAACTTTATGGCTACTCATGGAAAGGGACTTATCTGCATGCCGATGTCAGAGGAATATGCCAGAAAACTGCAGTTTCCACAGATGGTAGAGGAAAATTCTGATAATCATGAAACTGCTTTTACGGTTTCTGTAGATCATATCAGTACCAGTACAGGAATCTCCGCAGCGGAACGATCTGTTACTGCCATGAAATGCGTGGATGAGAATGCAAAACCCGAAGATTTCAGACGTCCCGGACATATGTTTCCGCTTCTGGCAAAGAAGAATGGTGTACTGGAAAGAAATGGACATACAGAAGCAACGGTAGATCTCTGCAGACTTGCAGGGTTAAAACAGTGTGGGCTTTGCTGTGAAATTATGAGAGAAGACGGTACTATGATGCGGACCTCTGAGCTGCGGGAGCTTGCCGTAAAGTGGAATCTGAAATTCATAACGATCAAAGATATTCAGAACTACCGTAAATGCCATGATGTTCTGGTGGATCGCGTGACGACTACAAAAATGCCTACCAAATATGGAGAATTTATGGCATATGGATTTGTAAACCGTCTTAATGGTGAACATCATGTGGCTCTGGTAAAAGGTGAAATCGGAGACGGAAAAAATGTACTGTGTCGTGTGCATTCGGAGTGTCTGACAGGAGATGTTTTTGGATCTCAGCGTTGCGACTGCGGACAGCAGTTTGCTGCAGCTATGTCTCAGATTGAGGAAGAGGGAAGGGGAATACTTCTTTATATGAGACAGGAAGGAAGAGGAATCGGACTGATCAATAAACTTCGTGCCTATGAACTTCAGGAACAGGGCATGGATACACTGGAAGCAAATCTGGCACTTGGATTTGCGGGGGATGAAAGAGAATACTATATTGGTGCGCAGATTCTGAGAAATCTGGGAGTAAAAGAGCTGCGCCTGCTGACAAATAATCCGGATAAGGTTTATCAGTTGGAGGAATTTGGAATCAGGATCAATCAGAGAGTTCCGATCCAGATGAATGCCACAGCATATGATCTGCGCTATCTTAAAACAAAACAATTACGGATGGGGCATATTCTGAAGTATTAAATAAGAGTGCAGGCTCTTTTTGATAAACTGCCGAGCAGTTATTCCGTGTAGAACTGCGTGGCAAAGAGGACGATTTTTGAAAAAAACCTGTATAGGTTAAAAATATAAATTTACAGATGAAAGGACTAAAAAAATGAAAACATTAGAAGGAAAATTAGTATCAGAAGGAATGAAAGTAGGAATTGTAGCAGCACGTTTCAATGAATTTATTACCTCTAAACTGGTAGGCGGTGCAATGGATGGACTGACACGACACAATGTAAAAGAAGAAGATATTCAGGTAGCGTGGGTACCAGGTGCTTTTGAAATCCCACTGATCGCGTCTAAAATGGCAAAAAGTGGAAAGTATGATGCGGTTATCTGCGTAGGTGCTGTGATTCGTGGAAATACCAGTCATTATGATTATGTATGCAATGAGGTTTCCAAAGGGATTGCATCAGTATCACTGGAAACAGGAGTTCCGGTATTATTCGGAGTACTTACCACAGAAAACATCGAGCAGGCAATTGAACGCGCAGGTACAAAAGCAGGAAATAAAGGCTATGACTGTGCACTCAGTGCCATTGAAATGGTAAATCTGATCAAAGAATTTGAAGCTTAAATAGACAACAGATCAGACCCTGAAAGTGAAACCAGTTCACGAAAATCGAAAGGTAATGGTGCTTCCAGAAGGAGCATTTCATCTCTGAAAGGATGCTGAAAAGAAACTTTCCATGCATGAAGGGCTGCCCTGGAAAAGGAAGCACAGGAAGATATTTTATCGTCTGAATGATAAAGAGTATCTCCAAGCAAAGGATGTCCTGTGGATGCCATATGGACACGGATCTGGTGGGTACGTCCGGTATCCAGCTTAAGTGTGATAAGCGACCAGTCCTGACTGGAAAAAAGAGTATGATAATGAGTAACTGCTGTTTTGATTTTTCCCGATAATGCAGATGAATGTAAGGAAAGATCAGCAGCAGTTTTCATTTTCAGATGATTCTCCGGGTCCTGCATCAGCGGTAAATCTAAGGTATGCCAGACACCAGGCATATCTACAGGCAAAGTATCGGATACAGCGGCAAGATATTGCTTGTGAATTTTGCATGGAGATTTTACAGATTGAAGCCTTGAAGCTGCTACCTGATTTTTGGCAAAAACCACAATCCCGGAAGTCTCCTGATCCAGCCGCCCCACCGGGCGGACACAGACCTGTTCATTTTTCTCTCGAAAGTAACCGGCAACAAGATTGGAGAGGCTGTCTGTATAATGCATTCCCGTTGGATGCGTAACCATTCCTGCCGGTTTATCAACCGCCAGAATATCCGTATCTTCATATAAAATATTCAGAGAAAAAGAAGTTTCGGAAACTGGAGCTGAAGCTCTGTTGGAATGGAAATCCGACAAATCCTTACTTCTGATTCCGTCATTATAATTTTCAAGATGCGCAGAAGCAGTCCCGGCTTCCTCCAGACAAACGCAGATCACATCGCCTGGATATATTGTCTCAGTTACACGACAGCGAACTCCGTTTCTGGTAATCCCGTCCGGTCGAAACTTCGCCTGGCTGATCTGCCGTTTTGTAAGTCCTGCATTCTTTTTCAGAAATGCTTCCATTTTAAGTTCTGTAGTTTGTTCATCTATTCTAAATTCCAGATATCGTTCCATCTTAATACTTTTCCTGCGTAATATATTCTGATATTGATACCATTGATATTACAGGGCAAAAAATAAACTGTCAATGCAAAATTATGTCAGCGTAATGCATAAAATATACTGAAGAAAAATTGTAATTGTGCTATGATATAAGAATCAAAACAATGAAAGCGGGGCAGAAAATAAATATGAAATACTTAATCATTGGAGCCGGAGGAACCGGTGGTGTTACCGGATATTATATGAAAAAAGCAGGCAAGGACGTAACCCTGATCGCGAGAGGCGAACACCTGAAAAAGATCCAGAAACAGGGTCTTACATTGGAGAAAATGTGGGATAAAACAGAGGAAAACATAAGCATTCCTGCTACAGATATGGAGCATTATGCAGAGCATCCGGACGTAATTTTTGTCTGCGTAAAAGGCTATTCCTTACAGGAAACGATTCCGTTTATCAAACGCATTGCCAGGAAAAATACTATCGTAATTCCAGTGTTGAATATATATGGAACAGGTGGAAAAATGCAGAAAGAACTGCCGGATCTTCTGGTAACAGACGGCTGCATCTATGTTTCTGCCAACATTAAAGAACCGGGAAAACTTCTCCAGCATGGACAGATCCTGCACATTGTATTCGGCGTAAGAGACAAAGCAGAATTCCGACCGGAACTGAAAGAGATTCAGAAAGACCTCTGTGACAGTCATATCGACGGGACTCTTTCGGAAAACATCCGCCGTGAAGCACTGGAGAAATTTTCCTATGTATCCCCGATCGGGGCAGCAGGACTCTATTACCACGCAACTGCCGCAGATTTCCAGAAAGAAGGCGAAGCCAGAGAACTTTTTAAGACCATGGTAAAAGAAATCGCAGCACTTGCAGAAGCCATGGGAGTTCCTTTCCAGAAAGATATGGCAGAAGTAAATTTAAAAATCCTTTCCAACCTCGCACCGGAAGCAACCACTTCCATGCAGCGGGATATCATGGCAGGAAAACAGTCCGAAATTGACGGATTAGTTTACGAAGTAGTAAGAATGGGAGAAGAATATCACGTTCCGGTACCCGCATATGAGAAAGTGGCAGAAAAACTCAGAGCCCTGTAGCGAAGCGGATTGCGAATATCCGCTTGACCACCGAAACAACATGAAAAAGGGATGCGAATTACTCGCATCCCTTTCGTACTCATTTGGACAATAAAATTATAATTTAATTATAATTAACTTTAATTCAGCAATTATAATTATAACTGAGGACCAGCTGCAACAAGTGCTTTACCAGCTGCATTTCCTTCATATTTAGCGAAGTTCTTGATGAATCTTCCAGCAAGATCTTTAGCTTTTACTTCCCATTCAGAAGCGTCAGCATATGTGTCACGAGGATCAAGGATACCTGTGTCTACGCCGTTAAGCTCTGTAGGAACTTCGAAATCGAAGAATGGGATCTTCTTAGTAGGAGCGTTAAGGATATCTCCGTTAAGGATTGCATCGATGATACCACGAGTATCTTTGATGGAGATACGTTTTCCTGTTCCGTTCCATCCTGTGTTAACCAGGTAAGCTTTTGCTCCGCTCTTTTCCATTTTCTTAACAAGTTCTTCTGCGTATTTTGTCGGATGCAGTTCAAGGAATGCCTGTCCGAAGCAAGCAGAGAATGTAGGTGTAGGCTCTGTGATTCCACGCTCTGTACCAGCAAGTTTAGCTGTGAATCCAGACAGGAAATAGTACTGAGTCTGAGCTTCTGTCAGGATAGATACTGGAGGAAGTACTCCGAAAGCATCTGCGGACAGGAAGATTACGTTCTTAGCTGCCGGTGCAGAAGAGATCGGGCGAACGATGTTTTCAATGTGGTTGATCGGATAAGATACACGAGTATTCTCTGTTACACTCTTATCTGCGAAATCAATCTTGCCTTCAGCATCAAGTGTTACGTTCTCAAGAAGAGCGTTACGTTTGATTGCATTGTAGATGTCCGGCTCAGATTCTTTGTCAAGGTTGATAACTTTAGCGTAGCATCCGCCTTCGAAGTTGAATACGCCGTTGTCATCCCAGCCATGCTCGTCATCACCGATCAGGAGACGTTTCGGGTCTGTGGAAAGAGTAGTTTTACCTGTTCCGGAAAGACCGAAGAAGATAGCTGTGTTTTCGCCGTTCATATCTGTGTTTGCAGAGCAGTGCATGGAAGCCATGCCTTTCAGTGGAAGGAAGTAGTTCATCATAGAGAACATACCTTTCTTCATTTCTCCGCCGTACCATGTGTTTACGATAACCTGCTCTTTAGTTGTGATGTTGAACATTACAGCTGTTTCAGAGTTCAGGCCTAATTCTTTATAGTTTTCAACTTTAGCTTTGGAAGCGTTGTATACAACGAAATCTGGCTCGAAGTTTTCAAGTTCTTCAGCTGTTGGCTGGATGAACATATTTGTTACGAAATGTGCCTGCCAAGCAACTTCAACGATGAAACGGATAGCCATACGAGTATCTTTGTTAGCACCGCAGAATGCATCTACTACGAAAAGTCTCTTGTTGGAGAGCTCTTTTTTAGCGATTTCTTTTACTGCATCCCATGCTTCCTGAGTTGCAGGATGGTTATCGTTTTTGTATTCGTCTGTTGTCCACCATACTGTATCTTTGGAGTTCTCATCCATAACGATGTATTTATCTTTAGGAGAACGTCCTGTGTAGATACCTGTCATAACGTTAACTGCACCAAGTTCGCTGACCTGACCTTTTTCAAAGCCTTCCAGTTCCGGTTTGGTTTCTTCTTCAAATAATACTTCATAAGAAGGGTTGTAGACAATTTCTGTAGTTCCGGTAATGCCATACTTGCTTAAATCGATTTTTGCCATCTTACGTTTAACCTCTTTTCTTCGTTAATGAAAGCGCCTGTTTAAACAGGCTTAAGATACCTTACCATAAAAGCGAATGGGTATCGCTTCTCTTTTACTATTATACATATTTAACGCTTAAAATCAACAGGATTTTTGCGTTTTTTTTGAATTTTGTTAAAGATTTATCAACTTAAATCTGATAAAAATCCGTCACTTTTCACAAAAGGTATGTAAAATTATTATGCCGGCAATATGGGAATCATATTCGTAGATATGATAATATTTTATTTAGCGTTGTACGGATGGAGGATACATGCTAAAATAGGAAGAAATTATCTGCTGTAATGGCAGAGAAAGAATGCTTATGTTATGAATCCCCATATTACGGGAAAGCACTAGTGTACCGACAAGTTGATTTCTCGAACAATCTTGCGTCTAAATTTCTTATTTCCGCGTTGTCGTCGGTCGCCATAGCCACCGCTACGCCTCTCTCTTCCGCCTTGAAATAAGAAAATTTATCCTGCAAGATTGCTTCAAGAATCAACTTGTCGGCACACTAGATTACTGAATAGATGATATAAGAATATTTATTCAGTGAAATATAAATTTATAAGAAGGTGAACATTATTAAAGTATATTATTTGATTGATTTTGAAAACGTAGGGTGTGAAGGTCTGAATGGATGTGAAAAATTAGGTGAATCTGATTATATTCATCTTTTTTATACAAATAACAATAAGAAAATAGACCTGGATATTATCAGCAATCATGGAGCTGCGAAGCTGATCACACACAAAGTTCCGACCGGAAAGCAGTCAGCAGATATGCATCTGGGATCTTACCTGGGATATCTGGTAGGCGCAAAACATATGGATCAGAAAGAATCCTGTAAGTTTGTGATTGTCAGCAAAGATACCGGCTATGATCCGATTATTCAGTTCTGGAAAACGGAAAAGAAAGCGAAGGTCGTAAGAATTGATAAAATTTCCAACAAGCAGACAAAGAATAAACAAAAAGATAATAAGCAAAAAGACGTTAAACCTGAAAATGCAAAGACATTGGAAGTAAATCCAAAAGAACGAAAACAGCCAAAACAGAAAGCATCTAAACAGCAGAAAAAAATAATTGACATGAACGTAGGGTTAAAGAAACCTCAGCAGGAAGTAGAACAGATTTTAAACAATGCAGGAATGTCAAAGGAAGTTGTAAATTATGTGTCTGCGGTGGTTGGGAAGAATACGGAAGGCAAACAAAGAAAGCAGCAGATATACAAGACAATCGTTTCAAAATACGGACAGGAAAAAGGCTTAAGTATATACAGCCGTATCAAAAAGAAAATCTGAAAAAAGAAGGAGGCCGGGAACTGAATCAGCCCCCGGCAAAAGTATGAAAAAGAAAAAGTTTTATTGCAATTACTCTTTGCTCTGTACAGGTAATAATATAACCAGAAAATGTGAGAAATATGTGGTGAGAATTTGAAAAAAATGTGAAATATAATTGCATAATGACGACATTGTAACTTACTGCTGTATATGGTAATATATAGAAATAAAAAGGAAGAAATACGTATTTTTGAAACATTTTTAGATACAGGAGATAAGGTATGCAATTAAATCTGGAACAGAAAAAATTAATTCGAAGCTCTACTATGGGGCAGTCGATTATTAGAGGGGTAGCAGGTTCTGGAAAAACAACGGTAGCAGTACATAGGATTTCGTTTCTTCTTAACAATTATTGCTATGATGTAAATGACAAAATCCTGATGGTTACTTATAATAAAAGCCTGACCAATTATATCGAATATATATACAGCCAGATTGATGAAGAAGATCAATATGGGCTGTTTGATAAATTAGATATACAGAAAAATGTAAAAATAACGAACATAGATAAATTACTGTTTTCTTATTTCAAAGCATTTTGTAAGGAAAATCAAAAACAATTACAGCTTATTTCAAAACAAAAAGAAAATGAAATATGGCAGCGCAGTCTTAACAGTGTAAAAAAGACTTTTGGGGATATTAAAATTTTAGACAGCAAATATCTGGGTTTTCTTAAAAATGAGATTGCCTGGATGAAGGCATGTAATTATGTGGAATATGAAAGTTATCAGTCAGCAGACCGAATCGGCAGAACAGGAAGTAAAGGAAACAATGAAGGACCTCAAAAACTGCAAAAAAACAGTCGAATCAGGCAGGCAATTTATGAACTGATGGCAGTATATACCAAAGCATGCTTTGCTGAGGGGCTTTGTGATTTTCAGGATGTGGCATTATATGCTTTAAAATATCTAAGGAATCATAAAATACAAAAATATACACATATTATTATTGACGAAAGTCAGGATCTGTCCAGAGTTCAGCTGCAATGTCTGATGCAAATGTATGAATCTGAAAAAGACTACAGCAGTATTATGTTTGTGGCAGATACAGCACAGAGTATTTACAGTACATCTTGGCTTGTAAAAGGACGGAGTTTTACAAGCATTGGCCTGGATATGACAGGAAAAAGTACATCTCTCGCAAAGAATTACCGTACAACTACGCAGATTGCAGAGGCGGCATACAGTCTGATTAGTGAAGATACAGATATTGTTAATGATGATAATTTTGTAAAACCGTCATTAATTGATAAGCAGGGAAGCTATCCGATCTTTACTCAATATCATACAATTCAGGAAGAAATAGTGGGTACAGAAGGACTTCTGAGAAAACTTCTGAAACGGTATGATGCAAAAGAAATTGCTATTGTTGCCAGAACGAAAAGAGTTCTGGAAGAATTTCAAAATGAAATGGATAAAAATATAAAAACAGCGTTGTATACTACACAGGAGGGAATTAACTTTGGAGAGGATACAATAAAACTTCTGACTATGCACTCAATTAAGGGACTAGAATTTAAGATTGTGATTCTGATAGGGTTGTCAGAAAAAATTCTTCCAAATCCAAATTTATTGCAGGAGAATGAAGACGCCGCTTATGTAGAAACCATGGAACGAAAATTGTTATATGTAGGTATGACAAGAGCAACAGAAAAATTATATATGAGCTGTCATGGAACAGCTTCGCGTTTTATTTCCAGTATAGAGCCTGAGTTCTTAAAAATGAAGGAAAAGGCAGCGTTTCGTTGTCTGGCAGATATTCCATTAAAGAATTATCTGTTTATGGACAAAATTGCAGATCCCTATAATAAAGAAGAAAAAATTCGTCAGTGGTTATTACGGGAATTACGAGAAGTTTATCATTATCCAACAGAACTGTTGGAAATAGAATGGAAAGTACAGTCTTTTTCTCAGACAGGTTTTGCAGATATTGCAGTTATGATTTATCGTAATAACAGAAAAGTGCCGTATATTCTGGCTGAAGTTAAACAATATCAATCTGGAATTAATCATGCAGAAGAACAACTGCGTTCTTATATGGCTGTCAGTCCTGAAACGTGTTATGGAATCATTACGGATGGGAATGAATTAAAAATTATTGATAAGACCGGGACAGAAATAGAAGACATTCCAAAGTTTGATTTTTCCATGCTGGCATCCGGAATAACAGAGTATATGTATAAAGATTTGGTAAAGGGTGTAGAACATCACTATATCTGTGATGATGAACAGCCGGAGGAATTTATTATTCAGGAAAAACAGGGAGAAAGAGTTTTAAACGCAAGCGAACTGGTTACATGCCCTGTGTTTGCGGAAATAGCCGCAGGAGTTCCTATTGAAATGGTTGAGGGAATTACAGAAACATGCCGTCTTCCCAGAGAATGGCTTTCTGCACCTTATGAGACATTTCTTCTCACAGTACGTGGAGATTCTATGACAGGCGTAGGAATTGATAATGGTGATAAGGTTGTTTTACGGCAGACAAATGTGGTGGATAATAATCAGATTGCAGCGGTGGAACTGGATGGAAATGTTACATTAAAAACATTCATGAAGATGGGAAGCACAATTTTGTTAATTTCACAAAATAAGGATTACGAACCAATGATGGTTGACGCGGAACAGATCAGGATACTGGGACATGCAATTGGAGTAATAAAAGAAGAAAAAATAAATAATGATATGTAAAAAATAATGGAACCAGACAAATAGGAAAGCAGGTTTTTGGAATATTTGTCTGGTTCTTTTATCAAACAGATCGTAAAATA
Source organism: Blautia sp. HCN-1074 (assembly GCF_037890165.1). Classification (NCBI taxonomy): domain Bacteria; kingdom Bacillati; phylum Bacillota; class Clostridia; order Lachnospirales; family Lachnospiraceae; genus Blautia; species Blautia sp. HCN-1074. Next base: position 38,833 of record NZ_JBBKBP010000028.1, read on the forward strand.
AAAACAAAGGAAGAACATTATGAACATACAGATTTTCGGAACAAAGAAAAATTTCGACAGTAAGAAAGCAGAACGATATTTCAAAGAACGTGGAGTCAAGTATCAGTTTATTGATATGAGAGAAAAAGGATTGAGCAAAGGTGAATTCCAGTCTGTTTGCCAGGCAGTAGGTGGATATGACAAGCTGATAGATACTAATAGTAAAGACAAAGATCTGCTGGCTCTTATTACTTACATTGCAGAAGAAGATAGGGCAGAGAAAATCCTAGAAAATCAGAGCATCATCAAAGTCCCAGTTGTAAGAAATGGAAAACAGGCAACGGTAGGATATCAGCCAGAGATTTGGAAAAACTGGAAATAAAAAATGTGAATGTATTTAAAATGATAAGAGATAAAAGGAAAAATAAAAATGGTAAAAATCAGAATCATAAAGAAAAATAATGACTGCAGCATGGAATACGAAGTAGGTGATATTTGTGAGGTCACAGGCACCTGGTATGGCGGTGTGCATATCAACGGCCGTTCTGGAATTCCGGTATCGCTTGATAAAGAGGAATACATGGAACTCAACACAGAACCTGAAATAGAAGAAGACGATGCAGAAGAGACAAACAGATCCGAAGCACCGGAACATGATATCCACGTAGGAGACATCGTGCAGCATTTCAAAAGAGAATGGGTATCCGCAGACACATCCGAATATCTCTACAAAGTACTGGCAGTCGCCCATCACACAGAAAATGGCGAAAAACTGATGATCTATCAGGCGCTTTACGCACCTTTTAAAATTTGTGCCAGACCATATGATATGTTCATGAGCGAAGCAGACAGAGAAAAATATCCTGATATTAAGCAGAAATACAGATTTGAGAAAGTTATGGCAAAATAACAGGAATCAATCTGTACAAATTTACTTTATTGTTGTATAGTGATAAAAATGCTTATAGAAACGGAAGGAAAAAACAATGCAGAAAGTATTAGTAGTTGTAGACATGCAGAACGATTTTATTGATGGAGCTCTTGGAACGAAAGAAGCAGTAGCAATCGTACCTTATGTGGAAGAAAAGATCAAAAACTTTGACGGAACCGTATTCTTTACCAGAGATACTCACGAAACATATTATCTTGATACTCAGGAAGGCAAGAAACTTCCGGTACCGCACTGCATCAGAGATACCGAAGGATGGCAGATCAGAAGTGAATTAGACGCACTCAGAAAAACAGAACCGATCGATAAAGAAACTTTTGGTTCTACAGATTTGGCTGGAGAACTGGTTCAATTGAATGAAGATCAGGGAATTGAAAGCATCACATTTGTAGGTTTATGTACAGATATCTGCGTAATTTCCAATGCACTTCTCGTTAAAGCATCCCTCCCGGAAGTTCCGATCATTGTAGACGCGAAATGCTGCGCAGGCGTAACACCGGAAAGCCATGAGAATGCACTGAAAGCTATGGAAGTATGTCAGATTCAGATTGAGAGATAAAAGTTCAAATTAAATGCTAAACTGCGAAGCAGTATTCGGTTATGAGCAAGTAGCGAAGCGGATGATTTTATCTGCTTGACAGAGAATTAAAAAACAGCGTTAGGATTCAGAAACGAGGAGTGACATTATAATGAAGACAATTACAAGAGACGAGGCATTTACTTTATTAAAGAAATACAACAAGGATCCATTTCACATTCAGCATGCACTGACTGTAGAGGCAGTAATGAAATGGTACGCTAACGAACTTGGCTACGGTGAAAATGCAGAATACTGGGGAATCGTAGGACTCCTCCACGACATCGACTTCGAACTTTACCCGGAAGAACATTGCCTCAAAGCCTCGGAAATGCTCCGCGAGGCAGGCGTAGGCGAAGATGTGATCCATGCAGTCGTATCACATGGTTATGGAATCACAGTAGGCTGCGGCGCAACTATTGACGTAGCACCGGAACATGAGATGGAAAAAGTTCTCTTCGCCGCCGATGAGCTGACAGGTCTGATCTGGGCAGTAGCACTGATGCGTCCGTCAAAGAGCACCAAGGACATGGAACTGAAATCTCTGAAAAAGAAATATAAAAGCAAAGGCTTCGCAGCAGGATGCTCCAGAGAAGTCATTGAACGCGGCGCTGACCAGCTCGGCTGGGAATTACAGAAACTGCTCACTATGACACTGCAGGCAATGGCAGACTGCGAGGATGAGATTAAGGCAGAGATGGATGCGGAAGAGTAATTGAATGTCTGCTTTATTGACTTATTACCAGAAATGAATGATGGAATCAGAGAACCAGACTGTATGTAGGGGAAAAACCTATATATGGTCTGTTTTTTTACGTTGCAGAAGTTATCAGCGTATATTTGAAAAATAGTTTCAGATAATAAAATATAACAAGAATGATGAAAAATAAGAACGATACAAAAAGTATCAAAAATGAAAAATAAAGTTGAGAAAGAAGTGAAATAGTAGTACAATATAAAAAGAGACTTAGCATATATTTTATATCATTATATAGTGTGATATTCGTATGGAGGGCGTTATGAACGGACAGACTGTCAGGATGGAAAGCATTTCTATAGAGAATTTTAAAAATATACAAAAAGGCATGCTGGATTTTGAAAACAGGAGAAAAAAATATCGTGCAAGTATAGTTGGATTATATGGTCAGAACGGCTCTGGAAAAACAGCCTTAATTGATGTAATACAATTACTCAAATATTCGTTATGTGGTAAGGCGATTCCGAGAAAATATGCAGACTGCATTAATGTTGAAAAAGAATTTTCTATTCTGAAATACCAGTTTAAAATGAAAAAGGGAGAAGAAATTTATAACATCTGGTATCAGTTTTCAATGAAAAAGGTAATAGACGATTCGGAATGCGATGACAATATTACTGCGAATGCGGGAACAAAATACAAGGCACAAATTTTTGACGAGGTACTGAGTTTTAGCTATCAATCAGAGGAAGAGAAGATTCGTAAGAGTTCTCTTATTGATACAAGGACATCAGAAGTGTTTGTGCCTAAATCAAAATATAATGAACTTTTGAAAGATATAGATGAAGACATTATGGAACTTTTTTTGACCAAACGTCTGGTTCAGGAACAATCGAGATCGTTTATATTTTCAAAAGAAATGATGAATCGTTTTAGAAAGAACTGTAAAATTGAAAGATATTTAAACATTCTTAATGGCTTATATACATTTGGAAGTAGGGAACTGTTTGTTATAGATACAGAACATGAAGGTCTGATTAATATGAATGCCTTGCCGTTAGCATTCAAATATAAAGAAAAGAATTCTGAGGCAGTTGGAAACCTATTGCTTCCATTAAATATGCCGACATCGATTCCGGAAAATGCCATGGAACTTGTAAAGGAGATTATTGATAACATGAATATCGTTTTACAACAATTAGTTCCTGGATTGACAATAGGTGTTCTGGATTTGGGAGCAGTCGTTTCCAAAGAAGGTAAAATTGAAAGGTTGATTCAGTTAATGTCATTGAAAAATAAAAAAGCAATTCCGTTTCAATATGAGTCGGAAGGTATTAAGAAGATTGTTTCAATTTTGCAATTACTGATTGTGGTGTATAATAATCCGTCTATTACGGTAGCAATTGATGAACTGGATTCTGGAATTTTTGAATATCTGCTGGGAGAACTTTTAAATATTATTTCTGAAAAAGGGAATGGTCAGCTGATTTTTACTTCGCATAATCTCAGGCCTCTTGAGACAATTGATAAAGGATTTATTGCGTTCACAACCACCAATCCAAACAACCGATATATTCGGTTGACAAATGTGAAAGTAAACAATAATCTGAGAGACTTTTATTATCGGGATATTGTATTGGGAGAGCAAAGCGAACCGGTATATAACCCAACTAATTATTATGAGATTGCATTAGCATTCAGAGAGTCAGGTGAAGCATTTGGCTCGCAAGAAAATAAATAACGTAGGAGATATATTCTATGGAACGTGGAAAATATCGATTTGAACTTGGACAGATAATAAAAGGGGAGAATGGAGAATACGTCATCACAAAACGAGAAAAAAGAAAAGATTATACGAAAAAAGCAATTCAACGGAAAAGGTATACATTGGTTTGTCCGAATAAACATGAATTTGAGATGGAAGAGAGCCATATAGAATATAGAACCCCAAAATGTCCATTATGTTATCATCCTAAAATAATAGTGGCAGATCCAAATTTTGCCGTTATGTTTGTAAATAAGGAGTACCCGTATAAATATACCTGTATGTCGCATAAGAAAGCGGATTTTTATTGTCCTGACTGTGGAAAGATTTGTAGAGATAAATCTATCCATACGGTTTATCAGAGAAAATATGTTCCGTGCAAATCGTGCGGAGATGGAAGGAGTTATGGAGAAAGGATGTTTGCGGCAATTCTTGACTGTTTAGAGATAAAATACAGTTGCCAAAAATGTGTGAATTGGAAAAAGAAAAAATTTTTTTATGATTTTGAGTTAGATGATAAAAAAATTCTGATTGAAATTCATGGACGTCAGCATTATGGGCGTGGATTTGCTGAAATGGGTGGCAGAACCTTAGAAGATGAGAAGAAAAATGATCTCATGAAAAGAAATATTGCATTAGAAATAGGATATAAGCTGATTGTAGTTGATGCAAGAGAATCATCATTAAAATATATAAGGAAAAGCATAGAAAAAAATGATGAATTAAAAGATATAATTAACATTCAGAAAATAGATTGGAAAGAGGTAATTCGGAATTTTTCAACTAAAAGGGATCAAGAAATTTTAAAAATGTTAAAGGATGGAGAGGATAATTACAAAATTGCAGATAAGTGTAAGATATCTGTAAAAAGTATTCCAGGATTTAAATATAAATTTGTGAATGATGGATTATGGGATGGGATATCAAAGATAGAGATTCAAAAAAATATTGAAAAAGAAAAAATAATCTCTACAGTAAGAAAATTGCAGGAAAATGGAAAGAAAAGTGGTGATATATGCAAAGAATTGGATTTGAATCCTGCTACGTACAAGAGATGGATGGGAATAGATATATTTCCAGATTCGAAGAAAACTCTTAAATGGACTGTAGAAGAGGCCGTAAGGCAAGTTGAAGAAAGTGCGCTTCCAGTAGAATTGATATCAGGCTTTATAAATAACAAAACTGCAGCTGTATGGAAGTGCAAAAAATGTGGGACACAGTTCAAGGCCACGCTTTTAGGAATACGAAATGGTACAAAATGTTATCAGTGTAAAGGTCGAAAAAAGGTAGAGGAATATCTGGAAAAAAACTTTCTGGGAGAATATGAAATACAAAGTATGTATGTCGCAAGTGGAGCGGATATGAAATTCAAGCATTTAACTTGTGGAAGAGAATTTATGAGAACACCGCATTCTATAAAAAGAAGTATTGTGCCATGTCTTGAGTGCGGAAATAAGCAAAGAATTCGAAAAAGTGTACAAACAAGAGAAAAGAATAAAAAAGATATAATGGATCATAAGTTGAGCAAAGATACTTTTATAATTGAAAAGAATGCAGAACAATAATAAAAATATTGTTTAAGTAATGTAAGAGATATATCAGGAGTTTGATATATCTCTTTTTGGTATTACAGACAAGTGAACATAACAGGAAATGTCTGACGAAAATTGTTGCTGTTTATGTCGAAAAATTGTATAATGTGGACATAAAGAAACTGAATTTATTAGGAAAATTAGAGCATAAAAGACAAAATGTATTATGCGGTTAAAACAGGTTAAAAATCAGTGTGCTAAACAGGCATTTGAAGAATGGACATATATGACAGATAAAACATTAAAATATTACAACGAAAATGCGCAGTCTTTTGCCTCTGGGACTGTTTCAGTAAAGTTTACAGAAGTACAAGACAAATTTCTGGAGAAATTGAACCCAGATGCGTATATTCTCGACTTTGGCTGTGGCGCAGGAAGGGACACAAAGTATTTTTTGAGTCGTGGATACCAGGTAGATGCAATTGACGGTTCAGAACAATTGTGTCGGATTGCAAGTGAATATACGGGAATCAAAGTTAGGCAGATGTTGTTTCAGGAATTGGATGAAAAAGAAAAATATGATGGCATATGGGCTTGTGCATCTATTCTCCATTTACCCAAAAAACAACTGCATGAAGTTTTGGAAAATATGTATGCAGCATTGAAATCGGAAGGATGGATTTATACCTCTTTCAAATACGGAGAATTTGAAGGCGAACGAAATGGAAGATATTTTACTGATTTTACAACAGATACATTTAAAGATTTCATACGTGACATGCATGGCCTTAAAATAGAAGAACATTGGATCACAGGAGATGTCCGACCGGGAAGAGGTGAGGAAAAATGGCTGAATTTACTTCTACAGAAAAAGTAAATATTGAGTATGAAAATGAATATTCCACAGATGCAATGACCGGCGGACCGGATAAAAGAAGACAGTTATATTATCAGCTGATCCAGAGTATGAAAAAAGCGGAAAGCGTTGATATCATTGTTTCTTTTCTTATGGAATCCGGAGTGAGAATGCTGCTGAAAGAACTGGAACATACTTTGAAACGTGGAGCCAAAATCCGAATCCTGACAGGAAACTACCTTGGAATTACACAGCCATCAGCACTATATCTGATCAAAAGAAAACTTGGTGACAGAGTTGATCTTAGATTTTATTGTGAAAAAGGACGGTCTTTTCATCCCAAGTCTTACATTTTCCATTATACAGATTACAGTGAACTTTACATCGGCTCTTCTAATATTTCCAGAAGTGCGCTGACCTCAGGAATAGAATGGAATTATCGCTTCAGCAGTCAGAAAGATCCGGAAAACTATAAAGAATTCTTTCGTACATTTGAGGATTTATTTGAGAATCATTCCATTATCATTGATGACAAAGAATTAAAACGTTACTCCCAGAACTGGCATCGTCCGGCGGTGGCAAAAGACCTTGACAGATATGACTTTACAGAGTCGGAAACAAATGATACAAAAATAAAACCTTTATATGAACCAAGAGGAGCACAGATCGAGGCATTGTGCGCATTGGAAGATACAAGAGCAGAAGGAGCACAGAAAGCACTCATTCAGGCTGCAACGGGCATAGGGAAAACATTTTTAGCTGCTTTTGATTCAAAAAAATATGAGAAAGTGTTGTTTGTTGCGCATAGGGAAGAGATTCTGAAACAGGCAGCAGTTTCTTTTCAGAACGTAAGAAATTCCAAAGACTATGGATTTTTTATGGGAGCTGAGAAGTGCACAGATAAGCCACTTATATTTGCTTCGGTAGCGACCATTGGAAAACCGGAATATTTAAATGAAAAATATTTCGCTCCAGATTACTTCAATTACGTGGTGATTGATGAATTTCATCATGCAGTTAATGACCAATATCGAAGAATTGTAGAATATTTCAGACCGCAGTTTCTCCTTGGACTGACGGCAACGCCTGAGAGAATGGACGGCAAAAATATATATGAAATCTGCGATTATAATGTGCCGTATGAGATTTCACTGAAAGATGGAATCAATAAGGGAATGCTGGTTCCGTTTCATTACTATGGAATTTATGATGAGACTGACTACACAAAGCTACATATAGTTAAGGGAAAATATGCAGAAGAAGAACTGAACAGAACTTATATCGGGAATGCTTACAGGTATGAGTTGATTTACAAATATTACTGCAAATATGGCTCCAGTCAGGCATTAGGATTCTGTTGTTCCAGAAAACATGCAGAAGAAATGGCAAAAGAATTCGGTAAAAGAGGAATTCCGTCGGCAGCAGTTTATAGTAATGCAGATGGAGAGTTTTCCATGAACAGAGCAGAAGCGATTGAGAAACTGAAAAATGGAGAAATCAAAGTTATCTTTTCAGTGGATATGTTCAACGAAGGTGTAGATATTCCATCAGTTGATATGGTAATGTTCCTGCGTCCGACAGAATCCCCGGTTGTCTTTCTACAGCAGCTTGGAAGGGGATTGCGCAGAAATAAGGGAAAAGAATATCTCAATGTTCTGGACTTTATCGGCAATTATGAAAAAGCGGGAAGAGTCAGATATTTGTTGACAGGGAAAAATAAAACAGGAAAAGAAACATATTATCCGGCAGATAAAGCAGATTATCCAGATGAATGCTTCGTTGATTTTGATATGAGATTAATTGATCTGTTTGCGGAAATGGATAAGAAACAGCTGACGATCAAAGAGCAGATCAGAAACGAGTATTTCCGGATCAAAGAATTGCTTGGCAAACAACCAACCAGAATGGATCTGTTTACTTATATGGATGATGATGTTTATCAGATGGCAGTTACACATTCGAATGAAAATCCGTTTAAAAAGTATCTGAATTACCTGGAAGAATTGGATGAACTCACAGATGAGCAGAAAAGATTCTGCCGGGGAATCGGAAAAGACTTTATAAAACTGCTGGAAAATACCAACATGAGCAAGGTGTATAAAATGTCGGTACTGATGGCTTTTTATAACCATGGGAATGTGAGAATGGAGGTGTCAGAGGCGGAACTTCTGACAAGCTGGAAAGAATTCTTCTTCACAGGAACAAATTGGAAGGATTTGGAGAAAGAGATTACATATGAGGAATATCGTAAGATTTCGGATAAGAATCATATCCAAAAGATAATGAAAATGCCGGTACACTTTCTGTTAAAATCTGGGGAAGAATTCTTTGTGAAAAAGGATGGCGCGGCGTTGGCGTTGAGGGATGAAATGGAAGATATTGTGAAGGAGCCAGTGCTGGCAGAGCAGATGAAGGATGTTATTGAGTATAGGGCGATGGACTATTATCGGAGACGATATAAAGAGAAGATAAAAGCACTTTTATAGTGATGGAGAAGATGCGTATGGAATCAGAAAATTATGTGTATAAAAAAGAAATAGACTGGTCTACATTGATGGAAGGCTTTACCTTGCCGTTAGATAATCAGGTAATTTTTCTTCGAAATATGGAGAATTTTTTACAACGTGGACAATCCAAAATCATTCATTTTTTCATGAATGGAAAAACATATGATGCCAAAATCGTTAATATGAATAACTCAGTAGAAAAGAGAAAGAAGGATGCCTATCAGATCAGATATCCGAAAAATGGTGAGCTGTCACAGGCACTTCAGCAATATTTTTTTAAAAGCATGAGCTACATAAAGATGATTCGTGAAAGCAGAGATCCTAAAGACAGAAGCTATATAAAAATGCCAGATGGACTAAAGGAATATCTTGCTATTTATACCACAGAATATGAAGATACTTTTCTTCTGGAGCCAATAGCACAGGAAGATTTTCAGGTTATGAAAAAGGCAATTCAAGGAATGCGAGAGCGGACTGTGGAGAACGAAATAGAATATGAGATGGAAGATAAAAGTAGTGGAATAGAAAAGAAATTACAAATTGTCAAGATTCGTAAACTGAACAGAAAATTGGAGAAAATTTGAAGTTGTTGTACGGATACCGATGCCAGATATGCGGACAGATGATTGGAGAAAAATATGGTTCACATATTGCAGAGGCACATCACATTGATTATTTTGTTAATAGTTTGAATAATGATGCGAATAATCAGATGATAGTATGCCCGAATCATCATAGCGTTATACACGATGCGAATCCGGTGCTTGATCGGAGAAGGATGGTGTATAGATTTGATAATGGGGCGGAAGAGAGGATTAGACTTAATAAACATTTGGTGTAGAAAAGATATAGTATTGAGAAATGATTATGGTGCTATGTAAAAAATTATCATAAGTTAAAATGAGAAAAATTCTTTCATTTTAACCTGCCAGAAGTTTTATATGTTTTTGCAAATGAAATATGAATCTGATGCTTAAAAATATGAATTAACATGAGTTAAAGATGAGATATTCGCCCAAAATGCGATAGATTCTAACTTGATTTTGATGTAAAATATACATAGTAATGAATCAGTGAATGGAGGTAAATGTATGGGGACAATATTTGTTGCTGGAATTTATGGTGTAGGGAAAAGTACATTATGTGATAAACTATCAACTATATTAAAAATTCCTAATTTTTCTGCCGGTGATCTTATTAGTGCGGTCAATGATGAAAATTATGGAGCAAATAAAGTTGTTAAAGATAAAGAAGAAAATCAGAATATTTTGGTTTCACAAGTTAAACAACTCTTAAAAGTGACTCCTAGCATTATTCTGGCGGGGCATTTTTGCATATTTGATGTAAATGGAAATGTTGATGTTTTACCAAGTAATGTGTTTTATGATTTGGAAATAGAGACCATGATTTTATTGGAGGCCTCAACTTCACAAATTATAAAAAATTTATCGGAACGAGATAAAAAAGAGTATTCCGAAAAACAAATATCCTTTTTACAAAAAACAGAATCTAAAAAAGCGCATGAGATTGCTGCAAGTATAAATTGTAATCTTTATGTTCATCATATGTTTTTCGATGAAACAGATGTTACGACATGCTTATCTCAAATAGAAAGGGGCTGAAATTATGAGGGCTTTGCTTGACACAAATATAATTATTCATAGAGAAAATAAACGTGTTTCTAATTATAGTATTGGTCACCTTTTTCGATGGCTAGATAAGCTAAATTATGACAAAGTGATTCATCCGTATTCTATATCTGAAATAAGCAAATATCGCGATTCCGAAACGCAAGAGGCTATTTCGGTAAAATTAGAATCATATGAGTTGATTAAAACGATTAAGAAACCCGATTGTTCTTTTTTGGAATTAATAGGAATTCCAGAAAAAACAGAAAATGATATGATTGATGATTGCCTTTTGTTTGAAGTATATTTAAATAGAGTTGATATACTGATTACAGAGGATCGAAGACTAAGAAATAAGGCGTTAAAGATAGGGTTGAAGGATCGAGTTTTTTCAATAAATGCATTTATCAGTACTGCTACAGCTGAAAACCCGAGTCTCATTGAATATAAAATGCTTGCCGTTGAAAAAACTTATTTTGGAAATGTTGATTTAACGGATCCTTTTTTTGATAGTTTTCGTACTGCTTATCCAGAATTTGATAAGTGGTTTTCTCGCAAATGTGATGAAGAAGCTTACATATGTAATACAGATGCAGGAAAAGTATTAGGATTTTTATATTTAAAGACAGAAGGGGGCAATGAGAATTACTCGGATATCGTTCCTCCATTTAAACCGATGCGCAGATTAAAAGTGGGAACGTTTAAAGTTGAATCTACAGGATTTAGATTGGGTGAGCGTTTTGTCAAAATTATCTTTGATAATGCTTTGCAATGTAATGTTGATGAAATTTATGTAACTCTCTATAACGATAGGGAAGAATTATCTGCTTTAGTTGCATTACTGAAAAGATGGGGCTTTATTAAATATGGAGTAAAGATTGGAAATGGGAAGGAAGAACAGGTTTTAGTAAAAAGAATGAAATATTTTGACCACAATATTTCTTTTCGTAAGAATTTTCCCAATATTCGGTATGAGTGTAATAAGTATATTTTACCGATTTTTCCGCAATATCATACTACATTACTTCCGGATTCGAAACTGAATAACGAGAATAAAATTGATTTTCTCGGAAGAAAGCCGCATCGGTATGCATTACAAAAAGTTTATATTTCATGGGCCCTAGGAAATGGTGTAAAGCCAGGCGACTTCATCCTATTTTATCGAACAGGCCCTAATGGTTCAAATAAAAAGTATACTTCGGTTGTCACAACAATCGCTATGGTAGATGAAATTATTAGCAACATTCACTCTCAGGAGGAACTACTAAGTATCTGTCAGAATCGAAGTGTCTTTTCTACCGAAGAATTAAAAAAATTTTGGCGTGAACACCAGCACAATTTAAAAATATTAAAATTTATATTTGTTAAAAGCTTGAACAAAAGATTGACATTGGGCTATCTTTGGGAGAATCATATTGTTTGTGCGCCAGGAGGACCGCGGTCGTTTATGAGATTAAGCGATGAACAATATAATCAGATTATGCATGATTCTAAAACAGAAATTAAGTATGTAGAATGATGAGGATATAATTTTGAAGGCAATTCTATTATCAATAAAACCAGAATATGTTGATAGAATATTAGCTGGTACAAAAAAGTATGAATATCGTAAACGGTTAGCACGTAGTAACAGTTCTGTTCTACTTATATATAGCACATATCCCATAATGAAAGTGGTGGCAAAAGTTGAGATATTGGGGACTATTTGTGCTGCCCCTTCTACTTTGTGGGAACAGACTAAAAGCAATGCTGGCATTAGCAGAAAAAAATATCGAGAATATTTTCATGGATGTAAAATAGCATGTGCCTATGAGTTAGGAAAAGTAGAAATATTTGATCCTCCACGAGATTTATCAGATTATAATGTCATATTTGCACCGCAATCTTTTTTGTATGTAGATATAGAATAGTAGGAAGGACAGATTGATTACGATCCGTCTTAGGTGTAATAGTAAGCAATGAATACTCTTTCAGTTTTTAACTAGCATTAAGATTAATATTAGCGTCAAATTAAATGTATTATTTTGAGCAGAAATTTCACAAAGTTAAGGATTAAATGGAGTATTGCAGATATGTGTTGTACAATGCTGTTGACTTTTTATAGAAATTTATTAAGGAAAAGAAAATATTATGGAAAAATTGACAGAAGATGAGGTTAGAGATAAAGCCAGGAAGATTCTTGGATTTAAAAACAGTAAAAATATAAAATCCGGAGTAGGACAGATAACAAGCTTTAATCAGCTTGGTTTTGTGGGAGTTAAAGATAGACCAGATGGTTGGTATTTTCCGAACGATTGTTCCGAAACGGCGATTGTATTAGAGACAAAAGCTTCAGACGTGCAATTGGATAAACAAACAGATGAAATTATAAAAAATATTAAAATTGTACAGAGTAAATATAAAAAAGTTGTTGGAATTTTATACAATGGAAATGATACAAAAGTATTCAAAGGAGAAGTTGAATTTCAAGGAAATGGTTCAAATATTTTGCAAAATTTGGAATTTTATACTTCATTGTTCAAAGTAAATAGAATTAACAAAAAAACAATCTATGAGTTAACAGCAAAAATAAATAATTGCTTACATTTTGAATTTGGAATTAAAAATTTATATCATCGAATGATTTTTACAGCATGTGCATTAGTTGCAAAACGTTTTAATGCATTAATGGTAAAAGGTATGGATTATTCTGAATTTCACAATGCAATTTTAAATTGTTTGAACAAAGAATTATTGAGAGATAAAAAACAGAATCAAAAATTATCTTTATTGGCAGATGTATTTTCGGAAATCAAAATGAATTTGAATGTTGATAGTGAAGATGAAAAAGAACAGCAGAGAGTAAAAAACTTAATCGAGCAGTTTATAGATTGGGTTACTGAAATTAGTGATTGTCTAAATTCTGATGCTTGGCGCGGTGAAGATGTGATGGGTATTTTTTTCAACGAATTTAATAGATATAAAGCAAAATCAGAATCCGGACAAATTTTTACTCCCGAACATATTACTGATTTTATGTATAAAATTCTTGAAGTAAATAAAGATGATAGGGTGCTTGATGCTTGCTGTGGTTCTGGTGGTTTTCTTGTAAAGTCTATGGCAAATATGATACAAGAGGCAGGTGGTTTGCAGACAGACAAAGCGAAAGAAATTCAAAAAACGCAACTTTTTGGAATTGAATTTGACAGAGAAATTTATGCGTTAGCATGTGCAAATATGTTAATACATAAAGATGGAAAAACAAATTTGGAACAAATGGATGCAAGAACAGAAACGGCGGGAAATTGGATTAAGAAACAAAAGATAACAAAAGTTTTAATGAATCCCCCCTATGAAAAAAAATATGGATGTATACAAATTGTTGAGAATGTATTAGATAATGTGCCGATACATACAATGTGCGCATTTATTTTACCGGATAAAAAACTAGAAAAAACTTCAAAAGTACAGATAAAACGAATTTTGAAACATCATCGTTTACGTAAAGTAATTAAATTACCCGAGGATTTATTTTTTAATGTTGGAGTTACAACAAGTATTTTTATTTTTGAAGCAGGAGTTGCACAGGGAAAAAATGAGTTTTTCGCATGTTGGATGGAAGATGACGGACTTGCAACTGTAAAAAATAAAGGAAGACATGATATTTACGATAAGTGGTCTGCAATAGAAAATAAATGGATTGATATTGTTTTGAAACAATCTGGAGATGATACATGTCAATGGTTAAATACAGATGAACATTTATCATATCAAATGCCCCAAAAGGAATTCGAAATTTTTGAAGAAGATTTTAGAAAAACGGCAATGGACTATGTTATGTTCAAAAAGGGAATAGATGTAAGAGAATTTCGAGAGAAATTAATCACTAAAGTGATGTATACAAGCAAGGTTGAAGCAGATAATGGTATAATAAATATTAAGATAAAGAAAAGTGGTATGGGAAATGGCAAAAGTTAATACAAGTAAATGGAGAAATTTCATTATTGGTGAGTTATTTGAAATCAGTAGACCTATCGCACGAAGCCAAGCAAAATATTCTGAAGGAAATGTGCCATTTGTTGCTTCGGGGAATTTTAACAATGGAATTGTAAAATGGTGTACACCAAATGTAGGAGAAGAATTGGATCGTGGAAATTGCATTACAGTAAGTCCTTTAGATGGTTCTGCCTTTTATCAGAAAAAAAGTTTTTTAGGACGTGGTGGTGCAGGTTCTGCTATTATTATGTTGAGAAATGATAAATTAACAGAACTATCTGGATTGTTTATTGCATCTGTTATATGTAACGCATTAACAAAATATTCATATGCAGATCAACTTAATATACAAACAATTGCAGATGAAATAATACAGTTACCTGTTAATGAAAAAACAAGAGAAGTAGATTGGTACTATATGGAACAATTCATGCAGGGAATATTAAATGTAGCTGAAAGTACAATTGAGAGTCTTAAAGAATTTGTTGAGTGTACAGAATAAGAGATAAAACATAAAATTCTTCTGAAAGTTCCTTATAATCGTTAGGAAATTTAGTAGCCAATTCTTCAATGGAAAGCATATGTTTAATAATGTGAATACGGAGTGTTTGACCATTTAACTATAAAAATTTACATTTAAGGAAAACGGAGATAAAACATGATAGAGTTTAGTAACCCTAATTTTTCTTTGAATATGAGTGCTTTGTTGCAGGGAATGTGGTATTCAGAGTTACCTGAACTTGTGGACATTGAAATAATTTGTGAAAATTTAAAAGATGTACTATATAAGATGCAGCAAGGACAATATAATTATTATGAGTTAGAGCAGGATGGGTTTATTAAGGATTTTAAAGGGATTAATTCACCATCTTATTTAAGAAAGCCTGGTGTTGAGGCTATTACATATTATGTTTTTAAAAAGAATAAAACTTTGAGAGAAATGCAGATGGTTAACTTGATTCATTATTGTGCTTTCATTTACAATTCATTATATGTCTTTGAAGATATTTTTGCACAGTTGTATATTAACGAAGATAATTTAAAGTATATAGAGAATTCAAATTCTTATGTAGTTGTGAATGAGAGCTTTTGGGTTGGTACTCCATATGATTGTGAAGAAGTAGAGGAAGGAGTCTTTACTAATGAAAATAATAAAGTGACTAGGTGGATGAAGATAGAGGATGCCAAAAAAAGAATTCAGTCTTGCCAAAAAAGCAAACTTTATTTTATAAAAATGGATATAGAATCTTTTTTCCCTAATTTGTACACGCATTATTTAGCTAGAATTGGGAAGAGTGAACCATATAAAAGATTGGGATTTTCGCAAAGATACTATGATTTTTTAGATAAATTTCATCAGAGGATTAATGATAATCAAACAAAGGGAGTACCTGCGGGAAATTTTTCCTCACATATTGGCGCGGAATTATTGATGTTGTGTGTTGATTATGATATCCGGGAAATGATTGGACAGAAAAAAATAGGATATATACGATATGTAGATGATATGACATTTTACTCAGACAATCAACAAGAATTAGAAGATATGGTAATGCAAGTGCAAAAGATTTTAACAAAGTATCGTTTGAGAATTAATGGAAATAAAGTTGAAAGAGGGAAGACTACGAGAAGTAAAGGTTTTTATATATCTAAGAAAGAAGTATGTGAGAAATTTATATATTTGGATGATGATTGTCATGAGACTATAGAATTAAATTATGATCACTTTTTTGATTTAAAGAATTATATTTCTGATTTGCTTGATAAAGAACGGATTGGACAGGTAAAAACTATATTAACTCGATTTTTGAAGAAATTAGAATTGGGAAAAATTCAGTTTATTGAAGAAGATTCATGGTTTTATTATTTTCAGGCTTTGGTATTTGATGAGGAATCTTTGGCCTACAATATATATAAAATTTTGAATATGATATTGAAAAATTCTCAAAGTAAAGAAATATTGCTTCAGGAATTAAAGGGAAAAAGAGAATTTGTGGATAATCATTATTCAGATACACTTATTCAAATATGGCATTATTATGTAATGACACAAAATATGGATGAATCAGATAAAACACAGTTATTTCAAACTTATATAAGAGATATAGAATTTACTGATTCGAATCCTATAATTATAAGCCATTTTATAAATAGGGGAGAGAAAAAAAATAAAGACATATGGAGATATATTCGTGATGGTTATAAAAATCAGACGAAGGAAACGGATTGGAAAAGTAAAATTCTATTTTCGAAATGGTGGCTTCCTATTTTTAAGATAAAAATGGTAGATAATTATAATTATGATAGATTTTTGACATCATCATTATTTCCTAAAGTATTAACAGATTTGTCTTTATCAAGGGAAGATGCCGAGTAAGCCGTCAAACATGAGTACTGGATAACAAAAATCCCCGCATTTTTAGCGGGGATTGAGAGAATTTTATAGAAATGGAAAATACATTAAAAAATTAGGATTTTTTGTATTTACTTGGACATTCTTTCTGCACTCTGGATGACCATGGAAGAAGATCATCAATAAAACTGAGGTCTTTATCCTCCATGTGCTGTGGAATCTCGGTGAGCAGCAGGTTGAAATATTCGAAAGTATTTATCGTGTTTGCTTTTGCAGTTTCTACCAGACTATACAGGATCGCACTTGCTTTTGCTCCGTTAGAAGATTCAATCAGTACGAGAGGAGGATACGGAGGGTCTGACCGTGCGTCCAGCAAAGGGTATATAGTCCGGTGGGTGGAAGCCCCATCAAATAAGCTGCTAATCACAGCATTTGAAGCGAGTCTTGAGTCTGTTACGGTAACGC
>NZ_JBBKBP010000029.1:0-55901 GCF_037890165.1 Blautia sp. HCN-1074
TCCTTTCTGTCTGTGGTTTCTGTCATTGTTTTTATTTTCAGTATACTTAATTATTAATTTACAGTCAACTTAAATTTTTAAGTTCTACAAACCCACCAAAAAAGGAGCGGAAAAACTGACAGATAGAACAAAATAAAAAACTTCTTTTCGAAAATTAACCGTTACTTTTATCCCCTGCTATATTTTCTGAAATTTTTTTATTTGATACATCAGTACCTCTTTCTCTCGGGAATTCGTTTCTTTGTCTAGCCATTCCAAAGCAGCCGAAACATTGAGTTCAAATCCTTTCCCAAAATAATTGAGCATTTTTTCATGAGAGCCACAAAACGGTCTGGCAATCACTCTTTTTACATTATCTTCTATTGAAAAATTCCAGTTTACGCTCAAATTTGCCGTCAACAAAGATACTCCATTATCAAAAATAGGAGCCGGTACAAATATACCATCCTGAAATACAACTGCCAGATTATTAAGATGTCTGTCTTCATTTAAAATAATCCAGTCTAACGTAAAAATTTTCTTCATATAATCCGTAATGTCAATTAAACATGTTTGTTTTATAAAGTTAACCACATACCCAATCCGTTCTTCCATTGTTTCCATTCGCCCAATCACTTCAGATAAATCTTTACCAAACTCATTATAATAAAGTCTGTAAAAAGTAATTAATTCTTCTCCTGGATTTAAAAAATTTTTACTTCGACACCCCATATTTTGGTTAATATATCCTTGCTCATATTCTACATATTCACTCTGTTCCAAAGTAGAAAAACTTAATAATTTAGAACACAAATATTCTGTTCTTCCTTCATGTCCTCTGTTATCTTTTTTGTACCAGTAATTATCTTTTCTATATTTGATCTGACTTCCTTCACTTGTTCCTGACTGAATTACAATATATTCATCACTGATTGTTTCCTGAAACATATTCACCTCACTAATACATCCTTACTTGTAAGCTTCTCTCCCGGAAATCTGAACCATATATAATCATTATAAGATACGCCATGAGTCTTACGCACGATTTCATATGGATTATAATACTTAAGTCCCAAATGCCTCAGAATTTCATCAATATCTGCTCTGTTTCTATCCCAACAACGCAGTTCTAAGATTTTATTTAACTGATACCTTGTCATATTCTTATCTGCAAATAGCTGCTTTAATGGATGTTCCACGAATCTGGAAACTGTAACTCTGCCACCTTTTACATAAACTCTTGCTGTGATTTCATCTTTCCAATATACTTCAAAGGTATAATCTTTCAATAGAGATTCTTTCTCTCTTTCACGCTCTAATGACTTAACAAAAGTCTCTAAAGGTTTTTTTAGTTTTTCTAATTCCTTCTTATTTTCCAACAGTTCCTGTTTACGAAGCAGATTTTGTTCTTCTTTCCAGATAATTCCCGGTTGTACAGGGGCAAGATATCTGGAATGTACTTTCCCTTCTGAACGCCATTGTTCATAATAATATATTTTTCCTTTAACCGACTTCGTAATGATAGATTTCCGATGCAAATCCATTGTTCCAAGTTCATATCCAATCATACGAAGCTTCTGTTGAACATCTTCCAATTCCTGTTTCGACTGCCTGTAAATACTTTCAGATCTTTCCATTCCTTTTTCCTCCAGACATGCACCTTACTAGTCTCTATTTTTATGTTATCATACAATATCATTTTTTTCAATTATGTAGGATATGTTTTTAATACATAAAAATAAAGAAAAAACTTCTTTTCAAAAATCATAATAGATTTTAAAAAGAAGTTTCTCTGTATAGCATTTATAATCTTTTATATATCTGTCCCCTATTTCCTGCATTAATTACAGTTACAATCAATTTTACATTCTTTTTTACATTCTTTTTTACATTCCTCCAGAGAATATTCCTCCTCTTTCTCCGGATCTGTATCATTCAATAATTAACTTACTTCTGCGGGATCATGGCAACCTTTTTCCACTGATAGGTTCCATTATCGACTGTCATTACTGCCATGGTGATCTCCTGGTCGAAGCGTCTGGGGCCGCAGCTTCCCGGGTTTAGCCATAGACGGTTGTCTATCATTTTTTCGAAGTATTTATGGGTGTGTCCGAAGATGACTACCTGTGTGTCTTTTAAATCCCAGTCCACATCTTTTTTATTGTGGGTCATGAAAAATTTTACGCCTTCTATGGTGAAGTGTAAGGTTTTCGCCATTCCTTCTGCCCACTCCTTGTCATTATTTCCGCGGACTACATAGATGGAGCCCATCATACGAAGCGTATCCAGGATTTCCGGTTTGTTTACGTCACCTGCGTGGATAATGCAGTCACAGTCTTTTAAAATTTCCAGTATTTCCGATCTGAGCAGGCCATGAGTGTCTGAGATAATTCCTATTTTCTTCATATATTATTTCCTCACCGATTATTCTCTTATAGGCAGTTTTCTAATTTCATCATTCCATGTTTAATTTTCATCAAACAGTTGTATTTTTCCATATTCACCATCATACCCCGGAATTCTCTTCACTTTTCCGGTTCTTACATTCTCAATTCCTTCTGCAATCCGTTCTCCTGCACAGGATTTAATATCTTCTGACGGTACGTTTCGCAGAATGTCGAATTCTGTTCCCAGTGTCTGAATCATCTGTTCAAAACATCCCTGTACTTTCTTGCTTGCAGTGGAATATCCCATACATGCAGAAATTACTTCCGGCAGAGGTACAAGACTTTCATATTTCTTGCCGTCTTCTTTCACAAAACCTTCCGCTCTGTCTGCAAGCTGTTCTACTCTGTGATCTACGCCCATGGTCAGCTTCTTTCCGCAAACGGGACAAATTCCACCCATACGTTCTGCTTCTACAGGACTTAATGATACACCACACTTTCTGTGTCCATCGAAATGATATTTCCCCTCTTCAGGAAAAAATTCTACTGTTCCTTCCAGTCCCTGGCCAGTCTGAATTGCCTGATAAAGTCCCTCATAGGAACAGTCAATATCCAACAGATTCGCCTCACGTCCCAGCTTAGACGGAGAATGTGCATCTGAATTGGATACAAGTTGATAGCGGTCCAGTTTGGAAATTCTCCAGTTCATAGCCGGATCAGAGGAAAGTCCGGTTTCCAGTGCATGCACATACGGTGTCAGTTCCTCGAAACATTCCTCTACAGAATCAAATCCTGATTTCGCACCTAATACAGAGAAATGGGGTGTCCAGATATGAGCCGGGATCAGAATTCCTTCCGGACATACATCCATCATCATTTCCAGAAGATCATGACTGTCCAGACCAAGAATCGGGCGGCCGTCAGAGTGAATATTTCCAATTTTCTCCAGACGCTGAGCCATGGCATCTGCTGCCTCCAGACTTGGAAGCAAAATCACATTGTGTACTTTTCTGGTCTTTCCGTTTTTCTTATAAATAGAACTGATTTCCCCGGAAACAACAAAACGTGTTCCTTCTCCCGGAAATTTCCGGCTATCTTCTTTTACATATTCATCTCTGAGACGATACAGGCCGTTTCCCTCTGAAACAAGTCTCTCCTTCAGTTCTTCTCTCCATACCGGATGCGTGAAATCACCTGTTCCGATCAGAGAAATCCCTTTCTTTCTCGCCCAGAAATCCAGATTCTCAGGCGTACCTTCTTTACTTGTCGCCATGGAAAATCTGGAATGAATGTGCAGATCAGCTATTGTTTTCATTATTCATTATAACCTCCATCCATTCTCTTTCAGCCATAACTTGTACGTTTCATACTCCGGCATTACTTTTTCGACCTCGTCCCAGAATGCCTTCGAATGATTCATCTCTTTCAGATGGCAGAGTTCATGTATCACTACATAATCCAGCACTTCCGGCAGTGCAAGTATCAGTTTCCAGTTAAAATTCAGATTCTTCTCACTGCTGCAGCTTCCCCATCTCGTTTTTTGCTCTCTGATGGTGATATTGCGGTAAGAAACGCCCATGAGTCTGGCAAAATAAGAAGCTCTTTTGGTAATCGTTTCTTTTGCTTTTCGTATATAGACATTCCGTTTTGCCTCGCTCAGATCTGCACTCAATGGCTTCTCTTCCCTGTATTCTTTTGTCCGTTCCAGACATCCCAGAACCCACTCCTGCTTCTGGTTTACAAATCTTTTGATCCGCGGCAGACCTGTACGGAGCGGTGCACGGACAATCACATTTCCATCCCTGCGCACCTCCAGAGTCATGGTTTTTCGGGCACTTCTTATAACCTGATATTCAAATTCTCCGCAGGTGAATTTCTCCTGATTTTTCTCTGTTTTATCCATATCCATTATAATCATTCTTGTCTTTTCATATGTCCCCACCCACTATTTATTGCTTTTCGCAATTGAAGCAGGGGCTTACTTGATTTATTTTTTGTTTCGAATTCTCTCATCCATATATTTCTCCAGCTCTGCCTCCAGAGCATCCATCTTTTCCTGTGTTTCCGGCAATGCATAGGGAACTCTGTCCTTAATCCGTTTCACATAGTCATGTTCACGCATAATCTCATATGTTTCCGAGAAATTGATGTCATAATACTGTGCAATATAGGAAATCCAGTAGTCCATTTTTGAAACCCTGTCTGAAGATAATACAGATTCCTTTGCCATACAGGACTCCCACACCTTTGGCGCGATCACTCCTTCACCAACACCCTTCTCATCCACTCCCAGAAGTGTTTCCATGGACTCTTCCAGTTTTACCCTGCAATTATCCAGCTTGTCTGCATCCCGAATTAATTTTGCATGAAGCAGAGTTCTCTCATCCGTAATTCCTTCCAGTTTGAAATCACTGTGTTTTTCAACTGCAGTACAGATCAGACTGTCAAATCTGTCATCCTTCACAAATCTGCGGATCATTTTCTCCGGTCCGAACAGAAGCTGTGCACCATATGCTGCATGCTCCATAGTTCCCGGTTCAAAGCTGTCAAATCTCCTGATCTGTTCAAATCTGCCAATATCATGGAGCAATCCGATTACCTTCGCCAGTTGTACATCTTCCTCTGTTAATCCCATACGGCGGGCAATGTCCTCTGCAGCATCAACCACTCCATAAGTATGTACGATTTTCAGATGAATCTTATCATCCGCTCTGTCATATTCATCCAGATATGCTTCAAAAGCAGCTTTTGCCGTATCGAAATCTCTTGTTAAGTCTAATAATTTATCCATTATTATAATCCCTTCTTTATTTCTATTTAGACTACTTTACACAAAAACAGCTAATATATACTTTGCATAAATTATAAGGGCTTTATCCAAAGAATTACATTTTCTCAACCATTATTTTCTGCTTCCATACACCTTTTCTCACAATCATAAGATATACCTGAAACGATATGGAATCACAGTCATAAATGAAAGGTTCTTCTCTGTAGATCAGAGTCTGAACATTCGCTGCTTCCAATTCTTCTTTTCTTCGTTCCGCTTTTTCCATCAGTTCATGCAGATATTCATTCTGTTTCCTTCCAAAATCTCTGTCCGGATAGACCGAAGCTGCTTCCCTGATTTTTTCTCCCAACAGAGTAACCACCGGTAAATGACTGCTCCTGCAAAGCATTCCGGCTATCTTTCTGGTATTTGATATATCTGTTTTTTTTTCATAACGCCTGAGCATTTTTCCCAGTTTTTCATCTCCCGCTTCCGTTGCCAGTTCCTGCATAACTGCCAGAGCTTCCGCCGTTGCCTCCCATGGGTTATCCACCGGAACAATATACTTCTCCGGTACTGCCGGATAAAAAAGATAATTTAATGGTGGAAAATCCCGCAGCATCGCCAGCTTTCGTTCCTGTTCAGTACAATATTCTTCTCCCAGATACTCATATTTATCACGCAATATAGCAATCTGGTACTCCATTACCCTGAGATTTTCATAGCCCTTCACCCAGAAATGTCCCAACTCTCCATAGTTGTACAAATGTGTTTCCAGCAAAATATCTTCAAAAAATACAGTAAACACATTTCGCCCCTGATGAACCACCAGAATATACTCTGCCTCACATAAATCCCTGTCTGCTCTCTCTAGAGAACCCTCAAATTCCCCTTTATAATCCCTGACATAATTTCCTGTCATCCTGGCATTTTTCAAAACCAGAAAACTCTCTACCGCATCATTCATCAGGTAGATCAGACGTAGCTCTCCACTCTCTGTCTGTCCGGTAAAACCGTCCGGAATATCCACAAACTCACACAGTTCCTGCTCCAGAAGTAGATTTAATTTTTCAAAATTGTCTTCCATTATATCTTCCATCCTTAATTCCTGCTGTTTCTGTACAATATCTTTCGCCGATTCTGTTTAACACACTTGATAAGAGAATCCATTGCATCGTTTCATGGAATTACTGCAACGCAGAAGCAGGATACATTTGCACAATTTTACAGATATATTTTATGATAGCACTAATCATATTTTCTGCCAAATAGAAAAATTTTTCTGTCCAATAAAGACACTGGTTTTACGCCCTGTTAAAGAAAATACCAGTGGTGAATTTGCCGAACAGATTCTTGCCGATCTGATCAGACAGGGATATAGCGGGGAAGAATTACTTGAGAAATTTAAACAGGCACAGCGAAAAGTCCGTCCGGCAGTTGAAGCAATGCTTGCCGAAGCAGACCAGGTCGCAGAATCTAAATCAGGAGGATACTCCTTAGAGGATGTTTTCGGAACGGAGGATGAAAAATGACACAGGTACAGATCCTTCCACCTGCAGCAAAATTTCTGAAAAAACTCAAAGATAAAAAGCTGAAATCTCTGTACAAAGAAGCTATTGAAATGATATGTGAAGATTATTCCATCGGCGAAGAAAACACAGGTGATCTGGCAGGAATGTACGGTTATGATATTTATTATAATAAGACTAATTATGAACTGGCATATAGGGTGAGACAGCTTGATGATCTGATAATCATCGTTATCATGGCCGGAACCAGAGAAAATTTTTATGAGGAGTTAAAACGTTATATGTGCACTATATAACAGTACATATTTGTATCACCTTTGTCATTTGTATTATTATCAGAAGTTTCCTGATGCTTCCAAGTGCTTTATATATGTCCATAATAATTTTCAGACAGTCATTCTTATAATATTTTTCTTCTCCCATGGAAACAATACCGCTTTCACATATATCTATATTCAGCGCTTGAAAGTACCAGGAATAATAATTTTTTTCACGTACAAAATCTCTAAAACCTCTTCCTTGTTTCCATATCCTGATTGTATCACACAGACTCCCGAAATCGCATGCATTCACACAAACAACTATATTTCACTACATATTTAACCATTTTTTCCAATCTTCCTCACAGATAAATTGCATCCCGTCATTTTTTATAGTATGATTATTGAAAATACAGTTCATTTTATCCATCTGACATATCCGACAGATATTGTCACTGACATAAGAAACTACAACCACGTTAATAAAGGAGCTTAATCCAATTTTGAAACTTGCAATCTGCGAAGACAACCCTTCACATTATGAAATAATACATACTATTCTGCAAAAGTATCCTCCGGGATTTTTTAAAATAACACATTTCACATCCGGTGATGAATTTCTCCGGGCTGTTGCTGAAAATGGATGCTCTTATTCCATTGTACTGACAGATATTGATCTTGGTTCTGACACTGTAAATGGCATCTCACTTGCAGAAAAGATCAACCATATCAGCCCGGACACTCAGATTATTTTTATCAGCCAGTATCTGCAATATGCTACCGCAGTATATGAGACAGAACACACCTACTTTATCCATAAACAGCAGATGGAAAAATATCTCCCTCTGGCTCTGAGAGCAGCATGCCAGAAGCTTGAGAAACTGCATACACGATATCTGTATTTCTCCGGAAATTCACGCAATTATCAGGTGCTCTGCTCCGATATTCTTTATCTGGAGCGGAATCTGAGGCAGACCACCATCTATACCAGAACAGGAACATATACAACAAAAGAAAGACTGACAGCTCTTACAGAAAGAATGAAACCTGATTTCTGTCTCTGTCATAACAGCTTTGCCGTTAATCTTCACGCTGTACGTACTTACAGTCATAAAGGCATTATACTTTCTGATAATACAGAGATCCCTGTCAGCAGGTCTTATTACCAGCAGTTTAAGGATGCTTTTGCTTTCATGATGCTTGCCAGTCACAGGGAGGTGCCGTAAATGGGCAGTCATATGATCAATCTATTTTTGTGTATTCTATCCAGCCTTTATCTGTGTTTTGGACTGCTTTACTTTTACTGCAGGATCCTGCCCTGCAAACGCAAGATCTCACTTCCACTTTTTTTGTGTCTGTCAGTATTTATGGCACTGTTATTTTGGATCAAGCGTGAATCACAGCATAACGAAATTACAATCGTATTTCAGCTTACAGCATTTCTTGTAACACTTTTTTTATTCCAGGCATCTTTTATGAAAAAATTAGCTGTTTATTTTATTTTCCAGCTGCTGATAATCTGTCCGGAAATTTTATGTACCAGTGTTTTCATAGCACTTCATAATCTTTTTATACCGACCCATATCTATACTCCGCACAATCTGATATCCAGCTGTTCACCTGTAGAATATTTCGTCATTGAACTCTCCAACATCCTGCTTGGCCTGTTTCTTCTCTGGAAAATATCAGAAATCCTGCGACAGTGTATAGATTATTTGAAAATACTCACCTTTTTACAACTGTTACTGCCACTGGTCGCTCCGGTTTTTCTCAATGTTATAATTTCCCTTCAGAAAAAGCCCGTAGCAATTCTGGCTCTGAGCATCATTTACTGGATCATATGCATCGGCAATTATCTGCTGTTTCTGCGTGCAGTCCGTTCTTTAGCCCAGCAGCACAGGGAATATTTACAGAAAAAAATGGAAATTGAGTTGATGAAAAAGCAGATGAATGATTCCGTTCAGTTAAGTAATGAATATGCCAATCTCCGAAAATGGAATCACGATATTGAGAATCACATCATGTCTGTCATGTATTTGATGAATATGAAAAAATATGAGGAAGCAGAAACATATACCGCTTCTGTTCTGTCCCGGCTTAATTGCAGACCACAAGAAAAACAACCAGAGGAGAATTGCAGTCATGAAAAAGAACATTAAATTGATTCCTTTATTTCTCTTCCTCTTTATATTCCAGTTGTTATATTTTCTGTCTACGATTTATACAGAAAAAATTGATCATATGTTTCTGATCCTGGCAGTGTTTATGATTCTTATCTGTATTCTTTTATACTGCGTGCTTTCTGATGTGTTAAAGAAATCCAATACTGAAATGGAACTGGCTTTTCTTCAAAAGCAGAAACAATTAAAACAGGAACAGGATTACAGTCTTCAGATCCGCAGACAGGATACTCAGGATTTTCAGGTCAAAACTGCACAGGGACTTCAGAACTTCCAGTCACTCCTGGAGCAGGGAAAACATGAGCAGGCCGACACTGCCATCAAAAATCTGAATCAGACTTTTCAGAAGGATCGTTTTCATCCTTACTGTCAGAATAACCTGTTGCAGGCAATCCTGGAAGGGAAACGGCTCCGCGCCAAACAGGAACATATCCAGGTGTCCTATGAAATCCTTTTACCGGAAAAGATTTCCATTGATACAACTGACCTGAGCAGTATATTTTTTAATCTTCTGGACAATGCTATCGAAGCTTGTAACGCTTCCGGCAATCCTGATTCTGAAATCCGGCTGTCTGCAAACATTTCCAACGGATTTCTGACTGTGTATATGCACAATACCAAAAACCCGATGCAGACTTTTACACATAAGACTACAAAATCAGAACCGGAGGCTCATGGATATGGGCTTTCTATTATTGAAGATATCTGTCAGAGGTATAATGGCTCCTATCAGTGGATTGACCATAATGATACTTTTGATTCCATTGTCTTACTACAGATAAAAAATCTCTGAAAAAAGGAGGCGCTTTCCATGCCAGTTACTCCCACAATTGAAGTAGATGATACCCTGAAAGAACGAAGTTCTCACGGCTCCTTTGAGCTTCCCATAGAAACCTATACAGACAACTGCCAGATCTTCCATTCTCTCTATAACCACTGGCATGATGAGATGGAACTGATCTATATTGAATCCGGCAGCGGTCTGGTACGTCTGAATAAAGAGATTCTCCGCGTCAAGTCCGGTGATCTGATCATCGTAAACCGTGGAGTTCTTCATGGCATAAAAACAGATCTGAAGAATATCCTTTATTTCAGAAGCATTGTATTCGACCTGAGCTTCCTGTCCGGTCCGGTGGGAGATTTATGTCAGGAACGTGTCATTTCCCTGCTGATGGAAAATCAGGCGGAATTTACGCATATTATTTCTCCAGCAGACAGCAACTATGAAAATATCTGCCAGCTTTTTGATACAATCCACACCTGCCATAAGGAAAAAAAGCCTTATTATTTTGTAAAATTAAAAGCTCTGTTTTTCAGTTTCTTCTATGAAATGCTCATGGGAAATTACATCATTCCTGCGGATAAAGAACAAAATAAGAGTCTTGCTTCTATTAAAAAGATCCTGGACTATATTAACCTGAACTACGCCCAGCCCCTCAATGCCGCAGACCTTACTGCCATGTCAAATTACAGTGAATACTACTTTATGAAACTGTTCAAACAATATACGGACAAGACTCTGATTGCCTATATCAATGACCTGCGCATCGAGAAAGCCAAGCCTCTGCTTCTGCACTCCGATTCCTCTGTCACAGAGATCGCACTGGAAGTAGGTTTCAACAACACCAGCTATTTCATCAAGAAGTTCCAGCAGGCAACCGGAATGTCTCCTCACAAGTTTCGCAGAAACCTGTCATAAAATCGCAATTTTGTTGTATTTTTTTAAATTGACTGCTGATATAGTTATAGATGTCAGGAAGAGAACTTCTCTTCCTGATATAAACCAGAAAACAATACACTATTCAAAACTAAAAAATAAGCAATCTAACTCATAAAAAACACATATTCATTTCAGAAAGGGAGATTACGATGGAAAATTTAGAAAAGCTCATCTATGACCTGTATAAGAAAAATGCACGCCAGTGCACAAATGAAGAAATTTACAACGCATTATTGATCTATACAAAAAATCAGCTTTTTGAAAAAGGCTATCAGGATGGAAAGAAGAAAATCTATTACATTTCCGCAGAATTCCTGATCGGTAAATTATTATCCAACAACCTGATCAATCTGGGAATCTATGATGATGTTGCTGCATTCTTAAAAGAGAATGGAAAAGCCATCGCTGACATCGAAGAAGTGGAACCGGAACCATCTCTTGGAAACGGTGGTCTTGGACGTCTGGCAGCATGCTTCCTGGACTCCATCGCAACTCTCGGTCTTCCGGGCGAAGGTATTGGTCTGAATTATCATCTGGGTCTTTTCAAACAGCTCTTTGAGAACAGACTTCAGAAAGAAACTCCGAACCCATGGATTGAAGAACACAGCTGGCTCACACCTGCAGGTGTTTCCTATACTGTACCGTTCCGCGGATTTTCACTGAAATCTTCCCTGTACGATATCGATGTTGCAGGCTACAATAACAAATCCATTCATCTGCACTTATTTGACATTGATCTGGCAGATGAATCCATGGTTCACGATGGAATTTCCTTTAACAAAAAGGACATCCTTCACAACCTGACACTGTTCCTGTATCCGGATGACAGCGATGATGACGGACGTAAGCTCCGTATCTTCCAGCAGTACTTCATGGTATCCAATGCTGCACAGTTCATCCTTGACGAGGCAACAAAGAAAGGCTGCAACCTTCATGACCTTGCAGACTACGCAGTGATCCAGATCAACGATACTCACCCAAGTATGGTCATTCCGGAACTGATCCGTCTCCTGACAGAGCGCGGAATCGACTTCGACGAAGCTGCTGAGATTGTATCCAAAGTATGTGCTTACACAAACCATACCATCCTCGCAGAAGCTTTGGAAAAATGGCCGATGGACTACCTTCTTGATGTAGTTCCTCACCTTGTACCGATTATCGAAAAGCTGGATGAGAAAATCAAAGCAAAATATCCACAGGAAAATGTAGCCATCATTGACAAAAATAATCTGGTTCACATGGCACATATGGATATCCACTATGGATTCTCCATCAACGGTGTTGCTGCCCTGCATACAGAAATCCTGAAAACAAGCGAGCTGAAAGCTTTCTATGATATTTATCCGGAGAAATTCAATAACAAGACTAACGGTATCACATTCCGCCGCTGGTTAATGCACTGCAATCATCCGCTGACAGACTATATTACCTCTCTGATCGGTGATGAGTTTAAAACAAATGCAACTGCACTGGAAAATCTCCTGAAATATAAGGATGATGACGCAGTTCTGAACAAGCTTCTTGAGATCAAAACAGAAGCTAAGAAAACCTGTAAAGAATTTATCCTGTCCAACACAGGTGTTGAAATTGATGAGAACAGCATCTATGATATCCAGATCAAACGTCTCCATGAGTACAAACGCCAGCAGTTAAACGCTCTGTACATCATCAGCAAATATCTGGAAATCAAGGGTGGAAAGAAACCATCTCAGCCTGTAACCTTTATCTTCGGTGCAAAAGCAGCTCCTGCTTATGTAATCGCAAAGGATATCATTCATCTTCTGCTTACACTTCAGGATCTTATCAAAGATGATCCAGAAGTTGCACCACACATGAAGCTTGTTATGGTTCAGAACTACAATGTATCTGCAGCTGAGAAATTATTCCCTGCATGCGATATTTCTGAACAGATCTCCCTGGCTTCCAAAGAAGCAAGCGGTACAGGTAACATGAAGTTCATGCTGAACGGTGCTGTTACTCTGGGAACTATGGACGGCGCTAATGTTGAGATCAGTGAACTGGTCGGTGAAGATAATATCTATATCTTCGGTGAATCCAGTGAGAAAGTTATCGAGCATTACGAGAAAGCAGACTACTGCTCCAGAGATATCTATGAAAATGACAAACGCATCAAAGAATGTGTTGACTTCATTGTAAGTGAAAAGATGCTGGCACTTGGCCATAAAGAAAATCTTGAAAGACTGCATCACGAACTGGTAAGCAAAGACTGGTTCATGACTCTGCTTGACTTCAACGATTATGTTGAGAAAAAAGATCAGGCACTGGCTGATTATGCCGACAGAAAAACATGGGCAAAGAAGATGCTGGTTAACATTGCAAAAGCCGGATTCTTCTCTTCTGACAGAACTATCGAACAGTACAACAACGATATCTGGCACCTGACACCGGCGAAATAATCGTACATCATAGTTATTATCATATAAAAACTAACAGCAGGTACTGTATATTCAATGGAATATACGGATACCTGCTGTTTTTTGTAAATTCTGTAAAGTCCTTACCATCCATTTTTGTTCCCGGCAACATACCTTACTTCGATTTTACTTCAATAAACCTTACCTGATTCTTCTCAAATGAATGGACGAATATCCACAATTTACTTTGCTTATTTATAGCAGAATGACAATTTCATAGTTTAAGTATCTTTATAGTAGTTTAAATATCTTTATAGTACGCCGGCGAGATAACATCTGCCTCTTTGCAGGAACAGCCATTTTCATAGCAGTCACAGCAATCACAGTTAGAACAATACATATGTGTATCCGGGATATAAAATAATCCTCCATAAAGCGGTGATGTACGCAACTCTTTTGATTCTTTTTTACTGTTCGCGAAATGAATTCCATTAGAGATCATCATGTTTTCCGGTTCGTACTGCGAGAAATCAAAATAATGTTCCTGAGTTCCATGATGTGGCACTTTAATGCACCAGTAATGCTCATATAACGGCAACTTCCCATCATAATTTTCTGCGATCATCTTCAAATGTCCCGGCTGTACATCTCCGGTAAACAACAGGTTCAGTTCTCCATCTCTTGCATTCTGAAAAACAATACTGATCTTATGTTTAAACTGTCTCAGATTAACTTTATTTGTATTCAGAAAACTGAGAAGCTCTTTGAATTCAGGTATCGCTTTAATCCTCCGAAACTCCCGGTCATAGACATATGCCAGAGAAATCTTCTCCTGTTCTTCCTCTGTCTGTGCCTTTCCTTCCTCTGTCATAGACCAGATGATTCTGCGCAGTTTTTCTGCAAAATTCAGCAATTCTTCCATAACCGCTGCAAGATTTTCGTTTTTGCAGATCTCATTATATACCTCATCTGTTTCTCTCTGAATGACATCCGTATCCGGCCATAATGCCTGATATTTATCCTCAAAAATCTTACCTCGAGAAAGCAGTTCCAGATTCTGTCTGTTCTCCAGAAGTGCATCCACCAGTGCAAAAAGGCTGACCTGACGGCTCGGAAGCCCTGACTCCTTCAGCAGATCCGCCAGAAGCAACAATACAAGTGTCCTGCTCATTTCTTCTTTTGAAAACACATCCGGCAGATAAATTTTCCCAAAATCCAGAGAACTGTCTCTGTTTTTCATCATATAAAGAAGTCCCGACAGATGGTCCATATGAAAATGTGTCAGAAGCAGGTTCTTACAGTTAATCGTAGATAAATCCGAAATGATCACATCAAAGATTTCTCTTCTCGGGCGCCCCTCTATTCTGCTGTTATTAGTTCCGAAATCCACCAGCAGACTCTTTTTTCTATCCCGGAGACAGAAGCAGTCTCCGAAACCTACATTATACATTCGTACTTTCATTCTTTTCCCTCTTATTTTAAAATAAAATGATTCTTTCTATAACTGATAATACCCTCTTTCTGCATCCTTGACAATTCCGCCGACAATGCACTTCTGTCAACTGCCAGATATTCAGCCAGCTGCTGTCTGTTAAATGGAACAGTAATATCATTGCTATCCTGTTGTCCTGCCTCACTTGATAGATAGGCAAGCACTTTTCCTCTGATTGTTTTCTTGCTGATCTGGTCGATTTTTCTGGTAAGTGTGAGATTTTTCTTTGCCAGGATCCCTACCAGATTTTCTACCAGTCTGCGGTGAAAGTCACAGGCTGAGGTGCAGGTCTGAAGAACTCTGTGAGCATTCAGCATCAGAACCTGAGATTCTTCTACTGCTATCGCACTGACCAGGAGAGGCATTTTCTCCATACATGCATATGCCTCCCCGAAAAGCTGTCCTTTTCCAAAACCGGCAAGAATCTGTCTTTCCCCCCAGTAGTCATCACTGATGATCTGAACTTTTCCCTCTATGATCATTCCAAAATTCTCTGTCACTTCCCCTGCCTGGAAAATGTATTCTCCTTTGCGGTATGTTTTGACAGCGGCATTCAGGCACTCCAGCAGACTTGTTATTTCTTCTTTTGTAAATCCCCTGAACAGACGGGATCTGCATAGAAATTCTGTATCTATCATATAGTTTTCTTTTCGTAACTGTGAAGGTACTGAACAGTTACTCCTTTTCATTATTTTTTATATGCTTTGTTGTAAATACAACGGCTGATTTTATTTTAATATAGGAAAATCGGAAATGCAAGCAGAGCTTGTTTATGATATTATAGAAATACAATAAAATATGAAACGGAGTTAGAAAATATATATGACAAAACAGGAATTAGCCCTTGAGGTTATTGAGCGATTGAAAAAGGAATATCCGGATGCGGATTGTACTCTGGATTATGATAATGCGTGGAAATTATTGGTAAGTGTGCGTCTGGCTGCACAGTGTACAGATGCGAGGGTGAATGTGGTTGTGCAGGATCTGTACGCAAAATATCCTACAGTAGAGGCTCTTGCAAACGCCGACGTAGCTGACATCGAAGCAATCGTGCGTCCTTGCGGACTGGGAAAGAGTAAAGCCAGAGATATCAGCGCATGCATGAAAGTTTTACATGAACAGTATCATGATAATGTTCCTGATGATTTTGATGCTCTGCTGAAGCTTCCTGGTGTGGGAAGAAAGAGTGCAAATCTGATCATGGGAGATGTGTTTGGCAAACCTGCGATTGTTACGGATACACATTGTATCCGTCTGTCTAACCGTATTGGCCTGGTAGATGGTATAAAAGATCCTAAGAAGGTAGAAATGGCTTTGTGGAAGATCATTCCACCGGAAGAGGGAAATGAGCTCTGCCATCGTCTGGTTAATCATGGACGTGATGTCTGTACAGCACGTACAAAGCCATATTGTGATAAATGCTGCCTTAACGATATCTGTGCAAAGAATGGTCTGAATCAGTAAAGCGGACATTCGCAATCCGCTTCGCTACTTGCTCATGAACGCAGTCGCTTCGCGATCTGCGTTCAAACTAATCATTTATTTTCTTTTATATCTGACTTGATACCCCATGGGCTGCTTTTCCACAGGCAGAGAATCCTGCATGCAGGATTCTCCGCCTATGGCGGGTCGCTTTAGCGCTATAATTCCTCTCCGCAACAGTGTGCTCCTGCCCGGAGAGCTTTTTATTATTTTTATTATCATAGGAATTTTACTTATTTTGTTCCAGGCTGGCAAAAAAGAGTTCATAGAAGTCATCTTCCCCTGCCAACTTTGGAGAGTTCTCTCCTCCACCGTTTGTACTTCTTCGCATAGTAGCATAGAATTCTTCGCCGGCGGTGATCAGATCCATTTCATAAATTTCATATCCAAGTTCCCGGCACTTGACACAGAAAGCATCCAGTGGCTGTTTTTCTTTTCTGGTATCCATCAACTGTTGCCAAATGTTACGGTCTTTCAGTGCTTTTTCCCTTAATTCGTCTAACATTGCTCCGATTTCCATAATAACATTCCTCCTTTATTTGCTGCTGTTTGTCAGTTCATAATAGAATATATACTGCTGCATCACGCCTCGGAAACCTTTATATCGTCGATTTGGAAATCCACGTTTATAATGAGCATCCAGTGCCTGGCGGATGTGAGTATCGATAGGAAAAGCATCCAGCTGATGCAGTCCAAAAAGGCAGATGCAGTCTGCTACTTTCTCTCCAACCCCATATAGGTTCAGAAGCTCCTTTCGTGCATTTTTATATGTCATGTCATAGATACTCTCTAAAGATATGTCACCAAAAAAGACTTTCCTTGCTGTATCCAGCACATATTTTGCCCGGTACCCCAGATTACACTCCCGCAATTGTTCTTCAGTTGCAGATGCCAGGGCCTGTGCAGTTGGAAATGCATAATATTCTGCACCTGTACTGCTTTCTTTTTTCTCTCCAAATTCCCGGCTGATATTTTCAATACACTTTTTTATTCTTGTAATATTATTCTGCTGTGAAATCAGGAATGATATAATCATCTCCCACAAATCCTGCTGCAGAATACGGATTCCGCTTCCCATCTCACCTGCTGCAGTCAGATATTTATCTCTGGGATTGATTTTCTGTATGTATTCATTATAATCATGATCCAGATCAAAATACCGGATCCAGAAGAAAATAAAATCCTCTTCCGGACAGAAGAAATTGACAATTCCTCTTTCCTGTGTCAGTTCCAGATATTTATCTCCCGCAATAACCCGGTAACGGTCATCACCAATTTGATCCATTCGGAAACACTGCCCGGATCTGCAGATCTGACCCAAATCAAAATTGTCCATTTCTATTGTAAGCATCCCATATCTCCCTCTTACATTTCCGTTTTTTATCCATTATCACTTGCTGAATATATGAATGTATTATATACTATTCTCGGTATAAACGTAAACCAGAATCACAAAAATATCATTCCGTTTACCATACAGAAAAATATAACGTTTCGTTATGACAGAAAGTGAGGAGTTTTTCAATGAAATTTATATATCCTGCGGTTTTCCGCAAAAATGAAGAAGGCAAATATAAAGCATTCTTTCCGGATCTGGAATGCTGTGAAGCAGAAGGCGACACTCTGGATGACGCTATTGACAATGCAAATGAAGCAGCTTATAACTGGATCTATGCAGAAGTAATGGAAGATGAAATGGATCTTCCTGCAATTTCCGATGAATCCGACCTTGATCTTCTGGAAGGTGATATTGTAAGAAATATTCAGGTCAACATCCGTATGTATGACGGCTGGGATGAATAGTCTTATCAACTTGCAATATCAATCAGATTATATCCTGAGCAATAACAGGAAATTACAGAAATCCAACTCCGTTATGTTAAAATATTTTTAACATTAACGGAGTTTTTTTATTATTTTATCGTATTAAAAAGGAGGTCTTTATCATGAAAGCAAGAAGTTTTAAAAAATTTTTCGTAAGCATCGCTCTTAGCGCAATTCTTACATTTTCATCCACCGCTGCTGTTTTTGCAGCAACTGCACAACTTTCACTGGCAGAACAGTCTGCAAATTCAATTCAGGAAGACACAGATACTCCTTCTGTTGATGATTCTGATGCGCAAGCGGCAGCGGCTTCCTATCTTACTTCTGGATCCGGTATCCAACAGGTTGCTGCCTCTGTAAATTCCATAACCGTTCAATGGAGTTCTGTTTCAAATGCTGATAAGTACGCTGTCAGTATCAGCAATTTTAATTCATCATCTTACCGATTTCTGGGATATGTCGGTAATACCCGAAATAAAGTCACGATAAATAAATTAAAAGCCGGTACTGCCTACAACATAAAACTTACTGCCTTAAATTCATCCGGAACAGCAATAAGCTCCCGCACAGCCGGATGCACAACACTTTATACCAGTGTAAATATTAAATCATCTTATGCTGCCGGAAATGGATATACTTTCAATATGGCTACTGTAAATCCTTCAAATTCCATCAGCGGATATAAAGTTATCTATCAAAGCTACGCTTCTAAAAAAGCTGTTACAAAGTACTTTAATACCAGATATTCCTTTACCCTGCCTATGTCCGGAACTGCATTTTATCAGGTGAAAATTTATCCGTACATCATTCTGAATAATAAACGTTATGTAAGTTCTTCAGCTACAACCAGATACGTTGCTACTGGTGTTACACTTCAGAAAGCGGGTAATACAAGCACTTCAATGTCTGTAAAATGGAATAGAATTTCCGGTGCAACAAACTATACTGTTTATATCAAATACCCGGGAAACAGTTCTTTCAAAAAAGTGAATACAACTACTTCCAACTCATTCACTCTTACAGGAATGAAAAAGAATTTCAAATATGGAATTAAAATAATTGCCAATAAAAAAGTCAAGAACAAAACATGGCATTCCTATGCTAAAGTATATAATATGTCTTTAGTTTGACCACTTTGGATCATGAATTGTTATTGACTTTCTCATATCAAAGTGTTACAATGTGAGCAATTAAGACAAGGGGTGCTTGTGTAAGCAGGCTGAGAGTAAGCTGTATCGCTTTAACCCATAACCTGATTTGGATAATGCCAACGTAGGGAAAGTTATAGTTCTTCCGGACTGCAGTATGCTTGTTGGCGTATTGCAGTCTTTCCTTTTTTATCCGAAAAAATCCAGGGAAATTCATAATAATATATAAAAAATATATTTCTTCGGATATTTTTACGTTCATATATTGTCATATAGATCACTTCCCCATCTTAATTATTACGACAGACCGGGGGCACCACTCTCTGTCACATCGCAAAAGTTTACCCGAAAACTTACGAATATGCGCAGGTGCAAGTCCCTGCTATATGCAGGAGGCGCAGTTCATTTAGAAGCCCACAGTGCAGGGCAAGGAGGAAAAAATGACAC
Organism: Blautia sp. HCN-1074; assembly: GCF_037890165.1. NCBI lineage: Bacteria > Bacillati > Bacillota > Clostridia > Lachnospirales > Lachnospiraceae > Blautia > Blautia sp. HCN-1074. The sequence goes on from NZ_JBBKBP010000029.1 coordinate 19,594, forward strand.
AGTACACAACACAGATGGACGCAGCGCGTCACGGAATCATCACACCGCAGATGGAAATCGTAGCAGAGAAAGAACATTTTGATGTGGAAGAATTAAGAGAACTGATTGCAAAAGGACAGGTCATTATCCCATGCAATAAGAATCATAAATGCATCAGTCCAAGCGGTGTCGGTGCAAAACTGACTACCAAAATCAATGTAAATTTAGGTGTTTCCAGAGACTGGAAAGACGTTGATATGGAATATGAAAAGGTACATTCTGCAGTAGAAATGGGTGCAGAAGCAATCATGGATCTCAGCTCTTACGGTGACACCAGAAGCTTCCGCCGCAAACTCACTTCCGAATGTCCGGCAATGATCGGCACCGTTCCGATCTATGATGCAGTTGTATATTACCACAAAGCTCTTGGAAAAATCACATCCGAAGAGTGGATTGATATCGTTCGTATGCATGCAGAAGATGGTGTTGATTTCATGACTATCCATTGTGGTATGAATCGTGCAACTGCAGCACGTTTTAAGCAGAATAAACGTCTCATGAATATCGTTTCCAGAGGCGGTTCTATTATGTTCGCATGGATGGAAATGACAGGAAAAGAGAATCCATTCTATGAACATTTTGATGAAATCCTTGATATCTGCAGAGAGTACGATATCACCTTAAGTCTCGGTGATGCATGTCGTCCGGGATGTCTTGCTGATGCAACAGATACTGCCCAGATCGAAGAGCTGATCACTCTTGGCGAACTCACAAAACGTGCATGGGATAAGGATGTTCAGGTTATGATCGAGGGTCCTGGACATATGCCAATGAACCAGATCGCAGCCAATATGGAAATTCAGAAAACACTGTGCCATGGTGCTCCTTTCTATGTACTTGGACCACTCGTAACAGATGTTGCTCCTGGATATGATCACATCACATCTGCAATCGGAGGAGCTATTGCTGCATATTCAGGAGCTGCATTCCTGTGCTATGTAACTCCTGCTGAGCATCTTCGTCTGCCAAATGCAGCTGATGTAAAAGAGGGTATTATTGCAGCTAAAATCGCAGCCCATGCAGCTGATATTGCAAAAGGAATTCCTGGTGCTGCCGATTGGGATTACAAGATGAGCGAAGCCAGAAAACGCCTTGACTGGGAAGAAATGTTCAAACTCAGCATGGATCCGGAGAAAGCAAGACGCTATCGTGCAGAAGCAAAGCCGGAAAAAGAAGATACCTGCAGTATGTGTGGTAACTTCTGTGCTGTAAAGAATACAAATCGTATTCTGGATGGAGAAATCGTTACTATTTTTGATGAATGATTCCTTCTTTTATCAGGAGGGGCTTGTACCCCTCCTGATAAAAGCCACATTTTCGAATTACTTTATTCATTAGTAATCGTCGAATAAATGTGGCTTTTATATTTCTATACACGCATAATTATATCTGAAAAATCCTTATTTTTTATCCATATGATTTCCGTTTATATCACAGAAATAGTCCAAAACTAACACTCTCTTATTTAACCAGATCAAGTAAAATTTCTTCCATTTGTTTCAAATATTCATACAGCTTAATATGTTCTTTTACTATATTTTCATCATATCAGACATAATACACCCACCAGCAGCACCTCGTGCTATCACTTCAGATATCTGCTCTGTTCCTGGATGGATTCCACCTATTGCATACACCGGAATCGTCACAGAATCACAAACATCCCAAAGAAACTTCAGTCCTCTTGGCGGAAGTCCTTTTTTACAATTAGTTGTATAAATGTGACCGGCTGTAAGGTAAGTTGCACCCAATTTCTGTGCTTCCAGGGCATCTTCTACAGAATGAACTGAACATCCAATTCCCCGGAAATTCACAAGTTTTCCTTGGTATTCTTTCAGAAGAAATAACGGAAGATGGATAAAAGGATGTTCCAGTTTTCTGGCTGTATTTATATAAGTATGAAGCATACAGGGAACATCATATTCCCGGCAGATGTTCAATATTTTCTCTGCCAGAAGAAGATATTCTTCCTCCGGCAGATCTTTCTCTCTCAGTATTATTGCTTTAGGATGACAATTGCATACTCTTTCTATCTGCTCCGGAAAAGGACGTTCACACAGAGATCTGTTGGTCACCGCAATCACATTTTTATAAAAATCAGAGGTACACATAATCATTCATAACCGGCTGAAGATTATGATCCAGAAGCGCCTGATAAACCTCATTTACAGATCTTCCGTCAGAAATCTCAAACTGGTCATCTCCTTTATCTTCTATGTCTTCTACATGGCTTCCGATTCCTGTACTTACGCCAGCTGATATCTTTGTTGCCGCGATACTTACCAGATTATCTCTCACACACTCGCATTCCCTTGTAGAAACAGTAATGCTTGCAAATGGCATAAATAATCGATATGCACATACTACCTGAAGCAGCTGTGGCTCATGTACATCCATCGGATTGATTCTGTCATTATTAATGATCGGGCGAAGTCTCGGGCAGGAGAAAGCAATCTCTGCATGAGGGTATTTTCGCTGGAGCAGCCATGCATGATATCCCGTTGCAAAGGCATCTTTCCGGAAATCATCAAGTCCCAGAAGTGCTGCAAATCCTACTCCTCGCATTCCACCTTTTAATGCACGTTCCTGCGCATTCAGACGATATGGAAAAATACGTTTATGTCCTGCCAGATGCAGAGTCTCATACTTATCGGAATTATATGTTTCCTGAAAAACAGTTACATAATCTGCTCCGCATTCATGCAGATACGCATACTCATCAGAGTTCATCGGATATACTTCAAGACCAATAACTTTGAAATATTTTCTTGCAATCTTACATGCTTCTCCAATATATTTTACGTCCGATTTCGCTCTGCTTTCTCCTGTCAGAATCAGAATTTCCTGTAGTCCTGTCTTTGCGATTGCAGACATTTCTTTATCAATTTCTTCTTCATTTAACTGTGCCCTGCGAATCTTGTTATGGCAGTTAAATCCACAATAAATACAATAATTTTCGCAGTAATTAGCGATATAAATCGGTGTAAACATATATACACTGTTTCCAAAATGTTTTCTTGTTTCTATCTGTGCTGCCTGTGCAATCTCTTCCAGCAACGGCAATGCTGCCGGAGAAAGCAATGCCTGAAAATCTTCCAAAGTACGGTTATCATGCGCCAATGCCCTGCGCACATCTGCTGCCGTATATTTATCATAATCATATTCCTGCATTGCGGAGATTACCTGCTCCATTACATCTGACTCTTCCAGAACTTCCATTCCAGGAAGATATTTCATATGATCGATTCTGTTTTTTTTCATGTCCTCCAGAATCACTTCATTTACAATACTTTCATTAAAATGTTCCCCGTGTTCTGGAATTGTTTTTGTTTCTGCTTCCATCTTATATTTCCTCCAAATTTATGTAATATGTTATATATACTAAATAAAAATATCTTAATCATGAAGGAATCCCGTCAGCGGAGAAGATGCACTGCCGCCTTTGTCTAATGTACGGCCAAGACCAGACAGATAAGCACTTCTTCCTGCTTCAATAGCTTTCTTAAATGCTTCTGCCATCACCTGTACATCCCCAGCTGTTGCAATCGCAGTATTTGCCATTACTGCTGAAGCTCCCATCTCCATGGCTTCGCACGCCTGGGAAGGTCTTCCGATTCCTGCATCTACAATGATTGGAAGGTCAATCTCATCAATCAGAATCTGTATAAATTCTTTTGTGCAGAGACCTTTATTTGATCCAATCGGAGAGCCCAGCGGCATGATACAGGCTGCTCCTGCGTTTACCAGATCTCTTGCAACATTTAAATCAGGATACATATATGGCATTACCACAAAGCCTTCTTTTGCAAGAATCTCTGTTGCTTTGATTGTCTCATAATTATCCGGAAGAAGATATTTAGAATCATGCATAACTTCAATCTTTACGAAATCTCCGCATCCGATCTCTCTTGATAATCTGGCGATACGGACTGCCTCCTGTGCATTTCTTGCTCCTGATGTGTTCGGAAGCAAGGTCACATTCTTTGGAATATAATCCAGAATATTTGCAAGTCCGCCTTCATTTGCGCGACGTAAAGCCAGTGTAATAATCTGTGCATCCGCTTTTTCGATACATGCTTTCACCAGATCCAGTGAAAATTTACCTGATCCCAGAATAAAACGGGAGGTAAATTCATGTCCTCCTAAAACTAATTTGTCCTCGTATTTCTTTTCATTATTTGTGTTTGCAATTGTACTCATTATTTATGTCCTTCTTTCCTGAAATATCATAGTTGTTTAACCGAATCAAGTAAGTCCCCTGCGGAGGTTGCGAAGAGCAATAAGCAGTGGGTGGGGACTTACTTGTATCAGCAGCTTCCGCCACCCATAAAGCTTACTATTTCCATTACGTCTCCATCCTTCAAAACAGTGCTCACATACTCTGTTTTTGGCAGAATTTCTTCATTTAACTCTACTGCGATCTGACTGATCACATATCCATTCTGTTCCAGATATTCTTTCACAGAAAATACACCCGGCAGTTCTTTTTTCGTTCCGTTTACTGTAAACATGTTCCTCTCCTTTTCCGGAAATAAATGGGAGTAAAACAGACATTTTTCCATATTTTCATATCAACGGAACAATATGGAAGAATTTCCAATAGTATAAAAAAGGAGTCCACAAAAGAATGTACCCGCGGTGGTGCACCCCTTCATGAACTCTGTTCACTCTCATTTTTCCAATATTCAATTCAAGTCTACCAACAAGTTGTTTTCTCTTGTTGATACACTATAGCAATTCCACAAAATAATGCAAATTGCTGTAGTTACTGTTCATTTTATATTCGGTAACTACTCCTGTTTCAGATAGATATCATATAGCCACATAAAAAAGGAGATACCAAAGTATCTCCCGTAAATTCACTATCATATACGTTCCTACGTTGGCATTATCCAAATCAGGTATAAGGGTCGAAGTTGATGACTTCCTCTCAGCCTGCTGTCACAAGCTCCCCTGTTCTTTTACAGTAATAAAGTATAATATTTTGCAGTCCACATGTCAACTACATTCTAAGTTTTTTATGAAACTCCTGCAGAGTATCTTTGAGACAGAAAATAAATAATGCCGCCACAGTGAGAAAACTAATCCCCGCACAGACAACCGAAGGATATACCAATCTCACAATTCCCGTCCATACAAGAACTATTGGAATCAGTCCCGCAACACCTGCCTGAACAAGATAAAACAGGTATTCTTCCCGTTCCAGACGGTTCACTTTTGCAATTACAGGAATGGAAAACTGTACCGCCAATGCCCCAAAAGGAAGAACAAAATCTACAGACCAGCCTCTCCATCCGATAAACCAATCCCAAAAAATTGCTATCACAGATATGATCAACAGCTGCCACATTTCATTCTTAAGAATGTTCCTTCTTTTAAAATATGCTACCATAACTACCAGCCAGGCACAGGCACATCCCGCCCCTGCAAACCAGAACCAGTTTAACATACCGGTGGTCATAAAATTAATCATCCCACAGACCACTGCTATCGCCAGACACAGAAAACTGAAAGTCTGAACAATTCTCTGGTTCTCTTTCTTCTCCAGTTTCTGTTTCTCTCCATATCCTGGAAATTCATTCTTCAGTTCCCGATGAGCAACTTGTTCTTCACCAAGCATTCTCTGAAAATTTCTCTGAATACTGTCATCCGGTATCTTGGAAGTAAATCCCACAACCATTTCATCTCCATAAGAACAGGAACATATCTGGAGTGAATTGGGACTGGCAAATATCCCAAAATGCTGAATGTATTCTTTATACTCTTCCGGAAGACGGATAATACCAATATTAGAATAAACTGCAGTAATACTTCTGCTTCCCAGATTAGCGCCTATCATCAGGAAATATTTCTTAATCTCCAGCGGAACAGCTCTCACAAAAGGATTCTTTTCGATTCTTACATAGCCATTCATATGCATGGCAATTTTATCTTTCACAAGTTCCTGCTCAAACTGCCTTTTTACATCTGCTACTACTTCTTCAAAGGTTGTTGTTTCTGAAAATGTATATCCGACTTCAATCCAGCCAAAGAAGTTTGTCATGGACTGAGATGGAAAATAATTTCTCAGATTCACCGGTATCATTAATGTTACCGGTCGTTTCTGCTGGTTTTTCGGAATTTCTTCTCTGATAGAACATAACATCATTGCAGTTAACAATACTGTGATAGAAGCACCATAAGAACGCGCCTTCTGATGAATATCCTTCACCGAAAGAACCACCTCTGTGATATGCATATCTGAATGAACCAACTTCTCACCTTTCAGCTTCACTGCTGTCTCTTTCTTCTCTTTATTCTTTGGCATATCGGAAGAATAATACTGCGAAAAACTGTCCTCTTCTTTATCTCCATGAGTGACTTCTTCTGCATTTTCTATTCGCGGAATATCGTCCTGCGGATGAGCCAGAATAAGATAATTCTGCACCAATTCCTGCAAAAAATGCATTGCTCCGGTGCCGTCTGTCAATGCATGAAACACCTCGAAGTTAATCCTGTCTTTATCATAAGTCACCTGAAATAAAAGAGATTTTTTATCCGGAATATACAGGCGGCTGCATGGCGGTTCTGTCTCCTGTTTTACAACCGCTCTGATATCTCTGTGTTCCAGATAAAACCAGAACAATCCTTTTCGCAAAACCGCCTGAAATAATGGATATTTCTCCATTGTCTGATCCAGCGCGGATTGAAGAATTTCTCCGTCGACCTTTTCTTTTAACTGACAGTAAAAACGAAATACTCTGGTATCATTTTTTCCGCTTACCAGTGGAAATGCCAGTGCTGCATTATCCAGTTTTCTCCATTTTGAATATCCTGTATCCATAGTTTTCCTGCTTTCTTTCTCATTATCCTCTTTCGTCACTTACTTAATTCGATTAAAGGATTTTCTCATAACTTTTATTCAAAAATCCATTAATATACTGGAAGCTTTCCTGTACATGCAGAAACTTAATCCCCAGTGCAAAAAATCCATGAAACGCTCCGTGAATTCTATAAACTTCCACATGATTTCCTGCCGCCTGAAGCTTTCTTCCATATACTTCCCCTTCGTCTCTGAGAGGATCATATTCTGCTGTAAGAATTAATGTTTCCGGCAGATTTCTCAGATTTTTTTCAAGAATCGGCGCAAAGTATGGGTTCTGTCTGTCCTCTGCTGTCCTTTGATAAAGAGTAAGGTAATCCTCCATTTTTACCGCTGTCAGCAGATAATCACTGCCATTTTCATGTACTGATCTGTATGGTGATTCCTCTGTATAACAGTTTCCCAATGCCGGATAGATAAGTATCTGCCGGCGCGGTGTAAACTCACCTCTGTCTCTCGCCATCAGACACACTGCCGCAGTCAGATTTCCACCCGCACTGTCACCGATGATCGTAATCTTCTCGGGGTCTGTATTCAGAATCAGCTGGTTCATATAAAGCGCTTTTGCCGCAGCATAACAATCCTCCAATGGAATCGGAAATTTATGTTCCGGCGCCAGCCTGTATTCTACGGAAACCACGATATGTGCAGTTGCCTGAGCCATTCTGGAGCAGACACGATCATAATTCTCTACACTCTCAGTTACCCAGCCTCCGCCATGGAAGAACAGCAGAATTGGAAAGGTATTTCCTTCCACAATCCCTGCCTGCATCGCTTCCTCCGTCGGAAAATACAATCTGATCGGTACTTCATAATCGCCATTATAAACTTTGGCATCCAGTTTTTTCAAAAAAATACGTGTGGCATCCAACTGTTTCAGGTCTGCCATTTTTCTGGAATTTTCTACCTCTATATTTCCATAGGAAAGTGTATGCAAAATTGCTTTCATTGTCTTTGATATCAATATTTTTATTTCCTTTCTACCATATATATTCAGTCGTGGCGCTCCTCTTTATTATCATATGTTTCACAAAATCTGGCAGCAAATGCCGGTGGTTCATCATGTGCATAAAGATGTGAAATATCACCAAATGCACTGATACGGAAGCTCGCAATTCCTTCTCTTCGCTCCTCGGTATTTATTGTTGTAACAGAACTTGGTGCAGCACAAAATCCATGCCACATCACCATCGGAGACACACTTAACAGATGGCTAAGTAACACACACTCCAACCCAAAATGGCAGAAAAATACCAGTGTATCATTATTTGCCTTCTCAGCTCTATAGTAATGTCCCTCCCGCACATATCCATGAGACGCCAGAAGTTCATCAAACTTTCCCGTCACATAGTCATAATAGCCTTTTGCATCCGCTTTCTGTAATCTTTCGTTTTCAAACCAGTGGTCATACTGATAAAATCGCTCGTCCTTCGTCCAGTCCTGCGGAAGCCAGTCCCATAAGATAATCTTTCGGTCTGTAACATCAGGACGGTCGATCAGAACGTCAAACTCTCTCAGCCAGTCACATTCTACAGCGGTGCGATTCATCTTTTTCAAGGTCAGAGAAGCGGTGTCTTTTGCTCTTCCAAGTGGAGAAACATAGAACTCTTTTACATCAAACTTTGACAATTTTTCTGAGAGATATTCTACCTCTTTCCATCCTTTCTCAGTAAGTGAATCAATCGAATAATCCGGATCTCCATGTCGTACGATTATTAATCTCATTTGTATTTCCCTTTCTTGCACTCTCTATCGCATATGATAGTTTATTTTTATTATATATCACAGGGCTTTATATTCCAATATCCCAAGTTGTTTATTCTTTATCAAAATGCTTTCATATTTATTGGCATATTTTTTTCTATCATTCCGCTATATTCTTAATCATTCTCACTATTCGCATAAAAATAGTTTTTTAAGATATTATTTTTTGAAACTTTTCTTCCTTTTTGATGATTTTACTATTATCATATGGTATACTGAATCTATAATAAAACGCAATTTTACAGTAACATTATTATCTATAATCGAAAGGAAAAAATCATGAAAATTCTGGTCTTTGACATCGGTGGAACCGCAATCAAATACGGTATCTGCCAGAGCGGAAAACTCTTGTCAATTAACGAATGTCCTACTGAGGCATATAAGGGCGGACCACATATTCTGCAAACCATTTGTAGTCTCGCCGAACACTCTCTCCCATTTGATGCCATCGGAATTAGTACTGCTGGTCAGGTCAATCCGCAGGAAGGTTCTATTATTTATGCTAACAGCAATATTCCTAATTATACCGGCACACAATTCCAGAAAATCCTGCAGGAACGTTTTCATGTTCCTGTTGCTGTAGAAAATGATGTTAACAGTGCAGCACTCGGAGAGGCCATTTTTGGTGCAGGAAAGGGAAATCATTCTTTTCTGTGCCTTACATATGGAACCGGAATTGGAGGTGCTATTATTGAAAATGGGAAAATTTATCATGGTTCTTCTTTCTCAGCTGGAGAGTTTGGTGCTATTACCACTCATGCAGAAGAAAAGCTTACCAGTACTGACCCATTTGATGGATGTTACGAACGCTACGCTTCTGCCACTGCACTTATCAAAATGGTTTCTTCCGTTGATTCATCGCTTACCAACGGACGCCAGATTTTTGCGAATCTTGAACGACCAGAAATTAAAACTGTTGTAAATAAATGGATTGATGAAATCGTACTGGGACTTGCTACACTAATTCATATTTTTAATCCTTCCTGCATTATTCTCGGAGGTGGTATCATGGTTCAGCCTTATATTCTTAAACAGATTCACACACGAATCCCTCAGATGATAATGTCCAGCTTTACACATGTAGAGATTTTCAGTGCACAACTTGGTAACTCCGCGGGGCTTCTTGGCGCTTATTATTTAGCTTCTCAGAAATTATAAAATTATTATACAATCATGACCATCGGCTTAGCCGGTGGTTTATTTTGCTTCTGCAAGTTTTATTATCGATACTGGCATCTAAAAACTCATTGAAATAAGTTATTCACTCGCAACATCAATTCCCTGCTAATCTCTTTCGAAATCCATCTTTGGATCAGCAGTGCTTCGTCTATTTGCCACACCCCTAACCGTTTTATTGATGATGTTCAGGCACTTTTTCCATATCAAATATCACAGTTCTTATGATGGTTCACATTGTTTTCCCCAACTTCACAATGTTAAACAGAGGCATATCCGACAAAAAGGGTTACCTCTTAGCCTATATCTGCCTCAGGTAACCCTCTCTTTAAAATTCTTTTTAATCAACAAAATTTCTTGATTGCTTCATCAATCATAGATGCGCATTTTTTTATCTGTTTCATATCTTCAGGAATAATTTCCGGCAACGGTTTACGTACTCCTCCAATATTCAGATTTTCACGAATACGAAGAATTTCTTTTATTACTGCATACATATTTCCATGACAACTGCACATTCCATAGATAATTTCATCAGCAGCATACTGAATTTCCCTGGCTTCTTCAATCTTCCCCACATCTGTAAGTTCTTTAATCCTAAGATACAATTCCGGCATCACACCATAAGTACCTCCAATCCCTCCATCTGCGCCCATCGCCAGCCCAGATACAAGCTGCTCATCCGGTCCATTAAAGACCACAAAACCCTTTCCACCCTCCATTTTAAACATTTGAATGTCCTGTACCGGCATAGAACTATTCTTAACAGCTGCTACTCTAGGATTTTTCTTCATCTCACGGAACAAAGGCATTGTAAGAGCTACTCCAGCCAGCTGTGGGATATTATAAATAACGAAATCAGTGTCTGGTGCCGCACTGGAAATATCATTCCAATACTCTGCAATCGCATATTCCGGTAGATGAAAATAAATAGGAGGAATCGCTGCAATTGCATCTACACCCAGAGCCTGCGCATGAGCTGCAAGTTTCTTACTGTCTGAAGTATTATTACAAGCTACATGAGCAATCACGGTAAGTTTTCCCTCAGCCGCCTTCATCACATGCTCCAGAACAATTTTTCTCTCCTCAACGCTCTGGTAAATACATTCTCCTGAAGAACCTCCAACATAAACTCCTTTCACACCTTTTTCAATCAAATGCTTAGTCAATGTCTCCACTCTTTCAGGGCTGATTTCTCCATCATCCTCATAGCACGCATAAAACGCCGGAATAATTCCCTGATATTTTGTGATATCCTTCATTTTATTATCCTCCTGTTATTTTATTTTAATTTTAAAAACCAGCTTATCAACATCACTATTTTCAGTATTTTTTACTTTTACCATATGAACATCCTCCGGAAACACAATTAATACTTTTGCATTATCCATCAAAACCCATGTCGTCACCTTACCATCATATCCAACAAAATCTTTTTCCTCATCCCTTTCTGTCTCAGAAAGATCTTCACAATTGCTTATACCAATTTTTTCATTTCCGCTCAACAAAATATGCATATCTGCATATCTGATATGTCCTTCCCACGAGGCATCTTTCTCCTCTACAGTCTGATAGCAAAAGTGATTTACAAATACTTCATCTTGATCTATCACCGTTTTTCCTTTCCCTAAATCATTTAAATCATATTCCCTAAGAAAACGAATCGCTGTATCAAGATTCTTTGAAATCCCCAAATAAGTCTCTATATTCTTAATCTTCGTATAAATCATATTAGATCTCCCCCTATCTTCTGACTGTTTTATCAAACCATGCTTCTACTTCTCCGTTTACCGCTCTGATTCTAATTGGAAAATTCATATTTACATTTTTGTCTGGATAATCCATTCGAAAGTGGCTTCCTCTGCTTTCTTCTCGAAGTAATTCTGCTTTCAGTACGCAAAGGGCTGTGTTTATCTGTGCCTGTACTACTTGAGTCTTAGCACAAATTTCATCAGATTTACTCCCTGTACCCTGCCCACAGCCACATCTTAGTCTTTCTTTGAGTCTTTCCATTTCTGCTATTCCCTGATTCAGATCATGTTGATTTCTTTCCGGAAAAGAACTCGTGTCCATGATTTCGCGAATTTTTCTTGTTATTTCTAGCACATTATCATTTCCTTTCGGTTCAACTATCACATATCCCCTTGATGACAATTTACCAGACTGTGCCGCATATTCTCCTGCCGCTTTACCAAAAACAATTCCATTAGCTGTAGAGAGACCACCAATTCTGTTTGCACCATGCATCCCTCCCGTGATTTCACCTGCTGCATATAACCCAGGTACACCTGTATATCCATATGAATCAATACAGATTCCTCCATTTGAAGCATGCGCAAACATTCCAATTTTGATAATATCCTTTACTGTCATTCCATATTTCTGATGTAGCCATTCAAAATATGTTTTACTAAATTCAGGCATATTTTTTTCAATATCAGAGCGATATCTAAGTCGTATTCCTCCATGATATCGTTCGCTTAATATCGCAAAATCAATTCCATAATCTCCCAGACTGTATGTAAACGGTCCATGCGTGGAACGTCTGATATATAAGTCTCTATTCTCGTCAAAGAGCGTTTCACCATTAGCATTCAATAATTCAGACCATTGAAACGCTTTCTCATTAAAAACAGTTCCGAAAGCAGGTTCTATATATCCCGGCATAAACTGCTGAAATTCCAGATTTACAGCCTGCGCTCCCACCTTCAGTGCCACCCAATGGCAAAAAGAAGAAACATCTTCTGTTGTCAATCTGCTTTGATATAATCCCGAAAGCCCTCCTGTTGCCAATACAACAGAGCCACTTTTAATCCACATGATTCGTTTCTGATGATATACGATTGCACCATCTATCCGCTGTCCAATCTCTGTTAGATCCAACAAAACAGTATTAGAAAGAATCCTCACATTCTTATCTATTAAGCGTTTTCCAAAAAAAATTTTTATTGCTTCTTTCGAAAGCCCCATCCAATGCCTGTGTTTTCTGTCAAAGCACGGAATAAATTCAGACTGTTGCTTGTCTCTGGCTTCCATTGGTATCAGTCCATTTCTTCTCAGAGATTCTATTCCCGGATCTATTCCATTCACAAATGCCTCTACCAACAACGGATCCGCCATTCCCTCTCCGACAATCTGAATGGATTCTGCCAAATCTTTTTTATCATTCTCTCCATCTGGTGCAATCAGTCCAAATCCCCACGTGCCCGGATAAAAGCTCGCGCCTGAAAACAATTCTCCCTGGCTGATAAGAATCACTCGGGCACCTTTTTCAGATGCCGCATCTGCTGCCTGAAGTCCTGCAATCCCTGATCCGACTATTAGTACATCACATTGCAACTCTGATTCTAATTTCATTTTTCCCCCTTAGTTTTCTCATCCTGATAAAGGAAACACGAAACCATATGTCCCATTTCTCCATGTGATTGTAATTTGGGTTCCTGTTTTTTACATATTTCCATGCAGTGAGGACACCGATTATGAAATGCACACCCGGATGGTTTATGAATAGGACTTGGAACTTCCCCTCCGAGTACCTCTCTTTTCTTTTTTCTATGAATATCCGGAACAGGAATTGCCGAAAGGAGAGCCCGTGTGTATGGATGAAGCGGATTATCATACAAAGCTCTATTATCCGCGATTTCCACGACTTTTCCCAGATACATAACCGCAATTCTATCTGACATATACTGGACAACACTTAAATCGTGTGCTATAAACAAATATGTCAGTCTCATTTCCATCTGAATATCCTTCATCAAATTTAATACCTGTGCCTGAATTGATACATCCAAAGCAGATACCGGTTCATCACAGATCAACACCTCCGGTAACACTTCCAAAGCTCTGGCAATGCAAAGTCTCTGTCTCTGTCCACCGGAAAATTCATGTGGATAACGCATAAGATAATCCGGTTGGATGTTGACCATTGATAAAACCTGCCGCATTCTTGCCTCTCGCTCTTCTTGCAAACTCATTCCATGCACTTTCAGCGGTTCCTCAAATGATGTGTATATTTTTTTCTGAGGGTTCAAGGCAGAATACGGATCCTGAAAAACCATCTGTACTTTTCTTCTGAAGTCAAACATCTCTTTTTTATTGAAAGCCGTAATATCTCTGAATTCATTGTCATAATTGAAAAACACATGACCCCCTGTGGCATGTTCCAACATCATAAGCGTTTTACCAAGTGTAGACTTTCCACATCCTGATTCGCCTACAATCCCCAGCGTTTCGCCTTTATAAACTTCAATATCAACTCCATCCACTGCCTTCACATGTCCTACAACTTTTTTAAACGGTCCCTTGGTAATCGGAAACCATGTCTGAAGATTTTCCGCTCTAAAAATAACTTCTTTTTTTTCATTCATATCAGTTTACCTCCGGATAATCTTTATATTTCAGACAACGTACATGATGTCCTGATGAGACTTCAAATAACGGAATGTCTTTCTCTCTACACTCGTCACAGCACTGATCACATCGGTCCGCAAATTCACAACCGCCTTTTAAATCTGCCGGATTAGGTGTAGAACCAGGAATCGTCTCCAGCTTCTGTCCATCTGCAAGCCCCAGAACAGGAACGCTCCGAAGCAATGCTTTGGTATATGGATGAGAAGTTCTGTCAAAAATATCTTCCAAAGTACCAAACTCTACAATTCTTCCCATATACATTACACAGACCTCATCCGCCATTTCTGCTACAAGTCCCATATTGTGAGTGATCAATACAATGGATTTTCCTTCCTGCATCTGCATAGATTTTAACAGTTCCATGATCTGAGCCTGTATAGTAACATCCAATGCAGTTGTAGGTTCATCGCAAATAATCAATTCCGGATTACAGATCATAGCAATTGCGATGACAACCCTCTGCTTCATTCCTCCCGAAAACTGATGCGGATAACTATTGATTCTCTCTTCAGGATCCGGGATTCCAAGCTTATTAAAAATTTCCAGTACTTTTTGTCTGGCTTCTTTTTTCGTCATACCCTTATTATGCTGCAACAACCCTTCTGCTACCTGATCCCCTACTTTATATACAGGATTCAAGCTTGACATAGGATCCTGAAAAACCATGCTCATCTCCGGTCCTCTCAAACTCCTCATCTCCGGTCCATTCGGATTTTTATACTGTTCCAGATGATATTCTTTTACTATGCCATCGTGCAATGCATTATATTGAACTTTATCTGCATGAATTACAGCATTTCTTCCAAGAAATCTCATGATAGAATTCATAGTCACACTCTTTCCACATCCAGACTCTCCTACCACAGCAAGTGCATGACCTCTTTTCAATTGAAACGAAACATTCTTTACAATTTTTACTTCTTTACGGTCTGATACAAAACTGGTATTTAAATTCTTTACATCTAATATTATTTCCTTATTATTCATCCGGGTTTCCTCCTACTGTTGTTTTGCATCAAGTACGTCTCGAAGGCCATCTCCCAAAAAATTGATTGCAAGTACAAACAATGTAATTGCAAGTCCCGGGAACACCCATATCCACCATTGATTTGTAACTACAGATACACTCTTTGCCGCATTTAATATGTTTCCCCAGGTCGGAGTTTGATCTGAAATTCCAAGCCCTATAAAACTCAACGTTGCCTCCTGAAGAATATATACAGCCACATTAGTCGTCGTAGATACAATAATCGGAGTCATTACATTTGGCAAAATCTGTTTAAACATAATATTAATTCTGTTCATTCCAAAAGCTTCACAGACTTTTACATAAGTCTCTGACTTTATACTCATGAACTCATTTCTTACCATACGGAAAGTAGTCATCCATCCTGTAAATGTAAAAATCATAATAATGTTTGTCATTCCTCTGGTCCCTGAAATCGCAACCAACATCATAACCAATACAAGCTGTGGAAAAGTCTGAAATAATTCTGATATTCTCACCAGAAGCTTATCTGCCTTCCCTCCGAAATATCCCGCAATCGCACCAAGAACCGCCCCAATAATACCAGACATCACAGAAGAAAATACACCGATAAAAATAGAATAACAGCCTCCATATAATACCCTCGCAAACAAATCCCTTCCAATTGTGTCTGTTCCAAAAATATGTCCTTCCGTACCTGGTGCCACCTTCATATTTCTAAGATCTGGCGTAGAATAATTTAACTTTAATACCACACTCATGATACTGGCTATAATCATTACTACCACAATAACCAGTCCTAAAACCGCCAGTTTATTTCTCAGAAATTTACGAATATTTTTCTTCATCAATGAGGAGGCAGCACTTTTATTCTGTTCTTTAATACTTACCGTTTTTATATTATCCATAGCAACCTCCTTAACTATTCACTCAGTCTTACTCTCGGATCAAGAAGAGCATTCATAACATCTACCATAAACGAACAGATTAGCATTACAGCTGCAATAATCAGAGTAATAACCATAACTGTCGGATAATCATTTGATACGATCGCATTCGTCATTGTTAATCCAATACCAGGATATGAAAACACCGATTCAATAACAACAGAACCACCAATGAGTACTGGAATTCTAAACATAACAATAATCAGAACAGGTTTCATTGCGTTTCTAAATCCATGTTTCATATAAACTTTATACTCTGGAATTCCCTTCGATCTGGCTGTCCGAATATAATCACTATTCATTACATCCAACATTGTATTTCTTGCATAACGCATCAACACTGCAACCATACCAATTGTCAAAGTCAACACTGGCAAAAACAGATGTATAAACGCATCCCATATTTTATTCGTCGCATCTGGACTGACTCGATTCGCTGAAGGAAACCAGCCAAGTTTAATAGAAAAAATCTGAATCAGAATAATGCCGACTAAAAACTGTGGCACAGCCTGTCCCAGTACTGCAAAAATCCTTCCAATATAGTCTACTATACCATTTTGTCTGGCTGCACTGATGATTCCAATTGCTACTCCAATAACCGTACTGAATACCAGCGCATACCCCGACAATTCCAATGTATATGGCAGTCTGACAGCTACAATAGATGCAATACTCTGTCCACTAAACGAATATCCGAGATCTCCGGTAACAATTTGTTTCAGCCAGTTAAAATATTGAACGATTAGAGGATCATTCAATCCCAAGCTTTCTCTGAGTTCTGCAACAATTTCCGGCGATTGTGCCTGTACTTCCATGCTCACCATATAAGTAATAGGATCAATTCCTGTAGCTCTTAATCCCAGAAAAACTATAAGACTAATCACAAGGAGCATCGGAATCATCTGCAGTAATTTTTTTAATATATATTTAACCATGTGTTCGCTCCAATCTGTCAAAGATAAAAGAAGGGAATTGCAGATTACTGCAAATTCCCCTCTCCAGTAAACCGTTTTACTTACATAAATGCGGTTTTAGTCAAATGCAAATCATTTTACATTCCAGTCTACATAATCTATATCACATGTATACAGCGGATTACAGAATTCTACACCCTCCGGCAATTCCACATTATCACTGAGGTATACATAATTACCTACGGTAAATAACGGAACTTTATATAAATTTTCCTGTTCCAAAGTTTGCAGAGTATTTAATGCCGCATCTCTGTCCTCCTGTGTAGTAGCTGCGCTTAATGCAGAAACTGCTTCATCAAACTGTGTATCTCCTCCGAAAATGTTGGCAAAAGTTGCACTATTGCTCATATATTCTGCATACCATTCATTCAAAGAGAAACTACTTAATCCCTTAAAACCGATATCATAATCTCTGGTTGTAAATAAATCTGTTGTCCCATCATTAGATAAGGTAGCTTCTACGGTAAGTCCCGCCTGTTCCAGATAGTATACAATTGTATTAATCAAATCAATGCTAGTTTGATCGTTATTATAATAACAGATCTTTAAGGTACGACTCATATCATATCCAGAAGCTTCTAAATCTGCCTTTCCTTGTTCCGCATCAAAGGTATATTCAAATCCATTGTAAGCCTCATCGCTATTCGGAACACCGCTATTAAGTACTGTTGCGTTCGGGTAAAGGGTTGCCAGTGTTGCTCTATCAATACATTCAATTAACGCTTTTCTTACATCGACCGACTGCATTGCTTCATTTTCTTTCCCGTCAATCCCCTTCATATTAAAGATAAAGTACTTATAGAAAAGCACATCTACCGGGATAGAAGTATAATTATCCAGGCTTGCCATTCCATCTACCAGATCAGAAGCATTTCCATAAAGGAAATCAGCAGAACCGGACTGTGCTGCGGTCAGGAAATCAGATACAAAGGAAACTGTAACATTTTGAATTTTAGGAGCCGTTCCCTCATAATTTGGATTTGGAACAAGTGTGAAATAATTACCCACATTAAATTCTCCTACCATATAATATCCTGATGTTACAGGATTTGTCCAATAAGAACAGGAATCTACAGATTCTCCATCTTCGTTTTCCAGACAATGTTTAGGTAAAATAGAAAACTGTGCCAAAATATCTTTCATCTGAGCATATGGAGTGCTTAATACCATTGTGATCACATTTCCGTCTGATGTAAGTTCTGTTATATTTCCAAAAGCCGCAGAATAAATACTGTTCTTTCTGGTTGCTTCCTGAACCATATTAATAGACCATATAACATCATCTGCTGTGATTGCTTCTCCGTCAGACCATTTCAGCCCATCTTTTAAAGTAATCGTATAAGTAAGTCCATCTTCACTCATATCTACACTTTCCGCCAGATCAGGACCTGTTTCCTGAAGTGAACTGTCAGCAATCAGAAGAGAACGAAACATCAAAGAAGTGGCAAGATTATGGTTCATCCATGGCGTTGGAACTCTATCATCTGTCGTAGAACCATCATTTGTAGATAAGACCAGTTTCAATGTATTACTATCAGAAGAAGCATCTGCAGCATATACAGACATTGCTGAACCCATTGTTGCTATTGCCATTGATAATGCAAGTGTCGTAGCTAAAATTTTTTTCTTCATTAAAAAATCCTCCTTTTATGTACATTATTTTATTAAGTTCTTACTACTTTCTCTTTCCCAGAGTTTTTAACGATTTGGAACGATTACTTCTTTATATATTTTCTGAAGTTCTCTTTTTCCCTCTTCAGTCATCGGAGCAAATGGTCTGCGAACCCCATGAAATGCAAAACCATCCATCTCCAAAATCTCCTTCACCGATGCAAATACCCCATATTTACATATCACCTTTATAACCTGATTCAGTTTTTCTTGGAACTTATGTGTTTTTGCAATATCACCCGAAACAAAAGCATCATAAACTTTATGCGCCAGTTCAGGCATACAATTATATGTGCTTCCTATTCCTCCATCCGCTCCCATAATTAATCCCGCCGACAACATTTCATCAAACCCATTCCATACTACCAGCTCCGGATGAAGGGTCTTAATCTGCTCCAAAAGAAACATATCAGAACTGGTAAATTTTACTCCTATAAGATTTTTATTCTGCTTCAATTTTTCCAAAATCTCTTCTGTAAGAGAAAATCCTGAAAAATTTGGAAAATTATATATAAACATAGGTAATCCGGTTGCAGACATAATGTCCTGATAATATTGTATGATTTCCTGCTCGCTGAATTTATAATAAAACGGACTGATAGCCGACACTGCATCTGCTCCACATTTTTCTGCATTTTTTGCATAACCAATTGCCTGATCTGTAGAAATAGCTCCCACATGGCAGATTACTTTTTTTCGTCCTGCATTTGCCTCGACAACCGCTTTAATAATGTTATTTCGTTCCTCTTCTGAAAGTAGAAATGCTTCTGCAGTACTTCCATTGACATAAAATCCATCCAGGCCCTTTTCAATCAGGTAGTTTACAAGCTTTTGCAACTCTTTATAGTCAACTTTTCCTTCTGATGTATAGGGAGTTACCAACGCTGCATAAATTCCGTGATATTCTGCATTCATTTAACCTTCTCCTCCTTTTTTAGAATTTATAGTTCTCCTTTTCCAAGGCAACTTTCTCTTTCTACTATAGTAGGCTGATATAGATATTCATTAAAATTAGAATTCAACTTTTCACCAATTATAAGTTTCACTAATATTTCTGCGGATTTTTCTCCAATCTCCAAGCTCTTAAACGATACAGATGTAATCGGTGGATGATTCATAGAAGCATAAATATTATTATCATATCCTATAATTCCTACATCCTTAGAAACGCTCATTCCCATGTCTTGTACAGCCCTGCAAACATCTACTGCTACTTTATCATTAAAGCAAAAAACTGCATCTGGCTTTTTCTCTCCCTGCAGCAGCTTTTTCATGTTATTATATGAAGCACATTTTTGATCTTCATAAGGAATAACAATCATACTGCGGTCTATTTCATATCCCTTTTCCATCAGCGCACTTATATAACCCTGACATCGTTCAATACTTACGCTATACATAGTTTCTGCGATATATGCAATTGAACGATATCCTTTGGAAATTAGATGTTTTGTTGCGATATATCCACCATAAAAATCATTCGAACGAACTGTTGGTGCATGTATTCCTTCCACCGAACGATTACATAATACAAAAGGAATATTGGACTTCAATAAAGTTCCATAAAGAATATTACTCACTTCCACATTATATGAGATAATAGGAACAATAATAAATCCACTTACTCCCGAAAGAAGAAGTCGTTCTATATAACATCTTTGTTTCTCCGGATTATTGTCCGAATTGCACAAAATAATATTAGCTCCATGCCGACAAGCTATATTCTCTATCCCCCTAGTCAATAACGAATAAATGTCCTCACTGATACTCGGAACAATTACACCCCAGTTTTCCACTGTGTCAATTTTTCCCTTGAGAATACCTATCGCATAAGTTCCGCTTCCAGATTTCGAATATACAATACCTTCTTTCTCAAGTTCCTGCATCGCCCTGTCTAATGTTGTTCTTGTTGTCTCTAATTTTTCACAAAGCTTCGGTCTGGATGGAAGCGGTTTACCCGGTTCCATTTCTGCTATAATTTTAATTAATTCTTCTTTTATTTCCAAATACCTTTTCATAGTTATTGTGTATTTTGTATGTTTTTATCTGTTTTTTATCTTAGTTTCTGTATATATTAACCATATTTTATAGTGCCTGTTTGTTTTTGTCAATATATTCAAGGTAAAACGGGCAGGTTTTCAGATAATACGGGCAGCATTTATTAAATTCTTCCGGCATATTTTGTTATTTCCTTTAACTTAATAAAAGTATATCAGTATTGAAATATATTTTCAATATTATTAGTAAATGAAAATAATTTTATTTTTTGTGCACTTTTTATAGAATTATTTTTTATACCAAATGTTTATATGTCAAAATGTACATTTCATTTCTTGCAACATGAGAAATATTGTCTTATAATAAATTTGTAATTCCTATATCCGATTCTAAAGGAGGTCAATCTCATGGCAGACACTATCCTAGATTCTATTACCAAACAATATCATACACTCACCAAATCCGGAAAAAAATTAGCTGACTATGTTTTTTCCCATACAGCCGAGACCCAATATCTTTCCATTTCATCGCTTGCTGAAAACTGCAAGGTATCAGAAGCTACCATCACGCGTTTCTGTAGAGGATTGGGACTTTCCGGTTATAATGCTTTTAAACTAGCACTCGCCCAGTCGGATCGAACTACAGATCTAGGCGATTCTGGTAATTCAACTGAACCTATATCTTCTGATGACTCCATACGTACCATAGCCGAAAAAGTACATTCAGCAAATATTCTTTCTCTTAATGAGACACTTGAGCTTTTAGATTTCCAAGCTATAGAAACAGCCATTTCTATTTTGTCTCGTTCCAGACACATTTATTGTTTTGGACAGGGTGGAAGTATGATTATGGCGATGGAAGCATGGGCACGCTTTTCAACTGCTTCTCCCGACTTTATACATATTAGTGATTCACATATGCAGGCCAGTGCTACGGCTCTTGCCGAGCCTGAAGATGCAATTCTTTTTTTTTCCTACTCAGGTTCTACTAAAGATATGTGTGACACCTTATCAATTGCTTCTCAGAAGGGAATTCCTGTGATTCTGATTACTCATTTTCCAAAATCGGCAGGTACTGAATATGCAACAGTCGTTTTACAATGTGGTTATAATGAAAGTCCGCTTCAGTCTGGTTCTGTTGCTGCAAAGGTCGGACAGCTTTTTCTGATTGACTGTCTTTTTTATGGTTATTGTAGCTTGAAACCAGAGTTACGGTCTGCTGCCCGTTCAGCAACAGCTCAAGCAATTGCTGGTAAATTGCTGTAGCTCTATCTCCAATACTGTCACAAGAAAAAAACTTGCGAGAGAACATTTTTATATCATAGAAATATTTCAGAATGATTTTCTGTAATATAAAAAACACAGCAGGTAATTTACTAAGTTACCTGCTGTATTTCATAATATTTTATGTTTTATTTCAATATTTCCTTTATTTATTCTGTTCAATAGCTGACTGAAAACGCTGAGCAATTTCCAACGGACGTGTAATCGCCCCACCTACTACAATTGCCCAAACACCAGTTTTAAGAGCTTTTACCGCCTGATCCGGGTAATGAATCTTACCTTCTCCAATAACGGGAATGTCTATATCTTTTGCCAACCTTTCCATCAATTCATAATCCGGTTCGTCCTTTTTAGATGTATAGGCAGTATAACCACTCATGGTTGTTCCTACAATATCCACACCACATTTCCACGCATTAACACCCTCTTCATAGTTGGAAATATCTGCCATAAGAATAATATCCGGATATTTTTCTTTAATCCGAGCAACAAATTCATTTACTGTTGTTCCATCACCTCGTTTGCGAAGTGTACAGTCTAATGCTACAATATCAGAGCCCGCTGCCACCAAATCATCAACTTCTTTCATCGTAGGTGTAATATATCCTTCATATCCTGGATACTGAATCTTAACCAAACCAATAACTGGAAGTCCAGTTTCTTCTTTAATCGCAATTACATCGCGGATGCTGCTGGTACGAATTGCTGGTGTACCAGCCTGCTTCGCAGCACGAGCCATCAAATACATGATTGATTTTTCTTCCACATACAGCGGCTCACCTTTTACAGCCTGACAAGAAATAATCATTTTTCCATGAATCGCATCCAGAATCTCTTTTTTAATCATAAATTTTCTCCTCTTTTTAGATATCTTAGAATTCTTTCGTTGCTTACAACACTTTTACAACATTTAATTCATCATCTGTCAGAACAATATCCGCACGTTTCCCCGGTGCGAGAGAACCCACCTCATCATAGATTCCAATACTTCTTGCCGGATTCGCAGTCGCGGCAAGAATCGCTTCTCTTTCCGGTACTCCCATGGAGATAACACTCTTCATACAGTCAAAGAGGCATGTCGCAGAACCGGCAATCGTTCCATCTGCCAGAGTTGCTTTTCTGTCCTTCATAGTTACTTCCTGTCCACCCAGTTCATAAATTCCATTCTCCATACCTGTTGCCATCATAGAATCACTGATCAGGATCACTCTGCTGTCTCCAAAGAGACGGAAAGTATTGCGCACAGTCACAGGATGAATGTGAATTCCATCCCCGATCAGTTCCACCATACACTTCTCATTATCTGCTGCCGCGCCAATCACGCCAGGTTCTCTGTGTCCCATAGGATTCATGGCATTATAAAGATGAGTGACATGAAGTGCTCCCAATTCCATAGCCTCTGCGGCACACTCATAGTCTGCCGCTGTATGTCCGATAGAAATCACTACCTCGTTATGTAACTCCTGGATAAACTCTTTCGCACCCTCCATGTTCGGAGCAAGAGTCACCAGTTTAATCATTCCGCCGGCAGATTCATTGCACTCCCTGAAAAATTCCACGTCTGGTTTACGAATATAACCTTCTACATGCGCTCCCTTTTTCACAGGATCAAGGAAAGGTCCTTCCATATTGATGCCAACGATTCTCGCACAGGTTTCATCCTGTTCTACATCCTTCGCTGTCTGAAAAATTTTAAGAAGTTCTTCCTTCGGAAGTGTCATGGATGTAGGACAATAAGAAGTGATTCCCTGTGATTTTTCATACTGTAGAATTGCCTTCAGTCCTTCTACATCTGCATCTGAAAAATCATGTCTGATCGCACCATGACTGTGAATATCCACCAGCCCCGGTAAAACCTTCAGACCGGATGCATCCAGCTCTGTTTTATCTGTCACTTCTTCTGCTGATGATACAATTCTGCCATTTTCTATATACAGATCCGTTACTTTATAACTTCCATCCTCCTGGAAAACTTTTCCGTTTTTTATAATCATTATTATAACTCCCTTCCCATCCTGCTCGCTCCATTCTCTGCAATATTTCACCAGATACATGCTCTCAGTCAACAAGAATTAATACTTTCATTATCTGCCTTCAAAGCCTATATTGTTATTATCTCACAGGCGTCAAATTTACAAAAGACCTTTTTCTCTGATAATGCTCAAAGCCTCTTCATCTGCTACTACTGTTACATCTGAATGAAGCTGCAGAATAGATGCCGGTACATTCGGAGTGATCGGTCCATACAGAGATTTATAAAGAGCATCTGCCTTTGCACTTCCGGTTGCCACAAGCAAAATCTTCTTTGCCGCCATAATGTTCTTGATTCCCATGGTATATGCCTGTTTTGGCACCTCATCCATGCTTGCAAAGAATCTTGCATTTGCTTTAATCGTACTCTCTGTAAGATCTACACAATGCGTTTCTTTTTCAAAAGCTTCTCCCGGCTCATTAAATCCAATATGTCCGTTTCCACCAATTCCCAGAAGCTGCATATCTACTCCACCTACACTGCGGATAATTTCATTATAATCCGCGCAGGCTTTTTCGCTGTCCTCCTCCAGACCATTCGGTACATAGGTTCTGCTTTTATCAATATTTACATGATCAAACAGATTTGTATTCATAAAGTAGCGGTAACTCTGGTCATTATCCCCTGAAAGTCCTTTGTACTCATCAAGATTTACTGAGGTTACCTGAGAGAAATCAAGATCACCTTTTTTGTACCACTCTATCAGCTGTTTATACATTCCGATTGGTGTAGAACCTGTTGCCAGTCCAAGAACTGCTCTTGGTTTCATAATAATCTGAGCAGACATAATATTCGCTGCCTTTCTGCTTACATCATAATAGTCTTTACCTGCATAAATAATCATACCAATTCTCCTCTTCTGGTTATTTTTTTAATATCCACTCTACCATTTGTTTCATCCAGATTTACTTTATCTGTTATCCATTTAAGGTAAACCCATTATAAGTGTCATTGAATTTATTTTCAATGAATGGCAGGGTTTTAGATTCTTCTTTCAATTCCTATCAAATCATCCTGCATTCTATATCCATTTCAGATATTTTTATGAAAATACTTTCTTGTTTTATTTTTATGTTGAAATTATTTACATCATATCTTGAGAACCGTTTTCTAAAATGATATAGTATATCTTAATCAAACAACACATACTGTATTTTCCCCCTATTGCTTGTCACTTTTCGCAATTGAGGCAGGAGGCTTACCTGATTCTGTTAAATAGGTAGTCAATCCATATACCATTACTACGAAGGGAACTAATTATTTATGGCACTCAACAAGCACAATATCATTCCGTTGATTGAGTCTTATTATCATACATTTACTCCACTTGAAAGAACTATCGCGGATTTCTTCATTCATAATACAGACGAACAGGATTTCTCGTCCAAAAATGTTTCCAGACTTCTCTATGTTTCAGAAGCATCCCTTTCCCGTTTCGCACAGAAGTGCGGATTTCATGGGTACAGAGAATTCATTTACGAATACAAGCAAAGCCTGATTCCTGCCCCCGAAGAAAACATTCCCAGTTTCGAAATCTCGGAATTCAATACCTATCAGGAGCTTCTTAACAAATCCAACGCCTTACTGGACAAGGCTCAGATTGCACGAATCACTAATCTTCTGGTATCTAAACCACGTGTTTATGTTTATGGCAGAGGCAGCTCAGGACTCGCAGCTCAGGAGATGAAGCTGCGTTTCATGCGTATCGGACTGAATATCGAAGCTGTTACAGACAGTCATATTATGAAAGTAAACTCCGTTATTCTCGATGAAAACTGTCTGGTTATCGGAATTAGTGTCAGCGGACAGACAGATGACATTATCTCTTCCTTAACAGCCGCGCATCAGCGAGGAGCTTACACTCTCCTTATGACCGCCAGACAGGACAAATCCTATCAGGAATTTTGCGATGAAACACTGATCTTCGCCAGTATGGAGCACCTCGAATATGGAAATATTATTTCTCCGCAATTTCCGATTTTGCTGGTTTTGGATGTACTCTATGCACACTATCTTCAGATTGACAGGAGCAAAAAAGAAGCGCTGCATGAATATACCATACAGACGCTTCAGCCTTATCTTATTAAATAAAATTAACAAACTGCATGAATCAAGTCCCCACCCACTGCTTATTGCTCTTCGCAACCCCCGCAGAGGACTTACTTGATTCGGTTAAATTCTGTTCAACAGAACACAGTTGCAGAGACAAAATTCATGCAGTATTTCTTTTATAACAGTTTCCTATAATCCAACATTCCCACTATTCAATCCTTCTTTACTGTTCTTATCAAGTGGAAGCCAGTCTAGGACTTTCTTAATATAGCGGTTCCAGAAATCCCACTCATGAGCTCCCGGTCCTTCCTCATAGGTCACATCTACACCAAGTTCACGCATGGTGTCTCTGAATTTACGGTTCGGAGGAAGGAGAGGGTCATCCAGCCCACAGGCAAGATACATATGCGGAAATGGAATTCCATCTTCTTTCATATTTCCAGCGATCCATTCTGGATTAATCTCGCAGTCCTGAATTTTGGACAAATCTCCAAATACACTTTCCAGAAAACTTTTTTTCTCAAAAAACAGTGGTGAACTGTCATCTGCAACATTCGCTTTTTCTAAAATCATAGCTGAAGATAATCCGGCAATATATCCAAATGTATCATGATATTTCAGTCCGTTTCGGATTGCTCCATAACCACCCATAGATAATCCGGCAATAAAAGTATCCTCCCTTTTATGAGATAGTGGAAACATTTTTCTCGTGATCTTCACCAGTTCTTTTCCAATAAATTCACTATAGTTCTCGTTCAGATTTGGGTGATCCATGTAGAACATATTTGCTCCGGATGGCATCACAACTGCCAGATTTTTCTCCTCAGCCCATCGCTTGATACATGTTCCTGTTACCCAGTCTGTATAGTTTCCCATTACTCCATGAAGTAAATACAAAGTCTTGAACGGTTTATTATCTGCTTCTGTTTCCTCTTCAAAAAATACTTTATCTGCCGGCAGAATCACGTTCATTGTTACCGGACGCATCAGTGCTTTTGAGAAAAAATTTACTTCCATTAATGCCATTATTTTATCCTCCTGCATCTTTTGTAAGATATCTGAATCTACCAGTTATTATACAAAGAACAGGTCAAAAAATCTACTGTCTATGCTGATGCAAATACTTTTCTCTGGTTGCAAGACCACCTCTGATATGACGTTCCTCTTTATTCACATCCAGAACCTGCCGGACTTCGCATGCCAGTCCGGGATTTAACTGTCTGAGACGATCCGTGCAGTCCTTATGTACCGTACACTTAC
This sequence comes from Blautia sp. HCN-1074, assembly GCF_037890165.1. Classification (NCBI taxonomy): domain Bacteria; kingdom Bacillati; phylum Bacillota; class Clostridia; order Lachnospirales; family Lachnospiraceae; genus Blautia; species Blautia sp. HCN-1074. The sequence goes on from NZ_JBBKBP010000029.1 coordinate 47,053, forward strand.
TGATTCCAAACTTCTTCGCCGCCTGACGTACGGTTGCCTTTGTCTCAATAATATATTTTGCAATTTCCACTGCCCACTCTTCGATATAATCTTTCAAAAGAAAAAATCCCCCGAAGACACTGTTTTTACAATGTATGCTTTAGCGCAAAAAGTATGTCTTGAGGTTGTTACTCTACTACATCGAAAATTAAGTTGTTGATAGTTTAAATAGTGGCTGCCTCATCCGGATCAATTTCATCCATTTTATATGTCCAATGATAAACAATCGGGTCAGCATTGATCTCATCGAAGTAGTGATATATTCATTCCGATAGTTCCTCCTTTAAATTGACACGAATGCCTTTTAACATCTGCTTAGTCATTTTGCTAAAGAAGCTTTCAATCATGTTCAGCCACGAGGTGTGTGTCGGTGTAAATACAAACACAAATCGATCTTCTGGCAGTGCTGCAAGAAACTGATGTGTTTCCTTTGATGTATGATCTGAGTGATTGTCCAATATCAATCGGATTATGTCACCTTCTGGATATTTTGCACCGAGCATTTTTTAAAACTTAATAAAATCAGAACTTTTGTGTGTCTGGCTCACCAATGGAATTGCCTCACCTGTCAGGAGTCAATACCAGCAAGCAATGACAGCGTTCCAAGCCGCACATACTCATAATCTCGACAGATATAACCGTTTTCCTCTGTTGGATTATGGTCGGGGTATTTGTCGACAACAGCCTGAATGCCGGGTTTTTCATCATACGAAATAGTATGTGTCAAATGCCCGTTGTCCGGTATGATGATTCAGAATCTTCTCGTTCAAGATAATACTTGATTTTGAACGGCTTAATCTCCGTCTTTTTGAGATATTTTTGAAGCCATGGTTTTGTAACCGTTTTTAAACGTGGATAGCCGGCTTCTTCAGCATGTGCCTGTATGTGTTTGTGAGTGCTGCCAACGTCCATAATTCTGCGGCATAGCCAAGATTACAGGGCTTTTGGCAGGTTATACTGACAATCCATGATTTTGCATCGTCAGTAATTTCAGCCGGGCGGCCGGAACGTTCATCATCAAATATAGCAAGGTTAATTCCGCTGTTAAGATAACGGTCAATACAGCGACGGACAGTATTCACGCTAACACCAAGACCATCTGCAATAGCTTTGTCTGTTTTGGCTTCAGACTTCCATAACAGCAATTCATTTATGAATATAAGAAGAGCCTTATTCCCGCTCCTGAAGAAAATATTCCCAGTTTTGAGATTTCAGAATTTAACACTTATCAGGAATTCTGTGATGAGACACTGATTTTCGCCAGCATGAAGCATCTGGAATATGGAAATATCATTTCTCCACAGTTTCCGATTTTACTGGTTTTGGATGTACTTTATGCACGCTATCTTCAGATTGACAGAAGCAAAAAAGAAGCGCTGCATGAATATACCATACAAACGCTTCAGTCTCATCTGAACAAATAAGCCCGGCAAATATTCGCCTCAAAAACAGAATCTCTACCTATATCAGCCAAATAAACAGATACCATCATTATATAGCCAAAAATAACAGGACTGTATGTTTTTTCATACAGTCCTGTTGTTTTTACTTATTTTCAGGTATGCAAAATCTAAATTTTTACTTAATTCTCATCTTTCACCAGACGAATCACGTTCCATGAAGCTTTGTGAAGCATACTTGTCAGTTCTCCGTTGTCCATAGTTGTCTGCTGTGTTGTTTTTGGTTTTACATTTTCCTGTCCAAATGCGTTAACTACTTTCAGGTCGTCGCTTTCGAGCACGATATGCTCAGCTACTCTGTAGCCTTCGAAACTTCTTACATCTGTGTTCAGAACGACATCTTCTTTCAGGTTTCTGTTTACTGCGAAAATAGTAACTTCTTCTTTTTCTTCATTATAAACAGCAACTGCTTCCACATCTGCGATACTTCCATGTCCGCTTGTCTCATGCTCTGTGGATGAGATTACTGGCTGAAGGGCAACGCCACGGCCATATTTGGAAGCATGCATAAACGGATAGAAGATTGTCTGTTTCCAGGAACCACCACCATTTGGATCTGTCATGATCGGAGCAATAACATTGATCAACTGTGCCAGGCACGCTACTTTAACTCTGTCAGAATGACGAATAAGCACGATCAGCATCAGACCTACCAGCAGGGCATCTTCAAAGTTGTAGATATCCTCAAGAAGCGGCGGTGCCACCTGCCATGGATGGTTCTCTGTAATGTCATTGTCAGCTGCATTGGAATGATACCATACATTCCATTCATCAAAGCTGAGATACATATTCTTTTTGCTACGTTTTTTCGCTTTTACATAATCACAGGTTGCGATGATCGTGCGGATAAATTCATCCATATCATCGGATTTGGCAAGGAAATCATTACTGTCATCAGAGCGATTTCCATAATATGTATGAAGAGATAAATAATCTACATAATCATAAGTATGACTCAGTACATGATCTTCCCAGAGCGCAAAAGTAGGCATTTCCTGATTAGAGCTTCCACATACAACAAATTCGATGGACGGGTCGATCAGTTTCATTGCTTTGGCAGTTTCTTCTGCCAGTCTGCCATACTCATCCATAGTCTTATGTCCGATCTGCCAAGGACCATCCATTTCATTTCCAAGACACCAGGTTTTAAATCCATATGGATCTTTCTGTCCATGTTTGATACGAAGATCGCTGTATTTTGTTCCGCCCGGATGGTTGCAGTATTCCAGAAGGTTGCAGGCATCTGTGATTCCTCTTGTTCCAAGATTTACTGCCATCATTACTTCTGAATTGGCTGCATCTGCCCATTTCTTAAACTCATGAAGACCTACTTCATTTTTCTCAAGGCTTCTCCATGCAAGTTCCAGTCTGTGAGGCCTTTCCTCAACCGGACCTACGCTGTCTTCCCAGTAAAAGTTAGATACGAAGTTTCCACCTGGGTAACGTACGATCGGTACATCCAGTTCTTTTACCAGATCGATTACATCTTTGCGGAATCCGTCCGCATTGGAAAGCGGATGTCCCGGCTGATAAATTCCATCGTATACAGCTCTTCCAAGATGCTCAATAAAAGAACCGTAAATTCTCTTGTCAATTTTTGAAATGGAGAACGCTTTGTCCACTACCATTTTTGCCTGTTTTGCCATAGAACTTGAACCTCCGTTCATTAAAATAAATTCAAAATTAACCCTTAACCGCGCCAGATGTCATACCATCAATCAGGTATCTCTGGAAGATCAAGTAGATAATCAGGATTGGCAGGATACCGAACATAGAACCGGCAATCAGCAGGTTGTAGTTGTTTCCGTAAGGTGTCAGCAGTGTGTTCAGACCGATCTGAAGTGTAAACTTGCTTGTATCACGGAATACTAACATCGGCCATAACATATTGTTCCAGGAACCCATTGCACACAGGATTGCCATAGATGCGAATGCCGGTTTTGTGATTGGCATCATAATTTTCACACTGATACCATACTCTGTACATCCGTCAATTCTTCCTGCATCCAGAAGTTCTTTCGGAAGACTCTGCATATACTGCTTGAAGAAGAAAATCGTCGAGGCTCCACATAGTCCGGGCAGGATAACGCCAGCTCTTGTATTGATGATTCCCAGCGTTGTAACTTCATTATAAAGAGGAAGCATCAGAATTTCAAAAGGAACGCACATCGTTGCAATTACCAGGAAGAATAAGAATCCCTGAAGTTTAAATTTGTACATGGTCAGTCCATATGCGATGAAATAGCATACCAGCAGTGTCAGAACTACTGTGATCAATGTAAGGATCAGACTGTTTTTATACCACATGAAGTATTTACGGGAGTCTTCATTTCCGGAGAAAAGGTATTTGTAATTATCCAGATGCATCTTGGAAAAATCAAGATTCAGGGACATACCCTTCATAACAACTTCACGGCCTTCCTGGAAGGAAGCGAAGAATCCGGCAAGAAGCGGGAATGCGATCAGCACACACAGAACAGCAAACAGTCCTGTGGACAATACAGTCGCAACTTTATGATTTGATGCCATTGTTTTTGGCGCATCTGTTTTTGCCATATCACTTTTCCTCCTTCTTGAATGTTCCTGTTGCCACAAGCTGAACAACATTGATAGCAAGGGCAATGACCAGAAGTACCATGCCTACGGCACACGCATAACCCATATCGTTTTTCTCTATACCACGTTTATACAGATATCCTACGATTGTAAGACCAATGTTCTTTGGTGAGGAGTTACCATTCCACAGCATAAAACTCTCAAGGAACATGGAAAGACCTGCGTATACGGAGATTGTAATAACATAGATGGTTGTTGGTTTCAGAAGCGGTAATGTCACATACCAGAATTTCTGTTTTGCATTGGCACCGTCAATGTCTGCAGACTCATAAAGAGAAGTATCAATACTCTTTAATCCAGAAATAAAATACAGCATGTTAACACCGGTCCATCTCCACATACAGAGTAATAGCAGTGCTACCCATCCGGTAGTTTTTGCTTTTAACCACGGAATGCTTGCATTGCCCAGTAAATGCATTAACTGGTTCATCTGTCCGTTATCACCTTCTGAGAACATCAGTCGGAATAACATACCGGAAATAACTACAGATGTCAGTGCCGGAATGTACATGATCACTTTCCATACACCTTTTGCTTTGGTCAGACGGCTTTCCATCAGTACCGCAAGCATCATTGGGATGGGAATCAGCAAAAGCAGTGTCAGAAGCATATATTCCACACTGTTGAATACGGCTGTTTTAAAGAACTTATCAGAAGCAAGTTTCTGGTAATGTTTTAATCCAACCCACTGAGAACCACCAAAGGAAATATCCTGAAAACTCATTACAATACCGCTGATGAGTGGATATAACCAGAAGATCAGAAGGCTGACAACAAACGGAAGTACGAATACGTACGGTGCTACCTTCTGAGAATAGAGCATCTTTTTCACTTTATTCACAATGAATTCCTCCTCTTCCTTTTCATTATTTTAATGATTTAAAATTGAACTGATTCAAGACAGAACGTTGTCTTTTTATCTTACAGTCATCCTGACAAAAAATCAGATCCTCATACAGAAATTTCCATTATTTAGATTATTGTGGATCTCATTTTCTGTCAGGATAACAGTAAAGGAGGTCAGGGAATGCGATTCCCTGGCCTCCCATATCACTTCGGTTTCTGCAGTTTTTTGCAATCATTCAGTATCTTCACAATTGCAGATTTCTTACAGTTCCCATTTCATTATTCACTTAATCAGTGAACAGTTATCTTATTATTCGCACTCGAAATCAAGATAATCCTGAGCATCCTGAAGTGCTTCATCTACATCCATGCCATCCTCTAATACATTGTTCAGAGTTGTTGTGCACATGTAGTCATTCAGTGTCGGTGAATTCTTTGTTGTGTAAACAGTTCCGATTGCATCGTTTTCAGCAAGTTCATTCAGAACTTCGTAAGGTTTTACACGGAAGAATGTGTTGTAAGTATTGGACTCGTCATAAGCAAATGCTTCATCAGACCATAATGCTGTGTTACAAACGTCAAATCCAAGTTCATTCCAGATCAGGTTTTCACCTTCTTCAGAGCATTTTGCCCATGCAAGCCATTCAGCTGCAAGTTCCGGATTTTCACACTGATTAGTTACAACTGTACCTGTACCGCCGATACCAACGGAGCATTTCTGTCCTTCTTCAAATACAGGGCATGTTGTGATGTCATATTTGCCTTCCATTTCCGGCATGTAATCTTTGAAACGGCTCATATACCACATAGCTTTCGGGAAGGAAGCAATCTTGCCGTCCATGATGTTGGAGAAACCAGCTTCAAGGTCAACATGTCCGTCTGTGGATACCATTGCGATTCCATCGTTTAACCAGTTCTGCTGCATTGTAAGCATTTCTTTTACGGAATCAAGCTGAACATTTACTGTTCCGTCCGGACCGCCTGTCCAGTCTTCACCGTTCTCAGCCATTGCAAGCCACATCCAGTCAACACCGCCTGTATCAACAGATGTTAAGTACACTTCACCGTTGGAAGCTTCTTTTAATTCTTCACCAAGTTTGGTGTAATCATCCCATGTCTTTACAGATTTGTAATCTAATCCATAAGATTCAAGAAGATCTGCATTCCAGTACATAACTGTTGCACCTACATGGAAAGGAACGCCAAGTCTTGTTCCATCAGCCTTGGAATAAACATCAAGTCTGGACTGTACCATTGTGTCTTCATATGGAGCAAGTGCATCATTCATGGAGTACAGAGGGCTGTCATCACCAGAATAGTTCGGGAACTGTCCGATCTCGATGTCGCAAAGGTCAGGAGCACCTGAACCAGCCTGTAAGGACATCATTAATTTGTTATGCATGTCAGAGTATGGATAAGTACTGAATGTAATCTGAATCTGTTTGTCAGGGTTCTCCTCATTCCATTTCTCTACCATTTTGCCGTAGAATTCGTTATGCAAGTCTACGAATGACCACATCTCGTATTTTGTTCCATCATCAGGACCTACGGTTGTAACTGCAGTAGGTTCTCCCTCAGCCGGTTCTTCGCTGTCAGCAGCTTCTTCTGTTGTGTCTTCTTCTGCGAAGACATTCACTGCCATACTCATGCTGGATACTGCCATAGCTGCAGTCATAAGCAACGCGAACAATTTTCTTCTCTTCATAAAAAAATCCTCCTTTTTTTGGTTTCTTTGCGCTCTTCCGGTTCCAATGATGCTATTGTACAAACTTCATAATCAATTCGTGTTTTTCTAAAATATGCAGTCCACTGTTTCGTTATGGGCATTTTGCACAACTTTTTTCTTTTTCGCTCCGGTTTATGTTGATATTATATAATTTATTCCTGTAAATGTCAATATATTTTTGATTTATTTTTATTATTTTAGATAAATCCAAAATAAATATTTGTCATTTCTTCGTCATTCTCACTACTTTTTAGCTAATTTTCACTGTCTTTTTGACTATTTTTATGATAGAATTAATAATCAAAACGTATTTTTCTAAAACTTCTTGTTTAGTATAATCTACGAAGAAATCCGTCAGAATATGCGAAAACAAGCCGTAAAAAGGAGGTTTTTGATTTGAAATCCTATTCTGTAACAGATGGTCTTATGATCTTCAAAGCTCTTGGATCTCCTGTCCGTGTCAAAATCCTGCGTCTTATTCAGGAAAAAGAGGGTTTAAACATTAAGCAACTTGCACAAAATCTGCAGCTTCCGGTCACTACTTTGTCCCCTCATCTGGTTTTACTTGAGGAAGCAGGACTTATTGAATTCAGAGATGAGTCTCTGACTCACGGCACACAGAAACGCTGCTATTTCGTCAAAGACTGGGATCAGCTTCTGGTAAATATGACTTTGTCCGGTCCCGACCTTCAGATTTACAGTGCAGAGATCGGCGTGGGACATTTTTCTGATTTTTCTGTAACTCCTACCTGTGGAATGGCCACCGCTACTTCCTTTGTGGGACAACTGGATCAGCCTCGCTATTTCGTACATCCCAGTAGTTACCAGGCACGTATCGTCTGGTTTACTACCGGATATCTGGAATATATTCTGCCAAATTTTATTCCTGACCGCAGTGTGATCGAAGAACTTACGATTTCTTTTGAAATTAGTTCAGAAGCCCCCAGATTTTGTAATGTCTGGCCTTCTGATATTACATTTTCCCTAAACGGAGTGATTCTCGGCACCTGGACAAGCCCAGGGGATTACGGTGACCGAAAAGGAAAATATAATCCTTCCTGGTGGTTTCCGTTCCTGAATCAGTATGGTCTGTTGAAAAAACTGACAATCACTTCGGAAGGAACTTTTCTGGACGCAGAAAAGCTGTCTGATGTTTCCACCAGACAGCTTGCCCTTACCGATCAGTCTGTTATGAAGTTTCGATTTTCCGTTTTACCGGGTGCAGAGCATCCCGGCGGATGCACTCTTTTTGGTGCAGGATTCGGAGATTATAATCAGCATATCCAGATTACCATCGGATATCATCCTGAGAATACCTGAGTCAATCGGATATTCGCAGTTGAAACAGGAGACTTACTTGATTCGGTTAAATCACGGAAGAAGATATTTCACACCCCAGATTGTTTCATTATTTTCACCTTTCGCACTGAAGCACATCGTATCATTACCTGCCTCATCAGTCATTTCCAGAACGACACCTGTATAGGTAGTTTCGCCAAGAGTCACGTCAATATATGGTGTGCCTTCCTCTGCGCTCCATGTTCCATCCAGTTCTTCGCCTGTAACTGTTCCGTCCGCATTGAGCTGAATCTTCTGTGGTTTATGTACTTTATCAGAGATATCTGTTCCATGATTCACCAGATAATAGACTCCCTGAATCTCGTCTGCCACATATCCGTCTTCTTTTAAAGTCTCTCCACTGGTCGCAAAAGGCGCGGCAACCAGCCAGCCATCTTTAGTGCGGAACAATTGGTGAACACGCGGCTCATGAAGTTCTCCTGTTTTGGCAAATCTCTGATGGTAAACCAGATACAGTTTGCCGTCTTCATCCTCAAATGCAGTCTGTCCGCCTGGTGCCATGTAGGTCTGGGTAAGACTTGGGAAAGTATAATTTCCCATCATTTTCAGTCCATGGTCTTTGTGTTCCACAAAGAGATACATATCTTTTCCTGCTGCATCTGTATAAGTGCCGTCTACTGTATCGCAGCGGAACAGACGCATCTGGTAGCCACCTTTCGCCTGAAGATTTCCGTAGGATAAGAACAGATAATAATATCCACTGGTCTTATCATACATGATATGCGGACCTTCAATGGAATTGTGATAACCACCAAGAAGCTTCTTGCCATAATAACTGTCTACATGGTTTTCTTCATCTGCTT
>NZ_JBBKBP010000030.1:0-54841 GCF_037890165.1 Blautia sp. HCN-1074
TACATGCGGCACATGGCTATCTGTTAAATCAGTTTTATTTGCCACTGACAAATCATAGAATGGATGAATACGCAGGAAATACAATGGAAGGGCGAACACGGATTCTGGAATCATGAAAGATATGATGGAAATGGATACCCTGATGGTTTAAAGGGAGAAGAGATTCCAATCGCAACGCAGGTGGTGTTTTTGGCGGATGCATATGATATTCTGGTCAGTGAATCCGCATACAGGAAAGGAATTCCTCATAAAGAGGCAATTAGAAATATCCTTGAGGGAAAGAGCGGAGCGTTCAATCAGCTTTTGCTGGAATGCCTGCTTGACGGACAGAACAGAATCCAAAGAGAACTTGGATGCCAGATGCCAGATGGAATAAAATTCGATTGCTGTCCAAAAATCTCAAACTTTAGCGAAAAATAATAATTAGGAAAGAAAAAACACCAAATCAGTCGACAGAAAATAGGACAAAATACTCTGCGTAGCTTGATTTTTCCATTCTCATTCCTCTATAATATGAGATGTGTTGAGAAAAAACTTTATTTGTAGAAGAATCAGGGAGGAGATAGCCTCATGGAAAAATTAAATGTGGCAGTTGCAGATGATAATGAGAGAATGGTGGAAGTACTTGGCCAGATCATAGAAGAAGATAAAGACCTGGAATTGGTAGGAAAGGCTCATAATGGAGAGGAAATCTGCAATATTATACGTGAAAAAGAACCTGACGTTGTTGTTTTGGACATCATTATGCCGAAAATGGATGGTCTGGCTGTTATGGAAAAGTTTGCTCATGACAAAAGCCTCAAAAAAGCGCCGGTATTTATTGTAGTTTCTGCTGTTGGCCAGGAACGCATTACAGAAGATGCGTTCAGCCTTGGGGCAGACTACTATATTTTGAAGCCTTTTGACAATAAAATGCTTCTGAACCGTATTAAACATGCGCGCAGAGCAGGCGAGAGAAGAATGAGAGAAATCAGCCGCCAGACGGAGAGAACAGAAGAAAAACAGGTACCGGTAAGAAATCTTGAGACAGATGTGACCAATATCATTCACGAGATTGGAGTGCCGGCACACATAAAAGGCTACCAGTATCTGCGCGATGCGATCATTTTGTCAGTGAACGACATGGAAATGCTGAATTCTATCACGAAAATACTCTATCCTACGATTGCGAAACGACATCAGACAACAGCCAGCAGAGTAGAACGGGCTATCAGACATGCGATAGAAGTTGCATGGAGCAGAGGCAAAATGGATACGATAGATGAATTATTTGGATATACAGTAAGTACCGGAAAAGGAAAACCTACAAATTCAGAATTTATTGCCTTGATTGCAGATAAAATCAGACTGGAATATAAAAATCGCTCTTTTCAATAGACATATTTTGGAGTATAATTATACAATAAAGGCTACCAAGGAGGGTTTTTCGCATGAAAAATATTTTATTTGCAACATCTGAAGCAGTTCCGTTTATCAAGACAGGAGGTCTGGCAGATGTAGCGGGCTCTTTGCCGAAATATTTTGATAAAAGATATTTTGATATTCGTGTGATTTTACCGAAATATGCCTGTATGAAACAGGAATGGAAAGATAAAATGGACTATATCACACATTTCTACATGGATCTTGGATACAAGAACTGCTATGTGGGAATCATGCATATGGAGTATGAAGGAATTCAGTTCTACTTTATTGATAATGAATATTACTTCAGCGGACCGAAACCATACGATGGAGGAACTTGGGATCTGGAGAAATTTGCATTCTTCTCAAAAGCAGTATTGTCCGTTCTCCCGGTTATCGGGTTCAGACCGGATATCATTCACTGCCATGACTGGCAGACAGGACTTGTACCTGTATATCTGCATGACAGTTTCCAGCAGAATGAATTTTTCTGGAATATAAAGACAATCATGACGATCCATAACCTTAAATTCCAGGGTGTATGGGATGTTAAGACAATTCAGAATATTACAGGACTTTCAGATTACTATTTCACAGCAGATAAACTTGAGGCATACAAAGATGCCAACTATCTGAAAGGTGGTATCGTATTTGCTGATGCAGTCACCACTGTAAGTAATACATATGCAGAAGAGATTAAAACACCATTTTATGGTGAAAAACTGGATGGTCTTATGTGCGCAAGGGCTAACAGCCTGAGAGGAATCGTAAATGGTATTGATTATAACGTATTCAACCCTGAGACAGATCCATATATCACAAAGACATATAACGCAACTACATTCAGAAAAGAAAAGGTAAAAAATAAAATTCAGCTTCAGAAAGACCTTGGACTTCAGGAAGATCCAAAGGCCATGATGATTGGTATTGTATCCCGTCTGACAGATCAGAAAGGTTTTGATCTGATTGCATATGTTATGGATGAACTTTGTCAGGATGCAATCCAGCTTGTAGTTCTTGGAACCGGTGATGAACGTTATGAAAATATGTTCCGTCATTTTGACTGGAAATATCATGGAAAGGTATCTGCACAGATTTATTATGATGAAACAATGTCTCATCGTATCTATGCAGCTGCTGATGCATTCCTGATGCCGTCCTTATTCGAACCATGCGGACTCAGCCAGCTTATGAGTCTTCGCTATGGAACGCTTCCAATTGTCAGAGAGACAGGCGGACTTAAGGATACAGTTGAACCTTATAACGAATATGAAGGAACAGGAACAGGATTTTCTTTCAGAAATTACAATGCACATGAAATGCTTGCAACTGTACGTAATGCAGAGAAAATTTTCTACGACAAGAAACGTGAGTGGAATAAAATGGTTGACCGCGCTATGGCAGCTGATTTCTCATGGGGCAACTCCGCACGCCAGTATGAAGAAATGTACAATTGGCTGATCGGCGATAAACCGGAATAAAAAATTCATTTTGTATTATTTTGCTGAAAGTGAATGATACACCATAGTTTATAAGAGAATCAGGCAGAAAATATGCATATTAATAACACAAAAGAGCAGAGGATGCAAAAGAAGCGCATTCTCTGCTTTTGCTGTCTTTGATTTTGAGTAACTATAAAAAAGTTACTGTTCACTCCGTTCTCAGTAACCATAAAAAAATTAATTGTTTTCAGAGAAAACAAAAAAGCTTGACATCCGCTTTAAAGTATAATACTATAATGAATAGAAAACGAACATAAGTTCTGAATGCGTATAAGGAGATTATATAAATGATAAGTGAAGAAAAACAGAAAGCGCTGGAAGCAGCACTTGGACATATTGAGAAACAGTACGGGAAAGGCTCTGTAATGAAACTTGGAGAATCAGGAGCCAATATGCAGGTAGAGACAGTTCCTACCGGTTCATTAAGCCTTGATATCGCCCTTGGAGTAGGCGGCGTACCTAAGGGACGTATCATCGAGATCTACGGACCGGAATCCAGTGGTAAGACAACAGTTGCGCTCCACATGGTAGCTGAAGTGCAGAAGAGGGGCGGAATTGCCGGCTTTATTGATGCGGAGCATGCATTAGACCCGGTATATGCCAAGAATATCGGCGTAGATATTGATAATTTATACATATCACAGCCAGATAACGGAGAACAGGCGCTTGAAATCACAGAAACTATGGTACGTTCCGGTGCTGTGGACATTGTAATCGTTGACTCTGTAGCAGCGCTTGTACCGAAAGCAGAGATTGATGGAGATATGGGTGACAGCCATGTTGGCCTTCAGGCAAGACTGATGTCACAGGCTCTCCGTAAACTTACAGCAGTTATCAGCAAATCCAACTGCGTTGTTATCTTTATCAATCAGCTTCGTGAGAAAGTCGGTGTAATGTTTGGTAATCCGGAGACAACAACAGGTGGACGTGCCCTGAAATTCTATTCTTCCATTCGTCTGGATGTCCGCAGAGTTGAGACACTGAAGCAGGGTGGCGAGATGGTAGGTAACCATACCAGAATCAAAGTTGTGAAGAATAAAGTAGCTCCGCCATTTAAACAGGCAGAGTTTGATATCATGTTCGGAACTGGTATTTCCAAAGAGGGAGATATTCTTGATTTGGCAGCTGACTGCGGTATCGTAAATAAGAGTGGTGCATGGTATGCATACAATGGAGATAAAATCGGACAGGGGCGTGAGAATGCGAAGCTTTTCCTCAAAGAGCACACTGACATCTGTGATGAGATTGAGAAGAAAGTAAGAATCCAATATCATCTTTTGCCGGATGAAGAAGGCGATACACAAGAGACTGCGGCAACAGATTCCGTACAGGATGATTCTGAGGAATAATTATGGGAAATGCATTCGGAGATCTGAAAGAATTTCTTGAAAATGCGGAGAGGCTGAAGAGAAGGTCTGCAACGAAGCAACAGAAAAATTTAACAGAAGAACCCGAGGAATACAGAGACGCAAGGCGTAAAGCCATGCGTCTCTTAGAACATATGGACCGCACTGAACGGGGGCTGAGAGAGAAACTGCGCCAGACAGGATTTAGTCCGAGGGCAGTAGATTATGCGCTGGCATATGTAGAATCCTATGGATACATAGATGATGAACGATATGCCAGAACTTATATTGCATACAGAATGGATACAAAGAGCCGCCAGAAGATTATACAGGAACTTATCAGCAAGGGAATAGACAAGGAAACAGCAGAGTCTGCATGGGAAGAAGAGGCTGCGCTGAATATGCCTGATGAGAGGAAAATCCTGTATCGGACTGTGGAGAAGAAATACTCTCCCGATACCGAACTGGATGAAAAAGAAATGCGCCGGTTGCAGGGGTATCTGTTAAGAAGGGGATTTAGCTATTCAGATATAAAAAGTGTGCTTGAAGATATGAATATCCGGACGACTGCCTGGTAACGAAATCGTTCGCTGCAAACGTATTGGACAGTAAGCAAAATCGGAAAAATATTCAAACAATTACCTAGAAAAACTTGACATAAGTATGAAAAAAAGATAAACTTGTATTGTTGTATTTGTACAATGAAAACTAAATAAGGAGGTGCTCCTGTGACAACAACAATTATTGTTGCAATTGTCGCTGTGGTAGTCGCGCTACTTATTGCGGTTCCTGTTACTTGCAAAGTCGCTGTAAACAACAAAATCCAGAAGGATGCAGAAGTCGTTGGAACAGCCGAAGACAAAGCAAGAAGCATCATAGATGAAGCTCTGAAAACAGCCGAGACTAAAAAAAGAGAAGCTTTATTGGAAGTGAAGGAAGAATCTCTCCGTACAAAAAATGAACTGGAGAAAGAAACCAAGGAACGAAGAAACGAACTGCAGAAGTATGAAAACCGTGTATTAGCCAAAGAATCCGCGGTTGACAAGAAAGCAGATGCAGTGGAGAAGCGTGAAGCGGAATGCACAGCGAGAGCAGCTGAGGTGCAGAAAAAAGAAAAACGAGTAGAAGAACTTGAGCAAAAAGGAGTACAGGAACTGGAACGTGTTTCAGGTCTGACCTCCGAACAGGCAAAAGAAGAATTACTCAGATCCGTTGAAGATGATGTAAAAGTGGATGTAGCCAGACTTTACAGAGAACTGGAGAGCAGAGCAAAAGAAGAAGCTGGTAAGAAGGCCAAGGAATATGTAGTCAACGCCATTCAGAAATGTGCGGTTGATCATGTAGCTGAGACTACCATTTCAGTCGTTCAGCTTCCAAGCGATGAGATGAAGGGAAGAATTATCGGTCGTGAAGGTCGTAATATCCGTACCCTTGAGACACTTACAGGTGTAGATCTTATTATTGATGATACACCGGAAGCAGTTGTATTGTCTGCCTTTGATCCGATTCGTCGTGAGATTGCGCGGGTAGCTCTTGAGAAACTGATCGTAGATGGACGTATCCATCCGGCCAGAATCGAAGAGATGGTTGAGAAAGCTCAGAAAGAAGTAGAAGCGCAGATTCGTGAAGATGGTGAGAATGCAGCTATGGACGTTGGCGTTCATGGTATTCATCCGGAATTACTGAAACTTCTTGGACGTATGAAATTCCGTTCAAGCTACGGACAGAATGCTTTGAGACATTCTATCGAAGTAGCTCAGTTATCTGGTATGTTAGCTGGTGAAGTCGGTGTAGATGTCCGTATGGCTAAGAGAGCTGGTCTTCTTCATGATATTGGTAAATCAATTGACCATGAAGTTGAAGGATCTCATATTCAGATTGGTGTGGATCTCTGTAAGAAGTATAAGGAATCACAGATCGTCATTAATACGGTCGCATCCCATCATGGTGATGTAGAACCGGAATCTCTGATCGCATGTATCGTACAGGCAGCAGATGCTATTTCGGCTGCAAGACCTGGTGCAAGAAGAGAGACGCTGGAGACTTATACAAATCGTCTGAAACAGCTGGAAGATATTACGAATCAGTTTAAGGGCGTTGATAAATCTTTTGCTATTCAGGCAGGTAGAGAAATTCGTGTAATGGTAGTACCGGAGCATGTAAATGATGCAGATATGGTTCTCCTTGCACGAGATATTGCAAAACAGATTGAAGCAGAACTTGAATATCCTGGTCAGATCAAAATCAATGTAATCCGCGAAAGCAGAGCAATTGACTATGCTAAATAATATTATTGGACACGAGAGTGAACAGCAATAAATAGTTCTTTGCAGATATAAACTGTGTAGATTGTATTATTACAGTCTGCACAGTTTTTTTGTGCAGCAAGAAATTCCACAGGAATATTTTAAAAGAAAGATAAGTAAACTGGTACAGGGTGAGAGAATGAAAAGAAAAAGAAAATTTCCCGTTTTGCTTTTATTCTTTTTAGGATTTCTGGCAGGGAACCTGATACCAAACATTATCTGGAAAATAAAATGGCAGCAGAAAACCTGGGCGTCAATTTATTTTTTAAGTACATTTGCAGGAAAGGATATATCAGGAATAGAATATCTGAAAGAGATAATGAAGTATAGAGGATGCTTTTATCTACTGAATGTAATCTGCGGATTTTCCGTTTTTGGCGAGCCTCTTTCTGTTATAACACTTATAGCTTCCGGACTCTATACGGGTATTATAATGTCTGCATCCATACTGGAATTTGGATTTGCGGGCGGAGTGATCGGTATGGGACTTTTGCTTCCCCAATATTTATTTTATATTCCGGTCTGGTTGTATTCTATGGAACAGGAATGGATAATGTCATCGGAAATATGGAAAAATAAAGGTTTAATTTTCGGAAAGATAAGTATGTATTTACGTAGAATGATGTTTGCTTTTCTGCTATATTTTCTGGGAATCCTTGTAGAATGTTTCGTAAATCCCTGGATTATCAGTAAAATTCTGGAATATATTAAAATTTTTTGAATGATATATTTACCATATTTAGTGTTGGTTGTCATAAAATCTCCGAGATATAGTATATCATGCTGAAAAGGCTTGAAATACCGCGCTTTAAGGCAAAAAAAGGGTTTGATTTTATGTAAAATAAACAGTATAATACATATACATTTTAGAATAATAACGGATCAGAAGTGCTATGACGAGTATTATTATGGTTTGGTGATGGTCAAGCGGATATTCGCAATCCGCTTCGCTACGTAGCTCTACACCGAATAACTGCTCCGCAGTTTATCAGAAGGAGCTTGCACTCCTCCTGATACAAGCAAGTCCCCACCCACTGCTTATTGCTTTTCGCAATTGAAGCAGGGGACTTACTTGATTCGATTAAATAAATACACATTATTTCCTTACTATTTCAATGATGAATCAGATGTGTATTTTGTGTTTGGATATATTTTGATATTTAGCTAAAATGTTGGGGATGTCATTATCTGCTACATAGGATAAACAATAAAAGGGAACGGAAGCGTGGGAATATGGATATAGAAATAAGGGAATTTATCACATATCTGCATGATATAAAGAAAACATCTACAAATACAGAAATTTCTTATAAAAGAGATTTGAAAAAAATGGCAGAATTTCTGGAAGAACGGGGAATCAGAAATTATAAAGATGTGAAAGAACTTGAACTTGAAGGATACATAAGTTATATGGAACGTGAGAAATTTGCATCATCCTCTATTTCAAGAAGTGTTGCATCTATGAGAGCGTTTTTTCAGTATTTGTGGAAAGAAGGCGTAATTACAAAAGATCCGGCAGAAAATCTGAAACCACCGAAGGTTGAGAAAAAAGCACCGGAGATACTCACGATAGAAGAGGTAGATAAACTGCTTCAGCAGCCGAATCTGGATACACCAAAAGGGATAAGAGATTCTGCAATGCTGGAATTATTATATGCTACAGGTATGCGTGTAAGCGAGATGCTACACCTGCAGATTTTTGATGTGAATCTTCAATTTGGATATGTAGTCTGCCATGAGAATGGAAAAGAGAGGATTATTCCTATCGGACTTCCGTGTAAAAAGGCTATGGAACGATATTTGAAGACATCCAGAACTACTTTTGTAAAAGATGAAAAAGAAACTGCATTATTTACAAATTGTTCCGGGAAGGCGATGAGTCGTCAGGGATTCTGGAAGGTGCTGAAAGGATATGCGGATGATGCCGGGATTAAGAGAGATATTGCGCCGCATACGCTGCGCCATTCCTTTGCAGTACATATGCTTCAGAATGGCGCAGATATACGAAGTGTTCAGGAAATGCTGGGACATTCAGATATTTCTACTACGCAGGTTTATCTGGGTATGAATATGAACAAGATGCGGGATGTGTATATGAAAACACACCCACGTCATTGATATACACAGTGCGTATCTATAAATGTTAAAAAAGAAAAATGGATGATAGTGTCTATTTAAAAATAAAAAGCTTCCGCCGTATTTGGTGGAAGCTTTTTGCGTAAAAAAATTACGAAATGGCACAGTAGTGTGTCAACAAGTTGATTTCTTGAACAATCTTACGTCTAAATTTCTTATTTCCGCGTTGTCGTCGGTCGCCGTAGCCACCGCTACGCCTCTCTCCTCCGCCTTGAAATAAGAAAATTTATCCTGCAAGATTGTTTCAAGAATCAACTTGTCGGCACACTAGCACATTTCAGCGATTGTATACAGAAGACGCTCGGATTCTTCCCATCCAAGACATGGGTCTGTGATGGATTTTCCATAAATATGGTCACATCCGATCTTCTGATTGCCTGGCTCAATATAACTCTCGATCATAAGACCTTTAACCAGAGTATGAAGTTCCGGATTAACCTGACGGCTGTGAAGAACTTCTTTGGCAATACGAACCTGCTGGTCATACTGTTTATTAGAATTGGAGTGGTTAGTATCAACAATAACAGCCGGATTTTTCAGGTTCTTTTCCTGATATTTTTCCCAGAGAAGACGAAGATCTTCGTAATGATAGTTTGGGATTGCTTCGCCATGTTTGTTTACAGCACCACGAAGAATCGTATGAGCAAGTTCATTACCGGTAGTCTCTACCTCCCAGCTTCTGTAAATGAAACGATGTCCGCCCTGTGCTGCAACAACTGAGTTAAGCATAACTGCAAGGTCACCGCTGGTAGGGTTCTTCATACCTGCTGGAACTTCCATACCGCTGACAGTAAGGCGATGCTGCTGATCCTCTACGGAACGTGCACCTACTGCTACATAAGAAAGCAGGTCGGAAAGATAACGATAGTTCTCTGGATAAAGCATTTCATCTGCGCATGTCATTCCACTGGTCTGAATTGCATGAATATGCATTTTACGGATTGCAATAAGACCTTCGAGAAGGTTTGGCTGTTTTTCGGGATCCGGCTGGTGAACCATACCCTTATAGCCTTCTCCTGTTGTTCTCGGCTTATTTGTGTAAACACGTGGAACAATCAGAACCTTGTCAGCTATTTTTTCCTGAACATTGCGTAATCTGGTAAGATAATCCAAAACAGCATCTTCGTTATCTGCTGAACAAGGACCGATGATTGCAAGAAATTTATCGGATTTTCCGGTAAAAACATCACGCAGTTCCTTATCTCTTGCATCTTTAATGGCCTGAATTTCAGCATCAATGGGATACTGATTGCGAATTTCTTCAGGGGTTGGTAATTTTTTGATAAAATCGAATCCCATGGTTGTATCTCCTTTGTGTCTTTTTGTGTCGCTTTTTCGGCATTTATTATAAACCATTCTTATCTGAATGTCGATAGGGAAAATATTTTTCGGATAATGCATACATATGAAGCAGGGTAAGAACAAGCTCTCCACAGAGAATTCCATACAGATATCCACGTATTCCGAAAACTGGAATAGCAAATAATACAAAACATACCCGGATACAGATACTGATCATACTGTGAATCAGGCAGGTTCCTGATTTGCCAAGTCCGTTTAATACACTGGTGAGAGTCGTATTGAGGTATAAAAAAGGGCAGATATATGCCATAGTGTGAATATAAGTACCGGCAGTCTGGCTGTGAAACAAAAAGTTTCCGAAAAATTCTCCGAAAAATAAAAACAGGATCATACAAAAACCGCCAAACAGCAGGCAATATCTGAAAATCTGGTGAACCACATATTGTATCCGCTTCTGGTAACCAAGTGTCTGGAGTTCTGTGATGGAAGGAAGCAGCATAACAGCGGCTGAATTTGTGATCGTTGCAGGAAACAGGATGAGAGGAAGAGCCATACCGGTAAAAATACCGTAAATACTTAATGCGTCTTTAGCACTTAATCCAGACATTTGTAATCTGGCAGGGATGAGAATGACTTCCATACTGCTGAGAACGGTCAGAAGTATTTTGTTTAAAGTAAGAGGCATAGAAATCTGAAACAGATTTTTTAAAATCCGGCCAGAATTTTTTATATGTGAAAAAGTATAATCTGTTTTCTTTAAATGCATACTGACAGCAAAAAGAGAAATAAAAGAAGAGGCGATTTCCCCGATAAGATTTCCGCCAACCGCTATCGCCGGAGTAATGGTACGTTTTTGTGATTCAAAAATAAGGTAGAGAACATAACAGCCGCCTACACGAAAAATCTGTTCGAGAAGCTGTACCCCTGCCGGAAAACCTGCTTTTTTTCTGCCAAAATAGTAACTGTTAACACAAGTATGAAGTGTACTTAAAGGGATACTAAAAGACAGTATCTGTATCAGAATGGCAGTTTGGGACTCTTTGAGAATCTGTGTAGCCCAGAAATCCGCATGAGCATAAAGAATCCAGGAAAGGAACAAAGAAAACATAATAGAAAATATCGTGCCAATGATGAAATAATCACCGGCGTGTCTGGGGGTATGAAGGGCAGTTTCTGAAGCTGTAAGGCGGGAAATCGCTGACTGTATACCTGAGGCGCAAACAGCCATTACCAGAAGCTGCAAAGGAAGAACAAGCTGGAAAAGTCCCAGTCCATGTGCACCGATCGTATGAGAAAGGAATATTCTGTAAAAGAAGCCTAAAAGTCTGCTAAGCAGTCCGGTAAAAGTAAGTAGTAAAGTCCCCTTTATAAAAAGCATTTTTGACATAATAAAGTTTTCAGCCCTTTTAAGTTTGCTGCGTAATAATGCTTACTATTCACTACTGATGTCCCGTAAGGTCTGTGCATCATGAAGCGTGTTACTGGGCACGGAGTGAACAGTAACCTTAATAACGCTTTTACAGCAATATATGTACAAAACAGCCTTGACAGAACAAATAGTTTCTGGTAAAGTAATCATGAAATCCGAGGGAAACACTGGGAATTAAAAAACGAGGTGAGAAAATGAAACTGTCAACAAGAGCACGTTATGGTTTGAAAGCGTTGATAGACCTGGGATTACACAGCGAAAATGAAGCAGTCTCTTTACAGAGCATTGCAGAAAGACAGGATATTTCCACAAGCTATCTCGAACAGCTTATGGCCATGCTTAAGAAAGCTGGTCTGGTAAAGAGCAGCAGAGGTGCCTATGGCGGTTATCAGCTTGGCAAGCCGGCAGATGCGATCTCGGTCGGTGAAGTCCTGCGAGTGCTGGAAGGCAGCCTGGAAGCAGCAGCCTGCCCTGGGATCGAGAACGATGGAACCTGTCATGGCAGCGATGTCTGTGTGGCGAAACTCGTCTGGAAGAGAATTAACGACAGTATTACAAACGCTGTGGATACCCTGATGCTTGGTCAGCTGATCAATGAAAGCAGAAGAGTACATGAAGAAAAAATGGAAAGTTTGAACACAAAGGAAACGGTGTCAGACATACTTAAATAAAACAGGAGGACAAGAAAATGGGAAAAATGATTTATCTGGACAATGCAGCAACAACTAAAACAGCACCGGAGGTTGTCCAGGCAATGCTGCCATATTTTTCAGAATATTATGGCAACCCGTCCAGTATTTATGATTTTGCAGGCAAGAGCAAAGAAGCGATCACAAAAGGAAGAGAGCAGATCGCAGAAGTTCTTGGTGCAAAGAAAGAAGAAATTTATTTTACAGCCGGTGGATCTGAAGCTGATAACTGGGCTTTGAAAGCAACTTTCGAAGCATATAAATCAAAAGGAAACCACATCATCACAACAAAGATTGAGCATCACGCAATTCTTCATACATGTGAATACTTGGAGAAACGCGGCGCGAAGATCACATATGTAGATGTAGATGAGAATGGTATTGTGAAACTGGATGAACTTGAGAAAGCTATCACACCAGAGACAATCCTGATTTCTGTTATGTTTGCAAACAATGAAATTGGTTCTATCCAGCCAATTAAAGAAATCGGCCGTATCGCAAAAGAGCATGGCGTTCTTTTCCATACAGATGCTGTTCAGGCATTCTGCCAGGTTCCGATCAATGTAGATGAATGCAATATTGATATGTTAAGTTCCAGCGGACATAAGATTAACGGACCAAAAGGAATCGGTTTCTTATACATCCGTAAAGGTGTGAAGATTCGTTCTTTCGTACATGGCGGAGCACAGGAACGTAAACGTCGTGCCGGTACAGAAAATGTTCCGGGAATCGTTGGATACGGTGCAGCAGCAGCTCGCGCGAACGCTTCTATGAAAGAGCGTACAGAGAAAGAAATCGCTATCAGAGATCATCTGATTCACAGAATTGAGACAGAAATTCCATATGTAAAAGTAAACGGAGATCGTGTAAAACGTCTTCCAAATAATGTAAATGTCAGCTTCCAGTTTGTAGAAGGCGAATCCCTTCTTCTGATGCTTGATAATTATGGAATCTGTGCATCAAGCGGATCTGCATGTACATCAGGTTCTCTTGATCCGTCTCATGTACTTCTGGCAATCGGTCTGCCGCATGAGATCGCACATGGTTCTCTGCGTATGACTCTCAGCGAAGAGACAACAATGGAAGATGTAGATTTCACAGTAGACAGACTGAAAGAAATTGTAGCACATTTAAGAAGCATGTCTCCATTATATGAAGACTTTATGAAAAAACAGAAATAAGCAGGATAACAGGAGGAAATACAAATGGCTTACAGTGAGAAAGTAATGGATCATTTTCAGCATCCACGTAATGTTGGAGAAATAGAGAACGCAAGTGGCGTAGGAACAGTAGGAAATGCAAAATGCGGTGATATCATGAGAATTTTCCTTGATATTGATGATGAGACACATATCATCAAAGACTGCAAATTCAAAACATTTGGATGTGGTGCAGCAGTAGCAACCAGCAGCATGGCAACAGAGATGGTAATGGGAAAAACTATCGAAGAAGCTATGGAAGTTACAAATAAAGCTGTTATGGAAGCTCTTGACGGACTTCCGCCAGTAAAAGTTCACTGCTCTCTGCTTGCAGAGGAAGCAATCCATGCTGCTTTATGGGACTATGCCCAGAAACATCACATTGAGATTAAAGGTCTTAAGAAACCGAAGTCTGATATTCACGAAGGTGAAGAAGCAGAAGAGGAAGAATATTAATCAGTTTTTTCAGAAAGCTGAATCTGTTTGTGATTTGAAATCGTTATATTAAAAGAAGGGGCGGATGATACTCATCATCTGCCCTGTGTTTTATATTGTGAAGTTAGGATCAAAAGGTCTTTTGACCCTGATATCATTACAAAGCGGGCAGTTACTGTTCGTTTTGGTCTCATTAACAATTTATCTATTTTCTGCAGGAGGTAAAGATGACAGGACTTACGAATGAACAGGTGCAGGAGAGGATTGCAGAAGGAAAAGTTAATGTCAACGAGAACCCAAATACCAGGACGTACAAGCAGATTATTTTGGAGAATACACTTACGTTTTTCAACTTTCTGAACCTTGTACTTCTGGTGCTGGTCCTTTTTGTGAGATCTTATAAGAATTCCATGTTTATGGGAATTATCCTGATCAATACGGTAATCGGTATTGTTCAGGAGATCAGGGCAAAGAAGACAATCGATAAGCTTGCAATCCTTACGGAAAGTAAAACAGTTGTTTTGCGTGAAGGAAAGAAATGGAGTATTTCCACAGAGAAGCTGGTGATTGATGATCTGATTTTCCTGAAGACAGGTGATCAGGTACCGGCAGATGTGAAAGTACTGGAAGGAGCGGTGGAAGTAAATGAGTCTCTGCTGACTGGTGAGTCAGATAATTTGACCAAGAACCAGGGAGATGAACTTTTTTCAGGAAGCTTTGTGACATCTGGAGAAGCCTGTTGTCAGGTAATTCACGTCGGAAAGGATAACTATGCCGCACAGATCACAAGTGAAGCAAAGGAATTTAAACGCCATAATTCAGAATTACGTAACTCTCTGAATGCGATTTTGAAAGTAATCAGTATTATTATCGTTCCTTTAGGTGCGATGCTGTTTTATAAACAGTATTTTATCGTGGGAGATACGCTGAAAGATTCCGTGGTAAATATGGTGGCAGCTGTACTTGGAATGATTCCGGAGGGACTTGTGCTGCTGACAAGTGTGGCGTTGACACTTGGTTCTATGGTTCTTGCAACTAAGAAGACCCTGGTACAGGAGCTTTACTGTATAGAAACCCTGGCAAGAGTTGATACACTTTGTCTGGATAAGACCGGAACGATCACAGAAGGAACTATGCGCGTCGAAGATGTACAGTTGTATACCGCCGGACAGAACGCTGGAGTGAAAGCCGTCTCTCTTGAAAAAACAGAGCCGCAGATAATTGATTTGAAAGCGGAAGCGTCAGCAACAGTAAATACTGAAGGTGAAAAAACAATATTACAAGTGGCTGACTCAGAAGTTGATGCGAAAATGTCACAATCAGACGATTTAAATAAGGATATCACAGAGGAGGATAGACGGAAACTCCAGGAGATTAACCATATTATGGGAAATCTTATGTCAGTTTTGCATGACCAAAATGCAACAGCAGATGCCCTTAGAGAGAAATTTTCGGCAAAGTCTGACTTAAAACCGGTTCATGTTATTCCGTTTTCATCGGACAGAAAATACAGTGGAGCCGTATTTGAAGGAAAAGGAACTTACCTGATGGGAGCTGCACAGTTTCTGTTTCCGGAAGAAAATGAAGAACTTCTGGCGTATTGCAGCAAATATGCAGAAGCAGGATTTCGTATCCTTGTTCTGGCATACAGCGAGCAGGAAACGAAAGGAACTGAACGCCCGGCAGGACTGGAGCCGATGGGATTATTCCTTATTACAGATGTGATTCGTGCAGAAGCACCAGATACGCTGGCTTTCTTTGACAGTCAGGGAGTTGACCTTAAGATAATTTCGGGAGATGATCCGGTGACAGTTTCAGCGATTGCAAAGAAAGCAGGCTTAAAGAATGCGGATCATTATATTGATGCGACAACAATTACTACTCCTGATGAAATGCAGCGTGCAGTTGCAGAATGCAGTGTTTTCGGACGTGTGACACCACAGCAGAAGAAACAGATGGTTCAGGCGCTTCAGGCTCAGAAACATACAGTAGCTATGACCGGTGATGGTGTAAATGACGTACTGGCATTAAAAGAGGCAGACTGCAGCATTGCCATGGCAGCAGGAAGTGATGCAGCCAAGAATATCGCAAATGTGGTCTTACTGGATTCTAATTTTGGAGCAATGCCGCATATTGTGAATCAGGGACGACGTGTAGTAAATAATATCCGAAGTGCGGCATCTATGTTCCTGATAAAAACAATTTTTTCTGTACTTTTAGCATTGATTACGATTTTCTTTGGAGATGCATATCCGTTTGAGCCGATACAGATGTCTCTGATTAGTGCCTGCGCGGTAGGCATTCCGACATTTCTTCTGACACAGGAAAACAATTATAATAAAATTGACCATACATTTTTAAGACATGTATTTATGAACGCCTTCCCGGCGGCTGTTACAATCACCGGATGCGTATTTACGATCATGCTGGTCTGCCAGAATGTATATCATTCCAATGTAATGTTAAATACAGCATGTGTTCTTGTTACCGGATGGAATTATATGTCTGCTCTGCGTACAGTTTACTCGCCGTTGAACACATATAGAAAAGTAATCATTTATGGAATGCAATTTGCATTTTTTATAAGTGCTGTAGTATTACAGAAACTATTGACCTTGGGATCACTGGAATTCGGAATGATTATCCTTGTATTCGTCCTGATGACATTTTCTCCGATTCTGATTGAAACAATCACAGAATGGATCAGAAGAATTTACGAGAAATCTCTGGATAAAGAAGATAAGGATAGGGGATTTTTTGCAAGATTTCTGGAAAGAGTACAGAAATAAGACAGAAGTCCTCCGGGAAGGATCGCACTGCGACGGAGAGGAATTATGTTGCTAAAACAACCCAACACAGACGGAGAATTCCGCAAACAGGATTCTTTCTTGCAATAAAATGTATATGGGTTAAAAAATAAGGACAATCCGCGAAAAATACGGGTTGTCCTTATTTGCGTTATTACATATGAAAATAACAGATGGTTTAATATCGCCTTTGTCAACTAAACTGATACAAATCTGATATTATTTTTTTCTACACAGCCAGAAGCATCCAAATGCCGGAATCATAACGCCCTTAGCTTCCATCTCGTGACCTGTGATAAGGTCTGTATACATACCATCATCTTCATTGATCCATGCAACCTTATCCTGATCACTGAAGTTGTAGATACCGATAAATTTCTCATCATCATTTTCACGAACAAGTGCAAGGATAGAAGAATCCCATGTATCGATAGTGCGAAGAGATGCATTTGTATCAAAGACGTTGTGCTCACTTCTGATATGTTCCAGATGATCCAGTGCATGGAAAAGTTTACCCTGTACAGTGTCAGCGATATTTCGGTTCGGAGCAAGAGACCAGTTGAATTCTCCTCTGTGGAGATAACGGGAATCAGCTGCTTTATTTGGATTATTCTTATAAGCATAGTCATTTAACTGGCCGATCTCATCACCACTGTAGATAACCGGAATACCGGACTGGGAAAGCATAAACGCATGTAATGTGATATCATAACGTACACTTCTGTCCACACCCGCAGTATTTCCCTCAAATCCGAATCTCTCGATTCCACAAAGAGAAGCAGTAGTTCCGCAAAGTCTTGCATCACCCAGGCGAGGATCGTCATTGTAGAGTTCACCACGTCCAAATGTATCCGGATATTTTCCTGTAAAGAAATCGTTAAGGAACTTCTTATGGGACACTTCATCGATAGAGAAGTTCTTAAGAAAATCATAATCTAATCCCCAGCCGATATCATCATGGCAGCGCAGATAATTCTGGAATACATATTCCTTAGGAAGTGAACCAAGAATATCCAGCTGTCTGCGAAGAAGAGATACATCCTTAGTGGCAACAGTATGCCAGGTACTTGCCATTGTCGTAACGTTATACAGAATATGGCATTCTGGTTTCTCAAGTGTACCAAAGTATGGAACTACTTTTTCAGGAGCCATAACAACTTCTCCGAGGAGCAGAACTCCCGGGCATACGATCTCGCAGATCATACGCATCATACGCACGATAGTGTGAACCTGAGGCAGGTTGCGGCAGTTTGTGCCAAGTTGTTTCCAGATATAAGGAACTGCATCAAGACGTACAATATCAACGCCCTGGTTGGCAAGATACAGCATGTTATAAACCATCTCATTAAATACAACAGGATTTCTGTAATTTAAATCCCACTGATATGGATAAAATGTGGTCATAACATGTTTATGTACATCATCCAGCCATGTGAAGTTGCCAGGCGCAGTAGTCGGGAATACCTGAGGACAGGTCTGCTCGTAGAGAGCAGGAACATCGTAGGAATCAAAGAAGAAATAACGATCCTGATATTCTTTTTCACCGGCGCGTGCGCGTTTTGCCCATTCGTGATCCTCGGATGTGTGGTTCATAACGAAATCAAGGCAGATATTAATGCCTCGTTCGTGACATTTGGCTGTTAACTCTGAAAAGTCTTCCATAGTGCCAAGTTCCGGCTGAACGGTACGGAAATCAGCAACTGCATAGCCACCATCACTTTTACCTTCCGGTGATGCGAGCAGAGGCATCAGATGCAGATAGTTTACATTGCATTCCTGTACATAGTCCAGTTTCTCTTCCAGACCCTTTAAAGTATGCGCAAAGTTATTTACATACATCATCATACCTAACAGGTCATTGCGTTTATACCAATTAGGATCTGCTTCACGTTTGCTGTCAGATGCTCTTAATGCTGCATTTCTTCCATTATAAAAGGTCTTCATATTAGATGTGAGGTCATTGAGATATGTCATGACATCATCGCGATCCTGATATAATTCACAGTATAACCATTTTAATTCATCGTAATGCTTCTGGAAACGCTCATTATATACAGCGAGATCAGCAGGCATTTCCAGCTTAGCTGGTTCAGTTTTGGAAGTTTCTACTTTAATCGGTTCAGTTTTAGAAGTTTCCACTTTGATTGGCTCAGTTTTGGAAGTTTCCACTTTGGTTGGTTCTGTCTTAGAAGTTTCCACCTTAACAGGCTCTACCTTGGAAGTTTCCACTTTGACAAGCTCTACTTTAGAAGTTTCCACTTTGATTGGTTCAACTTTAGAAGTTTCTACTTTAACAGGTTCTGTTTTAGAGGTAGTTACCTTTAATGTTTCAGTTTCCTGTTTTCTGACTGTTGCTGAAGAATGCTTCTTCTGGAGTCTTTTTTTAGCCATAATATTCCTCCCTGGTTTATGAAAAAATATATACAGAAAGCCGCAGCCTTAAAACTGCGCCTCTGAAATCATGTGAAATGCTCTGGTGTACCAATCGGTTGATTTACGGAAAGCAGTTACTTAATATTCGCTGTACTAGGGTTAAAAGTATTATCATGCATGTACATATGACTTTTTGAATTATTAACCCTGATATCATGAGATATTATATTACATAGACTGCCATATAGGCAAGTATTCAAATACTTTATAAAGAAATAAATTTCGGTTTACGGTCTTTAAATACGGTATAATGTTTGAAACCACAAGTTTCAAGTACATTAGCGGCCTTATCAAAGGCATATGCTACTTTATCCGGTGTATGGGCATCTGCGCCAACCGTAATGATTTCTCCACCGAGTTCTTTGTAACGTTTTATTACCGCAACACAAGGGTTTGGCTCGCCAAGTCCATAATGATATCCACCTGTGTTAAGCTCAATTCCCTTTCCCATTGAAATGAGTTTCTTAAGAATCTCATCCAGGATATCCTTATAGCGGCCATAAGAATACTGGCGGTTTTTATTAGGACCGTAACGGACAACATAATCAATATGACCATAAACATCGAAATCATCATATACAGAAATATTTTCAAGAATAGATTCAAAATACTCCATGTAACACAGAAATTCCTTGCGTCCCTCAAAAAAATCAGGATAATAAGGATCGTATCCATGAACAAGATGAGAAGATCCTATGACAAAATCAAAAGGTGTCTGAGAGAGAAGTGAGTTAAAATAATCTCCCAGGTGCATCTGCAACCCCAATTCGATTCCAAAACGCAGATGAATTTTATCCTTATATAAAGACTGCATTTCTATAAGCTTTTTTTGATAAGATGAAATATCCAGAGAAAAATCCAGACCATCAGGAGTAGCCGGATAATCAGGGTCAAGATGCTCCGTAAAAGTAATCCCCTGAATACCGAGTTCGATAGCACGCTGTATCATAGACTCCATAGGAGTATCAGAATCAGCGGAAAAAGAAGAATGCATATGGCAATCCCATAATATCTGTCTGTCCATAAGTTCAGTCCTTTCTTCTATTATAAATAATATAATGTGGTGATGATCGTGCTGTATATATGTGGTAAACATCCAAAGCCTTTATCGAGTTACTGTCCACACATTATTATTCCTCAAAGTACTTTGACATGAAAGTACCAGAATCCTGAAAATTGGACATTTATATATTGAGAATAATGAAAAAATAATGCAAAACAGTATCAATTTGCTTCTGACAGTAATGTTTAAAGCATACCACATACCAAGTATAGCATAGAATTTACATTTTTTACTTAATTTTTATTTGTTTTTTTGGAAAATGGTCTTGAATTTTTGTTTAGAATTATGTACAATACAATACAGGTTGATGATTCTTTAACAAACAAAAGGATTACCATAATTAACCACTTAATTCATAGGAGGAATTTTATCATGGCAGTAAAAGTTGCAATCAATGGTTTTGGACGTATCGGACGTCTTGCATTCCGTCAGATGTTTGGAGCAGAAGGATTTGAAATCGTAGCAATCAACGATTTAACATCTCCTAAAATGCTTGCTCACTTATTAAAATATGACTCAACACAGGGAAAATATGCTCTTGCAGACACAGTAACAGCAGGAGAAGATTCCATCACAGTTGACGGAAAAGAAATCAAAATTTATGCAAAAGCTAACGCTGCTGAACTTCCATGGGGAGAAATCGGCGTAGACGTAGTTCTTGAGTGTACAGGATTCTACACATCCAAAGACAAAGCTCAGGCTCATATCGATGCAGGTGCTAAACACGTTATCATTTCCGCTCCGGCTGGAAACGACCTTAAGACAATCGTTTACAATGTAAACCATGAAACTCTTACAAAAGAAGACCACATCATTTCTGCAGCTTCTTGTACAACAAACTGCTTAGCTCCAATGGCTAAAGCATTAAATGACCTTGCTGCAATCAAATCTGGTATCATGTGCACAATCCACGCTTACACAGGCGATCAGATGACACTTGATGGACCACAGAGAAAAGGTGACTTAAGAAGATCTCGTGCAGCTGCAGTTAACATCGTTCCTAACAGCACAGGTGCTGCTAAAGCTATCGGTCTTGTTATCCCAGAACTGAACGGCAAATTAATCGGATCTGCTCAGCGTGTTCCTACCCCAACAGGTTCTACAACAATCTTAACAGCAGTTGTTGAAGGTAACGTAACAAAAGAACAGATCAACGCAGCTATGAAAGCAGCTTCTAACGAATCCTTCGGATACAATGAAGATGAAATCGTATCCAGCGATATCGTTGGTATGAGATTTGGTTCTCTGTTCGATGCTACTCAGACAATGGTTCTTCCACTTGAGAATGGCACAACAGAAGTACAGGTAGTTTCCTGGTATGACAACGAGAACTCCTACACAAGCCAGATGGTTCGTACAATCAAACATTTTGGTAAACTGCTGAACGCTTAATTTTCAGTAAGTGTAGAAGAATAGACTCCAAGGAAGGGTCCGGTCTGATTTGGACCGGATCCTTTTCGCGTTGTCTGAGCATCCGAAAAACTGCCATAGCAGATTTTACAGGACGCTCGAGGAATCTATGTTACTGTGGACAATGCAGTAACACATAAAGAATATTATTAAGGAGGCACCACAAATGCTGAATAAAAAATCTGTTGATGATATCAACGTAAAAGGTAAAAAAGTTCTTGTAAGATGTGACTTCAATGTTCCGCTTCAGGATGGTAAGATTACAGATGAGAACCGTCTGGTTGCAGCTCTTCCTACAATCAAGAAACTGATCGCTGACGGTGGAAAGATCATTCTTTGCTCTCACCTTGGAAAACCGAAGGGAGAACCGAAACCAGAATTATCTCTTGCACCGGTTGCTAAACGTCTTTCCGAATTATTAGGACAGGAAGTTAAATTTGCAGCAGACCCGGAAGTAGTAGGACCAAACGCAAAAGCAGCAGTAGCTGAGATGAAAGACGGAGACGTTATCTTACTTGAGAATACACGTTACCGTGCAGAAGAAACAAAGAACGGAGACGAATTCAGCAAAGAACTCGCTTCCCTTTGTGATGTATTTGTAAATGATGCATTTGGTACAGCACACAGAGCACACTGCTCTAACGTTGGTGTAACTAAATATGTTGATACAGCAGTTGTTGGTTACTTAATGCAGAAAGAAATCGATTTCCTTGGAAACGCCGTAAACAATCCTGAGAGACCATTCGTTGCTATCCTTGGCGGAGCTAAGGTTTCCAGCAAGATCTCTGTAATCAATAACCTTCTTGATAAAGTAGATACTCTTATCATCGGTGGTGGTATGTCCTATACATTCTCCAAAGCTATGGGAGGACATATCGGTGTGTCTCTCTGTGAGGATGATTATCTTCAGTATGCATTAGACATGATGAAGAAAGCTGAAGAAAAAGGCGTAAAACTTCTTCTTCCTGTAGATAACAGAATCGGTGACAGCTTCTCCAATGACTGCAATATTCAGGTTGTAAAACGTGGAGAGATCCCGGACGGATGGGAAGGAATGGATATCGGACCGGAAACAGAGAAGCTTTTTGCTGAGGCTGTAAAAGATGCTAAGACAGTTGTATGGAACGGACCGATGGGCTGCTTCGAAATGCCTAACTTTGCTCATGGTACAGAAGCTGTTGCCAAAGCACTTGCTGATACAGATGCTACAACTATCATCGGTGGTGGTGATTCTGCAGCAGCTGTTAACATCCTTGGCTATGGCGATAAGATGACACACATCTCCACAGGTGGCGGTGCATCTCTTGAATTCCTGGAAGGAAAAGAACTCCCGGGTGTTGCAGCAGCAAACGATAAATAAGTAATTCTATAAGAAGGAGATACAGAATCATGGCAAGAAAGAAAATTATCGCTGGTAACTGGAAAATGAACATGACACCAAGCGAAGCCGTTAAATTAGTAGAAACATTAAAACCATTAGTAGTAAATGACGAAGTAGATGTAGTATTCTGCGTACCTGCAATCGACATTGTCCCGGTTGTAGAGGCTGCTAAAGGAACAAACATCCAGGTTGGTGCTGAGAATATGTACTTTGAAGAAAAAGGTGCATACACAGGAGAGATTTCCCCTGCAATGCTCGTAGACGCTGGTGTTAAATATGTTGTTCTCGGACATTCCGAAAGAAGAGAATACTTCGGAGAAACAAACGAAGACGTTAACAAGAAAATCCTTAAAGCTTTCGAACATGGAATCACACCAATCATGTGCTGTGGCGAAACTCTTACTCAGAGAGAGCAGGGCGTGACAATGGATTTCATCCGTCAGCAGGTTAAAGTTGGTTTCCAGGGCGTTACAGCAGATCAGGCTAAGACAGCAGTTATCGCTTATGAGCCAATCTGGGCTATTGGAACAGGTAAAACAGCTACTACTGAGCAGGCTCAGGAAGTATGCGCTGGTATCCGTGCATGCATCGCTGAAATCTATGATGAAGCAACAGCAGAAGCAATCCGTATTCAGTACGGCGGATCTGTAAATCCTGCAACAGCTCCTGACTTATTCGTTCAGAATGATATCGATGGCGGCCTTGTTGGTGGAGCTTCCCTGAAAGCTGATTTCGGTAAGATCGTAAACTACAAATAAGAATAAAAATTTAAAACTGATTATAAATAGATAATCTTTGTGTCCAAACAGAAGACACCCTGTCCGCTTCAGTTGTCAGGGTGTCTGTTTTTATCTATTATTTAAACAAAAATAAAGAGTAGTTTTTGTGAAACTACTCTTTTCATCTTATAGTGTATTATTTTTTATCTGGTGTGAAAACATCTTTTGTACTTTGGAAAAATATCTTTTGTATTTTGGAGAATAAATCTTTTGTATCTCTTTAATCTGAATTTTAAATATTTATCTTTTGTATTTCTACTACCGATCCGTCGGTGCTTTCCAAATCTGTTTCTTTTGTACATACGAAGTATAGCATATTTTTCTACATTCGTCTACAGAATTCAACAGGAATCTGTTAAAACATTTCGACAATAACTTCTATTATTCGACATTCTGTTGAATGAATAAAGTCAGTATAGCCGGTTATGCCTATATATTTAACTGTTATTTTACAAAAAACTGATAGTATAAGAACTATAAATATGATATTATAGTAATAATTTAGTTTATACTAAAAATGTTTTGAAAAAACATTCTAAACTGTTTGCGATAATGGAATTGCTGTAGATTTATATATCTTAGGGAGGGTGTATGGGAATACTGGGTGTTAAGGTGAAAATCATCGGTGAACAGCTGGAAAGCAAATAATTGAAGCTATCTGATTGCATGAACCTGTTTTCACTGTTATAATGTAAAAATATGTAGAAAACAGACAGTAAACAATAAGTGAAAATAGAAAGCAGGTCAGAGTTTCATGGAAGAAAAAATAAAAAAATGTAGTGTATCAAAAAAATGTGGAAGTTGTCAGTATCAGGGGGTTCCCTATAAAGAACAGCTTGTAGCGAAACAGAAGAAAATGAGCAAACTCCTGAAGAAATTTGGAAATGTAAAACCAATTATCGGCATGGAGGATCCTTTTTATTATAGAAATAAAGTTCATGCAGTATTTGACAGAGATAGAAAAGGAAATATCATCTGCGGAACATATGAGGCGAAAACGCATAAAGTAGTCCCAGTGGAAGACTGCATGATCGAAGATAAGATTAGTCAGGAGATTATTCGCACAATCCGTGATATGCTGAAATCTTTTAAAATAAAAACTTATGATGAGGATACGGGATATGGACTTTTACGCCATGTCCTGGTAAGAAGAGGATTTGCAACAAATGAAATTATGGTAGTTCTCGTTGTAGGATCTCCGGTTTTCCCTTCGAAAAATAATTTTGTAAAAGCCCTGCGGAAAAAATATCCGCAGATTACTACAGTGGTATTGAACGTTAATGACAAGAAAACCAGTATGGTACTGGGTGAACGTGACATAGTCATTTATGGAAAAGGTTTTATCAGGGATATACTCTGTGGATGTTCTTTCCGCATCTCTCCGCAGTCCTTTTATCAGGTGAATCCTGTGCAGACAGAAATTCTGTACAAGACAGCAATCGAATATGCGGGTCTGGGACGAAAGGAAACCGTAATCGATGCATATTGTGGAATTGGTACGATCGGATTGGTAGCGGCGAAAAGAGCGAAAAATGTTATTGGAGTAGAATTAAATTCGGATGCAGTCCATGATGCCAGAATCAATGCCAGAGAAAATAAGATTACCAATGCGCATTTTTACCAGGGTGATGCAGGGGAATTTATGGAAAAAATGGCAGAGAATGGAGAGTGTGCAGACGTTGTATTTATGGATCCGCCACGTACGGGAAGTGATAAGAAGTTCATGTCTTCCGTAATTAAACTTGGACCGTCCAGAATCGTCTATATATCCTGTGGTCCGGAAACACTTGCCAGAGATTTGGAGTATCTTACAAAATATGGTTATGAAGTAAGAAAAATACAGCCTGTAGATATGTTCAGTTTTACAGATCACTGCGAAAATGTTTGTCTTTTGACAAAGAAATTCACAAAATAAATATTATAAATTCGATACATCATAAAGCATACTATAGGATACGAAGTAAAGGTGGGAGTGATTTATGGAAATAAAAAAAGCATCTATGCAAGACTTGGAACAGATTATGCATGTTTATAAAAACGCAAGGAAATTTATGTGCGAAAATGGAAATGAAGAACAATGGGGAGATGATTATCCTTCGACAGAATTGATAAGGGAAGATATAGATAAGATGTATCTTTGTATTTCAGAGGAACAGATTGCCTGTGTCTTCTACTATGCAGTAGAAGAGGATGAGGACTATAGAGAAATCAACGGGAAATGGTTAAATGAAAAGCCTTATGCAGTAGTTCACAGAGTGGCATCTACAGGAATCGTAAAAGGTGCGGCATCTTACTGCCTTGACTGGGTGTATACTCAGTTCCCTAATATTCGAATGGACACGTATAAAGACAATATCCCCATGCAAAAACTGCTGGAAAAATGTGGATTTCAATATTGTGGTTCATTTGAACGCCTGGGAACAGACAAATGGATGGCATATCATAAAGAATAAAAAGAAAACATAGGTAAATAAAAAAACAGGATCATTTTGGACAGGATGTTTCTCCTACTGATTTATAGTAAAAGCGGGAGATTTCCTCAAAATAATCCTGTTTTTTATTGAATCAGGTAAGTTACGCCATCCTTTTTTAAACAAATTAAGGAAATTCCCTGCTTTAATTGCG
Organism: Blautia sp. HCN-1074; assembly: GCF_037890165.1. Classification (NCBI taxonomy): domain Bacteria; kingdom Bacillati; phylum Bacillota; class Clostridia; order Lachnospirales; family Lachnospiraceae; genus Blautia; species Blautia sp. HCN-1074. Next base: position 26,247 of record NZ_JBBKBP010000030.1, read on the forward strand.
AAAAGCAATAAGCAGCAAGGGAGACTTACCTGTATATTTTTATTAGAGAAAAATTACATATTTTCAGTAATCTGACGTGCTACATAAACACCGCTTGCAGAAGCGTGAGACAAGGAATGAGTTACGCCACTTCCGTCACCGATAATATATAATCCTTTGTATCTGCTTTCCAGATTTTCATCAATCTCAACTTCCATGTTATAGAATTTAACTTCCACACCATAAAGAAGAGTATCATCATTTGCTGTTCCCGGAGCAATTTTGTCCAGAGCATAGATCATTTCGATGATTCCGTCAAGAATACGTTTTGGAAGAACGAGGCTTAAATCGCCAGGAGTAGCTGCAAGAGTAGGACGTACCATACCCTCTTCAATACGGGCAACAGTGCTTCTTCTTCCACGTACTAAATCGCCGAAACGCTGTACGATTACACCACCACCAAGCATATTGGAAAGACGGGCGATACTTTCGCCGTATCCGTTACTGTCCTTAAATGGCTCGGAGAAGTGCTTAGCAACTAACAGCGCAAAGTTTGTGTTCTCTGTCTGTTTGGAGGGATCTTCATAGCTGTGTCCATTAGCTGTAACGATGCCGTTGGTGTTTTCGTTTACAACGATACCGTAAGGATTCATACAGAAAGTTCTTACATTATCTTCGAATTTCTCTGTTCTGTAAACAATTTTACTCTCGTAAAGTTCATCTGTCAGGTGGGAGAAAATAACAGCTGGAAGCTCCACGCGGACACCGAGATCCACGCGGTTAGATTTAGTAGGGATATCAAGATCTTTACAGACCTGTTCCATCCATTTACTTCCGCTTCTGCCGACAGATACGATACATTTACTGCAGTCAGTTGTGCTGTCTTTGGTAACGATACGATAACCGTTATCCAGAAGTTCCAAGCGCTCTACAGGAGTGTTGAAATAGAAATCTACATGTTCTTTTAATTTGGCATATAAATTTTCCAGAACTACATAGTTAATATCTGTTCCGAGATGACGAACGGAAGCATCCAGCAATTTTAATTTATTTTGCATGCAAAGCTTTTTAAATTTAGTTCCTGCGGTAGAATACATTTTTGTGTCCTGACCGCCGTAGGCAACATTGATCTCATCTACATAACGCATGAGCTCAAGAGCTTCTTTCTTTCCGATATGTTCATAGAGTGTTCCGCCAAAGTCATTGGTGATATTGTATTTACCATCAGAGAATGCACCGGCACCGCCGAAACCGCTCATGATAGCGCAGGTCTTACATTTGATGCAGGTTTTTACCTTATTACCATCGATAGGGCAATGTCTTTTGTCCAATGGATTTCCTTCTTCAAAAACAGCAATCTTGAGATTTTTATTCTGTTTCATCAATTCATAGGCAGAAAAAATGCCGCCAGGTCCGGCGCCAATGATTACTACGTCATATTTCATATATATTACAATCCTTTCACGTGATTTTCCTGAGCTCAGGTATGTTGGTTTGCGCATTACTTTACTCGATAAAAGTATAACACAAATTGAGCGAAAAATCTTTTATTTTTTATGAATGATTTATAGATTAGATTTATAAATAAGGAAGAAAAATAAACATTCTATTGAGTCTTTTCTCTGCAATAAATTAATGAAGAACAAAATGTTCTTTGCGAATTCAGATATATAAACAGAAAATCTTATATTATAAATCTGAATTATTGTTCTTTGGATTCAGTCTCATCCGGAATATGTTCCACAATATCTCCAAAATCGCATTTGAGTATAGAACATAAAATATCAAGACTGCGAATCTCTACATTTTCATTATGGCGGAGTTTATCCAGAAAAGAAGTACTGATGCCATAACGCGTATACAGAGCGTATTGACTGATTCCGCGCTCTTTCATAGTTTTCCATAATTTCCTATAACTTATCATATTGTAATAACCGTCCAATTTGTTCTTGATTACTATCTATTATCGGGTTAAAATGAATGTTATAACAGTGTCGTTATAACGACACTATAAGAGGGAAAGTGATAATGATGAAGTTGATTAAAAAGATAACTACGGAAATTTGTATGGCTGTATTATCAGCGGCAATGTATTATTGTTTTCTGAACGGAGCTCCGCATCAGGGAACAGAGAGACTGTTTTATATGATCCTGGCAGGCATTTTCTGCGTTTCAGTCTGGGCGGCAGTGATGACAACAATTTGGTATATAAAATGGCTTCGCAAAAAGAAAACAGAACTCGAAAACATGGTGGAGATTTTGATTAAAAACGCAGACAAACTTGACAAATAGCCGATTCTGCCCTAGTATAAAAATCAACGAATAAGAAAGGGGAATCCTGTGAAATGAGTGAAAAAGTCATCAAAGCCGCACTGTTAGGATTTGGAACAGTAGGAACAGGTGTATATAAGGTACTGAAGAATCAGGAAGAAGAAATGACAGCTAAAATTGGCTGTAAAGTTGAAATCAAGAAAATCCTTGTCAGAAATATAGAAAAAGCAGCAGCTAAACTTGAAGATACCTCTATGCTTACCAGTCAGTGGGACGAAATCGTAAATGATCCGGAGATTGAGATCGTTATTGAGCTGATCGGGGGAATCAACCCTGCCAGGGAATACATTCTCTCTGCGTTGAAAGCAGGAAAGCATGTAGTATCAGCAAATAAAGACCTGATCGCGGTTCATGGACATGAGCTTCTGGAAGCGGCACATGAGAATAAAGTAGACTTTTTATTTGAGGCAGCAGTAGCTGGAGGAATTCCGATTATCAGACCATTGAAACAGTGTCTGGCAGGAAACCATATGACAGAAGTTATGGGTATTGTGAACGGAACTACCAACTTTATTCTTACAAAGATGACTCAGGAAGGCATGGAATTTAAGGATGCCCTGGCACTTGCCACAGAACTTGGATATGCGGAAGCTGACCCTACCGCAGATATTGAAGGCCTTGATGCCGGACGTAAGGTGGCAATTCTTGCTTCCGTAGCATTTAATTCACGTGTCGTATTCAATGATGTTTATACAGAAGGAATTGCCAAGATTACTTCTAAGGATATTAATTATGCAAAAGAAATGGGACGTGATATCAAGCTTCTCGGTGTTGCCAGAAATGAAGAGGATGGAATCGAAGCCTATGTATGCCCGATGCTGATTCCAAGTTCTCATCCGCTTGCAACTGTAAATGACTCATACAATGCTGTATTTGTTCATGGAGATGCAGTAGAAGATGCCATGTTCTTCGGAAGAGGAGCAGGAGAACTTCCTACAGCAAGTGCAGTAGTAGGTGATGTATTTGACATTGTAAGAAATATCCTGATCGGCTGCTGTGGCAGAATCGGATGCACCTGTTATAAAGAGATTCCGGTTAAGAAGATGGAAGATACACATAACCGATACTTTATCCGCCTTAAAGTAGAAGACCGCTGTGGTGTTCTGGCCGAAATGACGGCAATATTTGCAAAATATCAGGTAAGTGTGGCACAGATTATTCAGAAGGACACCAAGGTAGAAGGCTGTGCGGAAGTAGTTGTGATCACTGAGAAAGTAAGAGAAGGTGATTTCAGAACTGCAATCGAGGAACTGAGAAACAGAGATTCTGTAAGAAAGATTTCTACAATCATTCGTGTTTACGGAAAATAAGATATCGTTTATTGTTATAAACTGCGAAGTAGTTATTCAATACAGAGATGCGCAAAAAAGCAGATTATGAATATCCACTTAATAAGTTGGTAAAACGAAATTAAACAAAGAAGCCAAATACATAAAAAAAAGAATTGAAAAATCCTGAAATTTTGATACTATATAAAGAGGGCACAAAAGCGTGTTATCAGGCATGCAATGAACGATAAAGTGCATCTGTATATAAAAATTTCAGTTGCTGTATGCTAAAATGTACAGTTGTGTACAGTTACATACAGCAATCAATAATGAACACATATAAAAGGAGAACATTATGAGCAAAAAACCAACCGTATTAATGATTCTTGATGGATATGGCCTGAATGACAAAAAAGAAGGCAATGCTGTATATATGGCAAAGACTCCTGTTATGGACAAGCTGATGGCAGAATATCCTTTTGTAAAAGGTAATGCAAGTGGACTTGCAGTAGGTCTTCCGGATGGACAGATGGGTAACTCTGAAGTAGGTCATATGAACATGGGTGCAGGCCGCATCGTATATCAGGAACTTACAAGAATCACAAAAGAGATCCAGGATGGTGATTTCTTTAAGAACGAAGCACTTCTTGCAGCAATGAAGAATGCAAAAGAGAACAATTCCGCTGTACATTTTATGGGACTTCTTTCTGATGGCGGTGTACACAGCCACAATACACATCTCTATGGATTACTTGAGATGGCTAAGAAAGAGGGCGTTGAGAAAGTTTATGTACACTGCTTCCTTGACGGACGTGATACACCTCCTGCATCAGGTAAAGAGTTTGTAGAGGCTCTGGAAGCTGAGATGAAGAAAATCGGTGTAGGTGAGATTGCAACCGTTTCCGGCCGTTACTATGCAATGGACCGCGATAACCGCTGGGATCGTGTAGAGCTTGCATACAATGCTCTTACATCCGGAGAAGGTGTAAAGGGAACTGACGCTGCAGCAGCAGTTCAGGCATCCTATGACAATGACAAAACAGATGAATTCGTTCTTCCTACAGTAATCGAGAAAGACGGACAGCCAACAGGTGTTGTATCTGATAAAGACTCTGTTGTATTCTTTAACTTCCGTCCTGACCGTGCTCGTGAGATCACAAGAGCATTCTGCGATGATGATTTCCAGGGATTTGAGAGAAAAGCAAGACCACATGTCACATTCGTATGCTTCACAGAGTATGATGATACCATCCAGAATAAACTGGTTGCATTCCACAAAGTTCAGCTTCATAACACATTTGGAGAATACCTTGCAGCACACAACATGACTCAGGCTCGTATCGCTGAGACAGAGAAGTATGCACATGTTACATTCTTCTTTAATGGTGGTGTGGAAGAGCCAAATAAAGGCGAGGATAGAATCCTTGTGAAATCCCCGAAGGTTGCAACTTATGACCTTCAGCCTGAGATGAGTGCGCCACAGGTTTGTGAGAAACTGGTAGATGCTATCAAATCTGACAAATATGATGTGATCGTAATCAACTTTGCTAACCCTGATATGGTTGGACATACAGGCGTACAGGAAGCAGCTGTGAAAGCAGTAGAAACAGTTGATGAATGTGTTGGTAAAGCAGTAGAAGCTCTGAAAGAAGTTGACGGACAGATGTTTATCTGTGCTGACCATGGAAATGCAGAGCAGCTTATCGATTATGAGACAGGTGCTCCATGGACTGCACATACCACAAATCCTGTTCCGTTCATTCTTGTAAACGCTGATCCGAAATACACACTGCGTGAGGATGGATGCCTTGCAGATATCGTTCCTACACTCATTCAGCTTATGGGAATGGAACAGCCGGCAGAAATGACAGGCAAATCTCTTCTTGTAGAGAAATAAAAAATTTCAGGTGTAAAGGGCAAACTTCATTATCCTGAAAAAGGTAAAAATGATTAGCGTCCAGCTGAAAAAATTAAACCTTGAGATATGGGAATTTTACTCATATCCCAAGGTTTTTTAATTTTCCCACATAGTAAAAACCCCGAAAACACGGTGATTTTCAAATAAAATATTGATTTTATTTAGTTTCCCGATTGCTGAAATCAGCAAAGGGAGCAGATTTGAGAAAAATGAATAAGGATAATTTGAATTGTCCTTTCGAGGATAGTCAACTTTTTCAAAAACATAGAGAAATTTCCCAAGTTCATTTTTGGGAAGCTCAAAATCCTTGAAAAATGGCACTTTTCTACAAATCCATTTCCCGAAAACAACTCCCAAATTCATTTTTGGGACTCCAAATCTTACTTTTGGGAAAATTTTTGGGAACTAAGTAAAATCGGGAAAGGTGGAAGAAAATGCGGAAAAAATCATTCAAAGGACGTTGCGAAAAACGTATGCTTTCCAAGTGCAGCAGCATATGTCGTACTTATGATCCAATCCAAACTAGCTATGCGGAAATCCTTGAAAACGATCCCGACATAGTAGAAATTCAATGTAATGTCATTTTGGAAGATTTAGAAGACGGAGTGTACATGTCTGACTTCCTATGTACAAAAACCAATAACGAAAAAATGGTAAGAGAGTGTGTGCAAAGAAAACACTTAATGAAGCCATTAACAGTGAAATTACTGGATATATCAAGAGACTATTGGTTAGAACAGGGTATTGAGGATTGGGGGTTAGTAATCAATGAAGAATAATTGCCTTTTAAGAAACGACAACAACATCATAAGAATACTGGATCAGCAGCCAGATAAAAAACTGATAATTGACTGCATAAAACAGACAATGCCAAAATGGGTAAAAACCGAAAACATCAGCTCATTTTTGCTTTGTACAGAACAAGAATTACTCAGTATCACAAATAAAAATATCAAATCTATGGAATCGTTTGATGCGGATAGTCGAAAATTCATTCATGCGCATTTTTCTTTGATTGCCGGAATTCTGCCATTCATTGCAGATAACGCAAAGAGAAATCAGATGATTGAGAATATTTCTGAAGAAATGCATGTAAGCAAACAAACGATACGTCATTATTTATGTCTGTATTTAATATACCAGGACATATCTGTATTAGCACCCAAACAGAAAAAAGAAAAAGAGCTTTCCAAAGATGAGAAAAACATGAGGTGGGCACTTAACAAATTCTTCTATACTAGAAATAAAAATAGCTTACAGACAGCATATACCCTAATGCTGAAGCAGAAGTATTGTGAGGTGAATGGAGAACTGCTGCCAGAATATCCGACCTTCAATCAATTCAGATATTTTTACAGAAAAACAAAAAGTATGCAGACCTATTATATTTCAAGGGATGGGCTGAAAAGCTATCAAAGGAACAACCGCCCATTAACCGGCGATGGTGTACAGCAGTTTGCGCCGAATGTCGGAGTGGGTATGTTGGATGCAACCATTTGTGACATTTATCTTGTGGATGATGCCGGAAATCTTGTAGGAAGACCAGTGTTTACAACTTGCATAGATGCTTATAGCAGCTTGTGTTGCGGTTATTCATTGACATGGGAAGGTGGCATGTACAGTTTAAGAAATCTGATGATAAATGTTGTCACAGACAAGGTGGAATGGTGCAAAAAACATGGAATCATCATAGATAAAAACGAGTGGAATAATAGCCAACTTCCGGGTGTATTGGTTACGGATATGGGATCGGAATATAAATCAGAGAACTTTGAACAATTGGCAGAGTTGGGAGTTACAATAACGAATCTTCCACCATACCGACCAGAATTAAAAGGATCAGTGGAGAAATTCTTTGATTTGGTGCAAGGATATTATAAAAAGCATCTCAAAGGAAAAGGCGTTATAAACCCGGATTTCAGGGAAAGAGGATCGCACGATTATAGAAAAGATGCATGTTTGACTATAAAAGATTTTGAGCGTGTAATATTGCGTTGCATCATCTTTTACAATTCCAAACGTATTATAGAGAATTTCCCATATACAGATCAGATGATTGAAGAAAATATATTGCCGTATGCGAATCGTATATTTGAATGGGGGAAAAATCAACCTGGTGCAAATATGATTTCCGTTAAAAAGAACGAGGTTATTTATTCTCTGCTGCCTAGAACAATCGGTAAGTTTACCAGGTACGGTCTGAAGGTCAATAAAATGAGATATCATTGTGAAGGATATACAGAAGAATATTTGAGCGGTGGCGAAATCAATGTAGCATATAATCCTGATGATGTAACAACAGTGTGGGCATTGATTGGCGGTCAGTATGTGACGTTTGACCTTGTAGAAAGGCGATATAACGGCAAAAATATAGAAGAAGCACAAATACTCAGGGGCAGTCAGAAAACGCTTATATCGGGCGAAAATAGAAAGAGTACGCAAGCCCAGATTGACCTTGCACGCTATATAGAAACCATTGCAAATAATGTGTGCTATAAGTCAGACGTAAAAGTGAAGGATGTTCGCCAAACACGAAAATATGAGACACAGAGAGCGCATATAAACTTTGTAAAGGACGGTGAATAAGATGAGAAAAATTGAAGATATCACAGACAATTTACCGCCGATGTTATCAGGAAAAGAGCTAATATCCGCTTTAAGTGTTCTGCCAGAGTATAATCCAGAGATTGTAAATGCAAGTGCAGCAGAGCGGTTAATGGCACTATCTGATATATATAGAATCTATGTTCCGTCAAAGATGTCGCAGGAAATATACAGTAAATTGTACCTTGCTTTAATACGATCACTGCAGAAAAAATGCACAAGTGCCGTTATGCAACAGCAAAGAGAAAATTTCAAGGCAATGCAGCATAAATCCTATAACGGTGGGATTATCGGCGGTTCAGATTCATTTTCGATTATTGGAAGTTCCGGGATAGGGAAAAGTGCATCTGTTTTCCGGGCGATTCAGGTAACGACAGATAGCGAAGTAATAGAAACGGAAAATCCATATGCAAAGATTATTCCTGTTTTGGTCGTGCAAACTCCGTTTGATGCATCTACAAAAGGGTTAATGCTGGAAATTTTGAGAAGAGTTGATGAGATTCTGGGATCGAAATACTATGAAAACGCACATAGAAAGAAATCAACAACAGATACTTTGATTGGTTGTGTGAGCCAGATTGCGTTGAATAATATCGGTTTATTGATACTTGATGAAATACAGAATGTATGCAATTCAAAAAATGGAAGAAATTTGGTTGGAAGTATTACACAGTTAGTCAATAATTCCGGCATTAGTATTTGTTTTGTCGGCACGCCGGAATGTAAAGAGTTCTTTTCTAAGGCGATGCATCTTGCTAGAAGAACAATGGGGCTGCAATATGGCTCTATGGAATATGGAATAGAGTTTATTGCATTCTGTAAGATAATCTTTCAGTATCAGTACATGGAAAGACATGTAGAAATCACAGATAAGATTATTGAATGGCTGTATGAACATTCAAACGGCAATGTATCTATGGTGGTAGCGATTTTGCATGATGCACAGGAAATCGGCATTCTTGCAAGTGAGAAAGAGTTGACATTGGATTTATTGGAAAAGGCATATAACAATCGTATGGAGCTACTGCATGATTATGTAGAATTCGCAACGATACAGAAGCCTCAGAAAACAACCAGAAAGAAAAAGAATAAGCAACAATCAAACGGCGATTTCTCCGTAAACAATAACATCAAAATCGCAGATCTTGTTAAAGAAGCAAAAGAGAGTGGAGCAGATATAGTTGAACTGCTAAAGAAAAATTTGACAGTTGTGGAGGTGTCCGTATGATCTTATATTTGTCGGAAATATATGAAGACGAAACAATGTTCAGTTATCTTTCAAGGGCATATGAAAAAGGCGGTTATATATCACAGATTCAGGCGTTGGGAGAATTTCTAAAAAATCCGAATGAGAGAAGACTGGAATTTGTATTTTGCAATAATCTGTCTACAGAGATTATTGATTATCTGACAAAAAATTGTAAGTGGGAAACCTTTTTACGGAATCATACGTTGTGTAATTATTATGGGCGATACTTAAAAATTGCAAAAAGAAGGGAAGCAATGCAAGCACTTACGCTTCTAAAGGGGAATTATGTTAATTTATTTTCGATTACCCCTATTCGGGACAGAACGGAATATTTGAAGTATTGTCCGATGTGTGTCAAGGAGCATAGAGAAAAATATGGAGAGACATACTGGAATCGGATTCATCAAGTGCCGGAAATCAAAGTATGTCCAAAACATAAATGCAGATTATTTAATAGTACGGTTATATATGATAGGCATAAAGTGTCTGGTTTTGTAACGGCTGAATCTGAAATCACAAATTTAGAATCAGAGAAAGGAACAGAATTAGAATCAAAACTTGCAGAGTATATTGAGGCAATGGTTCGCACACCTGTAAAAATATATGCTAATTTGCAGCCGGGCGAATTTCTTGTGTCGCAAATGAATAATACGCCGTATTTATCGAATAGAGGGCAAGTTATAAATATAACGATTCTATATGAAAAGATGATGGAATTTTATGAAAGTCTGGATAACGGGATTTCTATGAAGTGGCAGATTTCAAAGGTGTTACATGGAGAGAGAATAAATCCGTATGAGATAATTCAAATAGGAGTATTTCTGGGCATTCCGGTAAAAGAGCTAATGGAATGCAGATTGCCATTTAAAAAGCCGGAAGAGGATTTTGACGATAGAGTTATTGAAATGCTTCGTAGTGATATAAGCGCATATCAAATATCAAGAGATTTAGGGGTGTCTAATGCACTTATCAATTTAATTAGGAGCAAACACGGAGTTCCGAATTATAAAGATGATAGATATGTCACAAACAAACGGAACAACAAAGAACAGAAAGTAACTGAATTAAGAAAAATATGGATCAAGACAATGGCACAATATCCAGGATATACATATACACAAATATGTAATATGTCAGAATACAAATCAGAGTTACACTGGTTGAGAAGGAATGATTATGAATGGACGGAGAGATTTTATCCGAAAGCAAAAGAGAGTCGGGTAAAAATCGAACGGATTAAAAAATTGGATAATGAGTATTATCCCAAAATGGAAACTATCATTTCTGAATATAGGGAAAAGGATGGAGAGATGCCAAAGCGGATCACGTTAGGAGCAATAAATAGGGCAGCAGGGTTGAATAATCGGGATTTATATAACATGAAAAAATGCAGAAAAATAGTTGAAAAGTATGAAGAAACTCAAGAAGGATTTTGGGCGAGAAAAATATTCTGGGCAATTTCTATTATTGAAAAAGAGGGAAAGGCGTTGACTTGGAATCATATACATAAAAAAACACATATAAGTGCATCAAATTTTCAAGCTCATGATAAATATTTCAGAGAAAAATTAGGTGATGAAGTTATTGACGCAATCAGTCCGAGGTAGAGAAATATTTTAAAAAGTATCAAAACAGAAGAGAATCATAGTATAGCTTCTGTTATCCTGTGCTATAATAAAACAATAGTTACCAGCACGACAAAGAATTTTGCCAAATGGCATAGGAGGGATTGGATGAAAGCACATAAAGTTCCAGCAACATATTTTTCTTCATGGAAAACGCCGGGAACAAAACACAGTTTTTATGTTTTTTATAAATCTGATGTAAATAAAAAAGGAAATAGTAAAAGTTACAAAGATGTTGATAACATAACTCAGGAGCACGCCTACTTTATGGAAGAAGATTTCTATTATTTAGATATAAAAAAAGTTCCTGGATTATTGTATAAACTATCAGATGAAATCAATGATTTTTTGCAAGAGCGAGATTATAAGATCGAATGCCCGGATTTTCTGGCAGAAGATAAGGAAGCAGAGGCAGAGTACCCAATTATTGAAATAAAAAATTATGATGACCTTATGCGTTGTTGGAGAGATATAGATAAATGGATGATTAAAGATACGGATGGTAAAGCTATTGAAAATGATATGTTTTCAAGGGACTTACATGATTATCTATTTGAAAAAATTGGGATAATTGTTGAAGAAACGTATTTTGCAAATAATTTAGAACCCAAATGGAATAACATCAAGAAAGAAATAGAAAAACAAAGAAAATTAGGTGATGATTTTTGCTTAAGTAATAAAGCGGATTTCCTAGAATTTTTTGTTATTCAATATCTTAGAGTGAATGATTTTATGACGGATGATATTGAACCGGTAGTAAACATGTTTAAAGAGGTATTTTCTTCTATGGGGTTTGAGAATCCTGAATTAGAGGAAATGAAAGAAGATGGGTTGTTAGCGTCGGAATCCTTTTTTTATGGAACATTATTGGATGTTGCAAGGGGAGAGAAACAACGACTTCAGAAGTATATAGATTCGATAGAACAAAATTATGTTATGGATTTGCTTAAAGCAGAAGACGGCGTTTCTTTTATAACATCTACATCACCGTGTGTAGTTATGAAAATGATTGGAAAGTTTAAAGTTGAAATGGTTTTTCCAGTATCGCCAAAATATTGTATTCGATTTATCGGAAAGTCCAGTGTGAATAATAGAAGTGGAAAATTTTTTGAAGCTACATCGGATGAGGTTAAATGTATAAATCGAAAAATTATTTCTGAATCAAAAAATATTGTCATAAGTGAATCAGAAAATATATCTGATAGAATCTAAAGCGAGAACATTTTTAGGTGGTTTAAGCGTCTAAGTGATAAGGGCTGAATTTGACTAAGTTAATAAAGGTAAAAATAAGGCTGCAGATTTTGTTCTACAGCCTTATTAAAGTGAAGTATAATCATTGACTTACATGTGAGTTTGTAACGGAGATAAGAACATTCAACTCTTTTTGTAATCTGTGTTGCAGTAAAATTTCGGCACTTTTTGATAAAGTGGGTTGTTTCATTAGCTGGTCGGCAGCAGCTTGTGCGTTAGTACCATAGATAATCGTTTCACCGAAATTCGGACTGGGGATTTTTATAACATCCTCTTCAGCTTTTATTGCAATTTGCTCTAATTTATTGTTTCGTTCTTCACTGGCAGGAAAGTACACCTTCCGATTGTGAGGAATGAATTCTACGGAATATCCTAAAAGTTCTGCAATTTCGACTACCTCTGAAAATTTTATTGTTTCTCTGGCAAGTTTATTTGTTATGTTTTGGGCTGTAGTAGGAGTATCTGGGTGGTTTGTATTCATCTTTTCCACAACCTCTTTTAAAGTATATCCATTCATGGCAAGGAAAGATTTGAAAAAGCGGGAGGGAAAGAGATGTGTATAGTGTATGGATATTGCAGGGTAAGCCGAGCTAAACAGAAGGTTCAAAGACAGATAGATAATATTAAAGCATATAATCCTGATGCTGTAATTATAGCAGAAGCATTTACGGGAACTAAGATGGATCGTCCAAAATGGAGTAATCTTTATAGAAAAGTAAAGTGCAATGATACTATTATATTTGATGAAGTAAGTCGAATGTCAAGAGACGCAGAAGAAGGATTCAAAGTATATAAAGAATTGTATGAACGTGGAGTAAACCTAATATTTTTGAAAGAATCAACATTAAATACAGAAAATTTCCGAAAAACAACGCAGATTGCAATGACTGATACCGATGTAGATTTGATATTAGAAGGCGTTAATAAATATTTGATGAAACTTGCTGAAAATCAAATCAAATCGGCGTTTGAGACTGCACAGCACGAAGTGGATTTTTTACACAAGCGAACGTCAGAAGGTGTGCAACGTGCAATTGCAGAAGGAAAGAGAGTTGGAATTGAAAAAGGACGAAAGCTCGTAACCAAGAAAAGTATTGAAAAGAAAGAAATCATAAGAAAACATTGTAGGGATTTTGGTGGATCACTTAATGACAATGAGTGCATGGTAATGACGGGGTTGTCAAGAAATACCTATTACAAATACAAAAGGGAATTGAAAGGGCAAGGATAAAACAACCTTGCCTTTTCTATCTCTTATATCGGGGGATATAATTACATTTTTGCAGTGCATCTAGGCGTGAACAATTTGCTACGAGGTCTATCTTAGTCTACTATATAAAATTTTGATCTCGAACAATTTTTATTCTTGAATTGCAGTTACAAGTCCATCTTCCAGATATATGTATTTAGTTTTAGAGGATGAGCGATATACCCATTGCTCTCTGACACCGTATTTGGTTGTGGTTTTATTTATATCGGAAGGATCACCCCAAGTGGAATTTTTTACTTCGGCAGCGGTCATTCCGATTTCGGGATCACGCTTTGGCTCTTCTGTGGTAGTCGCTTTTTCATTGGATTCATTATTTTTAGGCTTAGATTTGTCAAACTGTTCTTGTTTCTCTGTATTCCAAGCTATACCAGCTCCGTTTCTAAGTAATCTGAAGGCATAATCGCTTTTTCCTTGATAATTGGTTATACCGTCTGACACGGGAATAGCTTCACCGAATAGCTCTTCTAATTTATTACTTATATTAGAATACTCATCGCCCTGAATATATTCGTTATCATCAAGAGAAAGAGTAATATTAGTGATTGTTGAATTATCCCATCCGAGGAAAATGGAAACAGTTCCAGTATTGTTATATAAAGAACTTTTTCCAACACCTTGAATAAATGATTTAGAATCCCATTGGGTTAAATCTAGTCCGATTTCAGAAATATTTTGACCAATGTATTTCGTACATTCAATAAAATCATCTGGTAAATCAGGAATGGTGAGTTCTACTTCGGGATCGGCAGTAGGTTCAGAAGATGCAATCATTTCATTTTTACTTTCGGTGGCAGTTGTGTCGGCTGTAGATTCTGAAAAAGTTTCGCTTACAGAAGTAGCAACATCTGTTGGTGTTGAATCTGCATCAGAAGTGCCACATCCAGACAAAGAAATGATTATACAAAATATAAAAAAATAAAGAAAAGATTTTTTGTGCATGTTATTATTTACCTCATTAGTATATACTCGTGTTTGTACGGATTACTTTCTAAGTTATAAGAAAAAAGCGTACATTTTATAAATTATTGTATTTAGATAAATGCAGATCGGTTATAATCGCAAGTTTATCTGAATCATTAGCAAGATATAAGCAATCATTTTCTTTTTGCAGCTTATAATTTCCACCTTTATTCCAATGTAAATATCTATGATGATTCGGACACACAACAATCATGTTTCCTGGACGGTCTAAAGAGCCTTCTTCGTCCACACCTTCGGAATTAGGGATTATGTGATGAACTTCTACATAATATCCGTCTAAGGTTTCTATGTTAAAGTAATTATTTTTTTGACAGAGCTGGCAGCGAAAACCATATTCTTTTTTTAGGCGTGAAATGATTTGCTGATTTCTTGTGTAGTGTTCTTGTGTAACTGTTGCCTTATCACGTTCTTTCTCGTAGATCTGCGATATTTCTTCAAATATGTCTGGCTTTTTAAGTGTATGACGATTTTGCTGGAACTGAAATTCAGGATATTCAAAAGCTCTTACCCATATTTCGTAAGATTTTTTGATTCGATTTATTTTGTCTCTCAGGTTACGAGGGGATAAATCGGGATCTTTTAGCAACAGCTTTGTAGTTAAATCATTATATAAAAAAGATTCTTTATCGTTTACAGAGTGAATTAAATGGAATAAACCACTATCACGGAGTTTATCAGCAGTTAAGGTCTTCTTTTTTCCACTCTTTTTTTCATATTCGTTGCAAAATTCTTTTATCTTATGTATTACATGTCCAAAACGTAAGGGTTCATTATAAATATTATTTTTTACTGTACCAATTCTTCGACGAATAACATAATCATTATCACAAAGTGGTTCATGGCAGACTTGACCATTACTTTTGGAAAGAATATATTCTGTTTGCTCAGAACAATATTTACATAATTCTAATACTTTGTCGTTAGCAGAATATTTTAAACCTGGATATATTGCACTAAATATAATGTGGTTTTCATAATCAACCATTTCTTTTTTTAATTGTACAATTTCTTCATTTTCTAATCCTAAATAACACAGACGTATGATTAACTCTTTGGATGCCGCAACTGTTTTTTCGGAGCTATCAATTCCCTCGTAAACAATATTGAGCATGTCATCTAATTCATTTCCATTTAATAAATATTTTTCACGGAATATAGTTCTTTTATCTATGTCATAAGAATGAATCCGATCTATATAATTGATGCTAAAAATGGTTTTTCCATTGGAAATACACCAATTTATATATGTCTTTAATAAACTTTTATCAGAAGCAATATCGTTTGTACCTGTTTTCTGGGCAAAAAAATCAATGAGTTCTTCTTTATTAAAGTCACAGATATCCTTTTGATAATAATTCTCTAAGGATTCAGAAGCATTGAAAATTCTTTGCGTTGACCTTTGAGAATTAAAATTTGATATTTCTGATAAATATAGTTCTTTTTGAAATTGATTATACATTTCCCTGTTTTCCCCTACATATTTGTGCTGATAGCTTAGTAATCTATCTCGCCTAAAAAGTGCGTATGTTAGAACAATGGTGCTTATGTCTGTACTATTTAATTCTAATCTGGTGATAAACTTAAGTCAACATGTTAGTCCAAGATCTTTGAACTAAATAATAAATATTAGTATTTATCGGAAAGGAGGTAAGAGGATGACTTTTAATCAATGTGGCTTTCAGGAGCGCATCAGATTATTAAGAAAGCAAAAAGGCTACACACAGCAGCAGTTGGCTGATATATTCCATCTTTCCAAATCGAATATAAATTACTATGAAAAATCGACAAGAGCACCTTCGCCAGATACGTTTATAAAATATGCGGATGAATTTAATGTGACAATAGATTTTTTATTTGGTAGGGAAAAGTCACCAGACAATATGGTTGATGTAAGCGGATTAACAAAGCAGGAAATTTCTATAATTGAAAATATGATTGATACATTGCGGAAAAAGAATAAGTAAATGATTAGAGTCTGTTTGTTCAGGCTCTTTTTTTATGGGAGAAGATATGATTGTAAGACAGGATTACGAAATTATATTAAAAAAAATTACTATTATATAGAAACGAAGGAAAGTAATGCTTGCCCCGATTGTAATGAAAAAATGAAAGTGCGAGATAGCAGGAAAAGAATAATTTTAGATGAATGCGGAGAAAAATATATTTTTAGTTTGAGGAGATTTCAATGTAGTACATGCAAAAGTATTCACTTAGAATTACCAGATTGCATAATTCCACGCAAAAGATATTCAAGAAATGCTATAAACATAGTTGTAAATGAAAAATGCGATTATTATATTATGGATCAAAGCACAATCTATCGTTGGACACACCCGTTCTGCAATGACAAGGAGATAGCAGATTGATATGATATGAACCTGGGAGGTGTCATTGTGAAAAGAAAAAAATCTATCCTTATTATAGTTTGTTTTTTGTTACTACTGCTTTTTGCATTCATTTTTTTCTTTGGTCGGCAAGGAAAAATAGATAATCCTTTATTGCCAATTGATGAATTGGCAGAAAATTGGAAGGGAAATCAAGACTTACCGAGTAACGGGGAAAATAAAGAAATTGAAATTCTTGGATTTAAAACCCTTGTATTTTATGCAAATCAAACAACTCAAAAAGTTAACTTGTACAATCCAGAGAATAATGATTGCTTATTCAAGCTGAAACTTTATGCAGATGATAGCCAAATATGGGAGTCCGGTTACATTAAACCAAATGATGGTTATTATGATATTGAACTAAATGAGCCGTTGAATATTGGAGAATATGCCGGAAAACTCCTGTACCAATGTTACAAAGAGGATGGAACGCAGCTTAATAGCGCAGTAGTAAGTTTTAAATTAACAGTGAAGGAACAATAGCATGAAAAAAGTTTTTACGGCAATACTTTGTATGGGTATGCTAGTGGTAGGATCGACTACAGCATATGCACAGGACATAGGTTCTTTTGGAGATGGAGGATTTGGCGATACAGCAACCTCTACAATGACTTACGATATCGACAGCACATATATAGTATCTATTCCAGCTACTATCAACATGAATCAAGAAAATAAGCTCACATCAAATATGATGGATATAAAATCAAATGAGCTTGTAGAAGTGTATACAGATCCAACAGTTCAAATGACGAATAAAAATAATATGGAAGCAGCACCGATGGATATGGAAATTGTAACGTCTAATACAGATCTTACTTATAACGGAAGTCCTATAGTTGCACAGTTTATGCAAGGAGCTATGGAAAGCAGCATGACATTCTGGGGAAAACGTCCAGATGCGCAGGGATCAGCAGGACATTATGAAGGAACTTGTGAATTCCATATTCGTATTCGAGAGATGAACTAATTATAAATAAATAGCATAATACAAGGGAGGGCGTGCCAGTGTTGGTATGCCCTTTTAATGTTAGGAGCGAAAGGCTAGGTATATTGAATGCTATAGCAAGGATTTAGTAGAAAGGTATAGTTATTTATGTTACTATAAAATATATGCTAAAAACGAGAGTTTTGTATTTAAAAGGAAGTGACTAATATGTGGGAAATTAACTGGAAAAAGTTTGAAATAAAGAATCCAAAAGCAACAGAAGCATTTGAAACATTGTGTTATTTTTTGTTTTGCCGTAAATTTAATATTACAGAAGGAATTCGGACAGACTTTAATCAAGTTGGTTTGGAAACAGAGCCGGTGAAAGATTCAAATGGAGAATACTGGGGCTTTCAATCAAAATTTTTTGATAAAAAAATAAATTATAATAATATTGCTTCATCTATAGGGAAGGCATTGGAACACTATTCGGATTTGAAGCATATAATTATTTATTTAAATCAAGAGGCGCAAACATCCTGTAAAAATGCACAAGCTATAGAAAAAAGATGTTTGAAAGCTGGTGTATCTGTGGAATGGTTTTTGCCAGAGAATTTTAAAATCAGTTTAAATAATGTGAAAAATCGAGATTTAGCAGAATTTTATTTTGGTGAGACAGATGCAATACGAGTATTATCTGATAGTAAAGATATAAGACTTAATACATTGTTGCAGTCTAAAGAGTATGTTGAATTAAAATTGCAAAAGCAAACTAAAAGTATAAAAATAAGCGATTACAGCAATGAAATAATGAAGTCAGCATATAAATTGCACCTTTTTTCTGGGGCAGCAGGATCGGGAAAAAGTGTTTGTATGCGAAAATTATTTAATATTTATGGTGGATTTGAATGTGAAAAAGAAGAGGAACAGCAAAAAGTAATAAATGAAACGGGTGCATTATGTATATTTGTTAGCCTTAACAAAACGTCGTTGGACTCACTAGAGAATATTATTTATGCATATAAAAATTTCTATTCACTTAATAATCAATATAATAAATTTATATATTTGCTTGATGGATTAGATGAAGTTCCAAACAGTTCCATAACGGGAACAATATTATTTATCGAGGAACTTCTGGAAAAAGAATCAACCAAAAAGGTTATTATATCTAGCAGATTGTCGAGTAATAATAAGATTGTGTTAAAAACGACATTTTCGGATGTGTCAGAATATACAATTGAAAATCTGGAACAGAAAGAAATTGAGGAATATTTTAAAAATAAGAACGATGAAAAAAAGACAGAGAGATTGAAGGAGTTACATAAAAAAATTCCTCATTTGTACGACAATGTAACCGATATATTGACGCTTGCGATGCTTTGGAAATATATTTTTCAAATAACAGATGCGAATGTTTTTCCCGAACTGATGGAATTAAGTGTGAATGCTACATTAGATGATATTCATCATAGAAAAAATTTAGATACATTAAATTTACCAAATCCAAAAGAAGCAGAAATTATAGAATTAAATAAAAAGTTGGCATTTTATTTGTTTGAGAACGATCAATTTAGCTTTAATCAACAGCAATTGAATAAAGTAATAGGTGAAACATTTCCAAGGTGTGATTATAAATCAGTAAATGAAATTGCTGGATATTTGGCAGATAATTTTTTTGATTCGTCAATTACAGATAACATGCAGACATATGCATATCGTCATAGACGATTTTTGGAGTATTTCACTCTTTTGTCTATTGAAAATAAAATACAGAAGAATATGAATTACTTGCGAGAAAAAAAGATTATAATAAATCAGGATTTATTTGATAATATGTTGATCCCATATTTGCACAGTAAGGCGATAAAAAATCAAGATTTACCCTTATCTTTTGAAGCAGGCTTATTTAATGTGTATATGGGAAATGATAAGGCATGGGGAGTAGAAAAGAATTTTTACTATTGGTCGATTTGGATTGTTTATGCGATTGCTGCATTACCAGATCACATTTTTCAAAATTTAGTAGAAGATAGTAGTCTTCCGATTTCTAATTTCTTTACTTTGATGCCAGAAAAGTTAATCTCTATCGCCAGAGAAAATGATAAACCAAAATACAATTCAGATTTCAACCAATATTATTTGAATTTTGTGCTTCTTATTTCATTACTACATAAGTTCCAAAAGAATGAATGGTTGAATAAAATGCTGGCGAAATATGATGAGTTTAAAGAAATTTGTATGGAAAAAGGAATTCTCTTCAACACTACATCAAATAAAGAAAATAATTTAGTGTGGGAAAGTATTTTTTATATAGAAACCGTTATCTATAGCGAGAGTATAGATAAATATGCAGATTTCTTTATTGAGAATGTCAATGGGGAAATAGATTCAATCATGAAAGAATATGTAGGTACAGAAATACATGCTGCAAGAGGATTCTATTATAATTTATTGCTTTTTCATCCAAAGAAATGTACGGAGATTATTTCACGAATGAGTATGAATCAAATAAGTTTATTCATATTTGCAGCAGTGAAAGCAGAGTGCTTACCTATAATTTATGAAAATTCTGAAATTAAAGAAGCTCTTACTAAAAAATTGAATTGCGTTATAGAAGGATCAGGGTTAGGAACAACATTATGTTTAAGCATGAAAAAAATGCTAGGAGGTACATTATCAGAGATTGAAAAAACGGAAGTGTCTTCTTATTTAAAAGAAAATCCTTTTAGGGAAACTTCCGTCTTTTGGAAGGAATGTTCTGATGCGACTGGATTTATTTTATCAATATTTGATGATCTAATAGATATTGTTCCGATCGATTCGAGTGTGAGACAATATATTGAGGCGTATAAGAAATACATGAGTCTGTTGGAAAATAAGATTACAATTTCAGGATTTGTTAGTGCGGTAAGAGATTATTTGAATAGAAAATCGAATGCGATTTATTGTATACGGATTTTATTAGGCAAAGCGTTAGCTGTATGCTCAGACGATGATCTTCTGATCAAAGGAACAATGGATTATTTAAATTATAATATGAAAAACGGTGGATTATATATAGTTTATCATATGATGAAGTTACATAATCTGAACAGATTTAAAAAATTAGCAACTAATTCTGTACTAAAGGTGTTGAATGATCCTGAAAACTATCGGGATATAGGCTACGAAAGCACAAGTGATGTAATGTTTATGTTAGCATTTATTATTTCTGAAATTGATGAGAAAGTTTCCTGTGAAATATTATTGCAAGGAATTTGCAATGGAATGCTACGTATGAATGAAAGAAAAGATACTATTGGAGATTACAAACTATTAGAAGGATTGGAGGAACTTCTTAAAAATAACTGGCTTTCGGAACAACAATTGAAAGAGTATTTAGATCGAATTGTTTTAATTGCAAATAAAATGGATATATATCATATAGATAATGATGTTCATGGACAACTTATAGAAATGCTCTTAAAATATGATTTTGAAATGGCTGAATATTATTATAGAGAAATAGAAGGAAAGATAGGGATTTATAATGAAATCCATTTTCGATTTGCTGAAGGATTGGCATATAGAGGTAGAAAAATAGAAGATATTGAGAATGTTCTCTATAATATGGTAGATTCTTATGACAATTATTTTGGTAAATTAGGAAAAGAAGGAAATGACTACAAAATAAGAATATATCTTTATCTTGCAACGTGTGATTTTTATTCGGAAAATGAAAAAAATGAATGTTTTAAAAAGGTGTGTGAAGAATTAGAACATTTAGAGGAGAAAGGATGGGAGAAAGAACTAGGTTCTGCGGAATATGAAATTTATGTAGATTTGTGTAATAAATATGATATGGAAAATGATGTACACAAGGCTAAAGAATATAGTTTTGATTCTGTAGAAAAAAGAAATGAACTGAACAGCTTGAATGAGATCAAAAAGGTAAAATCCATTGATGAATTAAAAGCGTTTATAGAAAAAATGAATCAAGAAATCAGAGTTGACAATTTAGAAAGCAATCAGATGCTTGTACAAAAATGCATTGATTTAAACGGAAATATAAATGATATTTTGAACCTGATGAAAAAGCAATATTATCCTAGTTCTATAAATGGTTCAGCAAATGGCATGAATTTTTGGATGACGGTTGTGGCAGCATTACAAAATCCGAAAGCAAAAGGAAGTATGATGAGATATCTTCTGGAGCAGGGAGGTGGTCATGATGGCTTTAGTGAACTAATTAAGGTATTTGGAGAAATGAAAAATAAGAACATATGCATAAGAACATTTAATATAATGCTTAATTGTGTGGAATTTTTGCTGTATGATTAAAAGCGATAAAACATTGAAATTTGTATAAAAATTAGCTATAATATCATAGCAAGGTTTATACTATGTAAAGGGCAAACTTCATTATCCTGAAAAAGGTAAAAATGATTAGCGTCCAGCTGAAAAAATTAAACCTTGAGATATGGGAATTTTACTCATATCCCAAGGTTTTTTAATTTTCCCACATAGTAAAAACCCCGAAAACACGGTGATTTTCAAATAAAATATTGATTTTATTTAGTTTCCCGATTGCTGAAATCAGCAAAGGGAGCAGATTTGAGAAAAATGAATAAGGATAATTTGAATTGTCCTTTCGAGGATAGTCAACTTTTTCAAAAACATCAGGGTGAAGAGAGCAGCCTGACTCTGATAAAAAATAATTCGTGAATATAACGAAAAAGACCTCCGTTTTACCGGGGGTCTTTTTGTGATTATGTAGAAAATTACAGAATTGGAAAACACATCTTGAAATGGTAAAATTTTTCAACTATAATCGCTCTGATATCTGATAAACGATCAGGTAAAAGACAGGAAAAAACTAATTTTAAGAAAGGACTGGAGGGTTTATTGGAATGCAGACAGACATGACAGTTGGGAAACCAATGAAGATGATACTAGATTTTACGATACCTGTATTTATAGGTAATGTATTCCAGCAGTTTTACAACATGGCAGATGCCATAATCGTGGGGAAATTTGTAGGAACAAAAGGATTGGCAGCAGTAGGTTCTACGGGAACGATCATGTTCCTCATTATAGGATTTCTTACAGGACTGACAGCCGGGTTTACGGTTCTCACTTCACAGAAATTCGGTGCGGGAAAGATGGATGAGATGCGGCAGTCTGTGGGAAATGCGGCGTTGTTATCTATCATTATTTCAGTTATCATGACGGCAGTCAGTATGTTGGGAATGCACTCATTATTGACGTTAATGCATACGCCGGAGGATATTTTTAAGGATGCATATACTTATATCATGATTATCTGTGGCGGTATTTTTGCTCAGGTGTTATATAACATTCTGGCAAGTATTCTGAGAGCATTAGGTAACAGTAAAACACCATTGTATTTTCTGATACTTGCGGCACTTTTGAATGTGGCACTTGACTTAATATTTATTATTGCTTTCCATATGGGTGTGGCAGGCGCTGCATGGGCCACGATCACAGCGCAGGGAGTATCTGGACTGCTTTGCCTGGTTTATATTATAAAATGTATGCCGGAATTAAGATTAAAGAGAGATGACTGGAGATTCCGCTCTGGAATTGCCAAGAACGAAATTCTTGTCGGTATTCCTATGGGACTTCAGTATTCTATTACAGCGATCGGAACGATGATGGTTCAGTCTGCATTAAATATTCTTGGTTCTTATGCGGTAGCCGCATTTACGGCTGGAAATAAGATTGAAAATATCTTTACCCAGGCATATGTTGCAATCGGTACAACGATGGCTACATACAATGCACAGAATATCGGTGCACGTAAGCTTGACAGAGTAAGACAAGGATTTAACTGTGCGCATATTATTGGAATTATTTATGCGATCGTGACAGGTGTGATCATATTTTTCTTTGGAAAATATCTCTCATACTTGTTTATTTCAGATAACGCAGTAGAGGTTATTCCGATGGTTGATATTTATGTTAAATGTGTTGCAGTATTTTTTATTCCTTTACATTTTGTCAATGCACTGCGAAATGGTATCCAAGGTATGGGATACGGACTGCTCCCTATGCTGGCTGGTGTAGCTGAGCTTGCAGGTCGTGGAATCACTGCGATGATCGCGGCAGCACATAAGAGTTATTTTGGAGCATGTATGGCCAGTCCGATGGCATGGGTATTGGCAGGAGGATTGCTCATCATTATGTATTTCTATGTCATGAAAGACATGAAACGCAGACTTGATTTATAGAATAAAAAATGATACCGGTGACTGTGAAAACCTTGAACAGTTTCCGGTTATCTTTTTTTATAGGATTGTTTAGAAAAAAATTAAAAAAATTTAAGAAAAAAGTGAATAGTACATGCAAACTGGAAGAATTATGTTATAATGAGAAAGCTGATACAGGCAAGTTATAGATTACTGTTCAAAAGTTTTGTTTCGGATGCTGTATTTTCCGGAATAAAATGAACGGTAATACTTATATTGAGGAGAAAATAGATGGGCAACAAAGAGGAAAGAAGTAACAAAGCCTCGGATGGCAATGTAGAAACAACAGGCAGACATCGTAAATCTGCAAGGCCGGGAAAAATCACTTATGTACCGATTAATGATGAAGATCTTGCACCTTATGAACCGCCTGTCAGGAAGAAGCATAAAGCTTTAAAAATAACAGGAATTACTGCTGCAATGATCCTGGTAAGTGCAGGTGCTGCATATGCGGGCATGTCATACTATTATTCAGATAAGTTTTTTGAGGGAACCTCAATCAATGGAATTAACTGTTCCGGAAAAACTGCTTATGAGGCAGAACAGTTAATTGCAAAGACAGTGGAGAATTATTCCATAGAAGTTGATTCAAGAAATCTGGATCCGCAGACGATAAGCGGAGATCAGATTGGATATAGCTATGTTTCCGATGGAAGTGTATTGAAACTTCTAAAAGATCAGAAACCATACGAATGGATTCGTGGCTTATTTGAAAAAAAGAGCTACACAACAGCAGAGAATACGACATATGATAAAGAAAAAATGAAAGAACAGGTCAGGGAGCTTAACTGTGCGCAGGAAGAGAATCAGGTTGCACCTGAGAATGCATATGTCGCATATGGAGATTCTCAGTTTGAAATCGTTCCTGAGACAGAGGGAAGCGAATTAAACCTTCGGGAAGCCTATAATGCACTTTCAGAAGCTGTTTCCGGAAATGAGGCATCTGTTGATTTTGACAGCAATCCTGACGTGTACGTAAAGGCAGATGTGACGAGCGATGATCCAGATCTGCTGGCATCCCTTGATGCATGCAATAATTTTACGAAAGCAAATATTACCTACACTTTCGGGGATGAGACGGTGACCCTGGATGGAAATACAGTAAAAGACTGGCTGAACTTTGACGAAAAAGGTCAGCTTATTATGGATGATGCATCTTTCCAGCAGCATATTGCAGATTACGTGGCTCAGCTTGCTGCGGCGCATGATACAGTGGGCACAGAGAGAGAGTTCCAGACAACAAGCGGACGAACAGTCAGCGTCTACGGCTCTGCATATGGATGGCAGATAGACCAGGCTTCCGAGGTGGCAGAACTGACACAGGAGATTCAGTCAGGAATACAGACTACCAGAGAACCGGTATATTCTATGACAGCGAATGCACATGGTTATAATGATATTGGAAATACTTACATTGAAGTTGATCTGAGCGAACAGCATATGTACTATTATCAGAATGGAGAGGATATTTTTGAATCTGATATTGTTTCCGGTGATATGAGATACGCTGACCGTCAGACTCCGGCAGGTATTTATACACTTTATTATAAAAAGAGTCCTGATGTGCTCAGAGGTAAACAGCTTGCAAATGGTAAATATGAATATGAGGCGAAAGTAAATTATTGGATGCCGTTTAACGGTGGCATCGGATTCCATGATGCAAACTGGCAGCCATATTTTGGCGGTGACCGCTTTATGGAAGGTGGTTCACATGGATGTATCAATATGCCTCCGGATAAAGCGGCAGAACTTTATAATATCATTGATTATAATGTACCGATCGTATGTTTCTATTGATAATATTTTCGGGGCTGTTGTGAGAAGCAATAGTCCCGGATTTTTATAAAAAGAAAATGGTTCTCCAGATTAGAGTATGTTTGAAAAAACAGTCATTTCAGCAATTAACATGTTCTTGGGCTGGAGACGGAAGGGAGATTATTTATGGGTAATATGGATTCTTTGGATCTGATATTGACAGTAGCTGCTTTTATAGTTGGCATAATGCTTCTGACAGGACATGGAGACATTTTTATGAAAGGTGGAAATGCAGATGTCCGTAAGAAACTATATGATGAGAAAAAGATGGCAAAGGGATGTGGAATAGCACTTATTCTGATTGGCGTTATTTCAGCGGTAGATATGTTTACTACAGGACTGGTCTTTAAAATTGCATACATAGTGGTATTATTAATCATTATTATCGGCCTTTTGTATTTCTTAAGAGTAAAATGTAAGAAATAAACGAAGTTATGAACATATAACTTTTGGCAGAAGAGCGAATAATTCAGTGGTTGTACATATTTAACAAATATAAAAGGAATCGCTTTATAACCGGTTTGCATCGTGCCGGCTCAAATGCGGTTCTTTTTATGTATTAGCGTTCTGGAGAATTTTATGATAAGATAAGAGAAATGAGATAATGAAAGGTGAAACTTATTAAATTATGCTTGAAGAAATTGTATCTCCTCTGGTAGAATGGTACAGAGAAAATAAAAGAATTCTGCCATGGAGAGATAAGAATAATGCTTATTATACGTGGGTATCAGAAATTATGCTTCAACAAACCCGGGTGGAAGCAGTAAAGCCATACTTCCAGAGATTTATCACAGAACTTCCGGATATAGAAGCTCTGGCAGAGTGTCCGGAGGAGAAGCTTCTGAAGCTATGGGAAGGATTGGGATATTACAATCGCGTCCGAAATATGCAGGAAGCAGCTCGTACTGTAAAAAATGAATATAATGGCAGATTGCCTGAAGACTATCAGGCACTTTTGTCGTTAAAGGGAATAGGAAGTTATACAGCTGGTGCTATCGCTTCTATTGCATATGGGATTGCAGTTCCGGCAGTAGACGGAAATGTACTTCGTGTAATTTCCAGAATTACAGAGAGTACGGAAGATATCAGCAAACAATCTGTCCGTAAGAAAATAGAGCAGCAGTTACAGCAGATCATGCCGTCAGAATGCCCGGGAGATTTTAATCAGGCATTGATGGAACTTGGTGCGGTAGTATGTGTCCCGAATGGTCAGGCAAAGTGTGAAGAATGTCCTGTTGTATCTGCCTGTCTGGCATGTAGACATGACAAGGTAGAGGGTATTCCTGTAAAAGCCCCTAAGAAAGCCAGAACTCTGGAAGATAAAACAGTATTTATCATTCAGGATGGAGAATATACAGCTATCAGAAAAAGACCGGAAAAAGGACTTTTGGCAGGATTATATGAATTGCCAAATGTTATGGGACATCTGGAAAGGAAAGAAGCCCTTTCCTATGTAGAGAGTCTTGGACTTGAACCTTTATATATAGAGAAACTTCCACCTGCGAAACATATTTTTTCTCATATTGAGTGGAGAATGCAGGCATACAGGATAAAGGTGTCATCTCTGAAAAAAACACAGGACAAAGAGATTATTTTTGCAAATAAGAAACAGTCAGGTAAACAATACGCAATTCCATCTGCTTTTGGAGCGTATGCAAAATATATCAAGGAGGATACAACAAGATGAAACTGTTAAGTATTGCGATTCCATGCTATAATTCTCAGGATTATATGGAAAAATGTATAGAGTCATTATTAGTAGGCGGAGAGGAAGTAGAGATTCTGGTAGTAGATGACGGATCTTCGGACAGAACTGCAGAGATTGCAGATGCCTATGCGGCGAAATATCCTACGATCATAAAGGCTATCCATCAGGAGAATGGTGGACATGGAGAAGCTGTCAATGCAGGAATCAGAAACGCGACAGGTTTATATTTTAAAGTAGTAGACAGTGATGACTGGGTAAATAAAGAAGCGTATATTAAGATTCTGGAAACTTTATACGAGTTACTCAGAGGACCGCAGACAGTTGATCTTCTGATCAGCAATTTCGTATATGAGAAACAGGGAGCAACACATAAAAAAGTAATGCAGTACCGCAGATGTCTTCCTCAGGACAGAGTATTCGGATGGGAAGAAGTAAAACATATGCCAAAGGGAAAATACCTCCTGATGCATTCCATGATCTACCGTACCAAATTGCTTCAGGAGTGTGGACTGGAATTACCGAAGCATACATTCTATGTAGATAATCTGTTTGCATTTGAGCCGCTTCCATATGTTAAGAACCTGTATTATCTGGACGTTAATTTCTACCGCTACTTTATCGGCAGAGATGACCAATCCGTAAACGAGAAAGTAATGATCAAACGAATTGACCAGCAGATTCGTGTAAATAAGCTGATGGTAGACGCATATATTAATTGCGGAAATATCAATAAACGCCTGAAAACGTATATGTTCAGTTATCTGGATATCATAACAACGATTTCTTCTATTATGCTGATACGTGCTAATACAGAGGAATCTCTGCAGAAGAAGAAAGAACTTCTGGAATATATTAAAACGCAGAATAAACTGGTATACAGAAAATTACGCCACAGTCTTTTTGGAAGAGTAATGAACCTGCCTGGAAAGGGTGGAAGAAAGATGTCAGTGGCAGCCTATAAGATCAGCCAGAAATTCTATGGATTTAATTAATTGAATGACCGCGCGTCGCATTCTCGTTACTTCAGTGA
>NZ_JBBKBP010000031.1:0-50843 GCF_037890165.1 Blautia sp. HCN-1074
CATATTTCATAACCAGAATCAAACAAAAACACTGAATGAGAATTATTATCTAAACTCATTACGTATACTCACTTATTGCTTATTTCGACCGTCCAAATTTCAAGAGCATATTGTTCTTTTTTCTATTATAATATATTTATTATGTCAGAACAAGTGTTTTGTGATTTTTTATAAATTTGAGCAGACATGCTCGAATGTGCAATTCATCCCATCACCTATAAAGGTGAGGGAATTCTTGCTACGGTTGTTAAAATGTACAAAAAAAATCCGGGAATGCAAAAAAAATTCCCGACAGTTTCTGAAGAAGCTTCTCCATTTTATCTGTCGGGAATTCAAGCGGATATTTGCAATCCACTTTCGTCACTTGGTTTAAGTCAATCGGATATTTGCAATTGAAGCAGGGGACTTACTTGATTCGGTTAGTCACCTGATTGGTCAGGTTCTTTTAGAAGTAGTCATATCCTCCATGGATATCCACGATGCTTCCATTCATATAGTTGTTCGTGAGAATACTGTACGCCATATCCGCCACATCCTTGATCTCTCCGAATCTGTGGAGGGCGATCTTGCGGTTGATGCGTTCGTAGCTTTCAGGGGTGCGGTTCTCGTGCCACGGGGTCTGGATAAATCCCGGAGCTATGGCATTAACTGTAATGCCTTTTGGCTCAAATTCCTTTACCAGGGATTTGGTAAGGAAATGGATCGCCGCCTTAGTCACTCCGTATACGAGTGAAGAAGAATATGCCTGCTGTCCTGCATAAGATCCCATAAAGAGAACTCTGCCGCCTTCCGTCATGACCGGCATGAATTCCTTGATCATAAATACCGGGATGGAAAGGTTGGTGTTTACGATGTTATTCCATTCTTCAAATGTGTAATCCTGAAATTTATCATAGGTGCTGATTCCGGCATTGCTGATCAGCCAGTCCACATGTCCTGCTTTTTCTTTCACTTCTTTGACGAAATTCATCATATCGTCATAGGAAGACATATCCGCTTTCATTATGATAAGCTTCTCCTGGTCTTCCGGTTTCAGACTGTCCCAGAAGTCGTTTGCCTTATACGCATTGTGTGCGTAGGTGGCAAAGATCAGATCGTCCTGTTCTGAATTTGCCAGGATCTTCTCCACAATGCCACGGCCGATTCCGGAAGTACCGCCTGTGATTACTGTTACTCTGCTCATTTTTTCTGCTACCTCTTTGTTATATTCATCTTTATCTATCAGTTGAATGGATAATCCCGATACGCTTTCGCTGCTTAACATGAGAATTGCGGGAGCTGCTTTGCAGCGGAGCAATTCGTAGATATCATGTTAGGGGCAAAATGCCTTTTGCCCCTAACATCTTAACATTACTCTATGGCAATTGTTTTATAATTCCATCAGTCTGTCATAAACATTCTTCGGCGCGTATGGCTGCTGGTTGTGGATCGGTTCGCCCAGGCAGGTTTTCGGATATGCGAAAGTTCCGTGCTCAAGCATGACTTCCAGAAGCTTCGGTCCTTCACCTTCCAGAAATTCCGGTGCCTGTTCTCTTACCGCATCGCAGTGCATTCTTAATGCCGGAATACCGTAAGCTTTAGCCACCTCAGCGAAGTCACAGGAAGCGAATCCACAGCCGTCCGTAGTTCCGGCAAAGAGGCAGTCGAAATAATCTCTCTGCAGATGACGGATCATACCCAGCGCTTCATTGTTCATTACCATTATTTTAATAGGAAGATTCTCTCTCTTCACCCACTCCAGTTCCTGGATATTCATCTGAAGTGCACCGTCTCCGCAGATACATGCGGTTGGTTTTCCTGTCGCATAATATGCACCGATCGCCGCCGGAAGTCCATATCCCATAGCACCGTGTCCGCCTGAGAAAAGAAGCTTCTGACCTTCCCGGTTCTTAAATGACTGGTAGCTCCATACCATATGCTGTCCGACATCTACTGCGACCGCAGACGTATCCTCAAGCATATCACTGAGATCAGCAATCATGCGGTTCGGATATCTCTCCGGCGTGTTATCATCCACTGCCTGGAGATTCTCTTTGATCTCTGTGCAGACATTCAGCCAGTCGCTTAAGCCATCCATTTCCGGACAATGTGCTCTTGCCAGACAATTGATCACTGCACTGGTCTCAGCCTGAAGTTTCACTTCATTCTCTCCGTTTTCATGGATATCTCTCTGAAGATTATACTGGTCGATGTCCACACGGATGATCTTTGCTCCTTTGGCAAATTCATGTACTTTTGTTCCAATCTGTCTGGTGCAGAGGGAAATACCGAAACAGAGAAGCAAATCGCTCTTTGCATTTGCAATCATGTTCGCATAGCGGTGTCCATACGCACCTCCGATACAGCCGAAGTTCAGCGGATGGTCATAGCCCAGCACGGATTTTGCAAGGACACTTGTGATAATCGGAATCTGTCTTTTCTGTGCGAAATGAATCAGCTCCTGCTGGCTTACCTCGCTGTCTACTCCATGTCCGAGCATAATCACAGGGCGCTTCGCCTGTTTCAGCGCTTCCAGAATTGTGTCGGCTGCCTTCTGCGCTGTGGCCTCATCTGTATGTTTATCCTCGAATTTCATGTCATAAACAGGATTCTCTACTTCACTTCTCTGAATATTCATAGGCAGGTCGATAAGTACCGGGCCTCTTCGTCCTGTCGTTGCGATGTGATAAGCCTTATTTAATTCTTCGACGATATCCTCAGGATTACGGATCTGGACAGCATACTTCGTGATCGGTTTCGCCATTGCCACGATGTCTGTCTCCTGAAATCCCTGCTGGCGCAGTCCCTCGATACCGGAATATTCATAAGTATTTAACTGTCCTGTGAGAAAGACCACAGGCAGGGAATCATAGTAGGCATCTGCCACGCCGCTTAAAAGATTGACTGCTCCCGGTCCGCTGGTCGCATAGGCGCATGCACATTCCTGTTTCGCCTGCGCATAACCACATGCTGCAAAAGCCGCTCCCTGTTCATTATAGCTGGAGTGATTTTCCGTCTCCGGATTTCGTTCAATAGAATCTACCACATGTGCGATCATCGTTCCCTGATATCCAAAGAAATGGCAGATACCTTTTTTCTGTAAAAACGTAACAATATAATCTGAAAGTTTCATTTTTCCTCCCGTCAGATCAGTGCACCGATCTTCTCTCTCTGTACTGTTTTTCCTGTTTTTTCCAGTACGTCTATATAAATATCAAGAATCTCTTCGTCCTCCGCAAAGAGTTCGCCTTTTTGCAGACTCTTCTGCATCATTTTGAAGTATGGACGAAATGCCTTCTCAAGTGTCATATAATCTTCATTCTTATACAGGTTCTTGATATAGTCCTTCTGTTTCTCATAAGATACGCCCAGGTTCATCCGCTCTCCGCAGAATTCCACATAATCCCAGCATTCGTTAAAGTAGTCCTTATGCCGCCTGCTCTTTGCAAGCCTGCGGGCATTTTTCATACGTTCTTTGCAGTATTTGTCGAAATCTCCTGCTTCTTTCCAGAATTGTGTGTAGCTTACTCTGGCGCTGACTGCCAGCGCAATCGGAGTGACATAACGCGGCTCTGTGACATCCTTATAATTCTTTCCATAACTTATGGTCAGATATTCTTCGGTTTTTGCCGGAACCTGAAGCTTAACTCCCTCCATCTCGACACGCTTACTCTTCGCAAAAATGCCGGCAGGATAAACGGTGGTCTGTTTTTTTCTCTTAAGGGTATATTGACCTGTCTCCGGCTTCTGATACAATCTGAGGAATCGGTCATATAAACGGGAAGCCTGTCTCTGACGTCCATTGACCAGACAACGCAGCCGCATCCAGGTACGGTTGAGCCTGTTTTTCAGACTTCTGTCAGCATAATTAATATGGCAAAGTTCCATCCAAGCATTCTCATCTCTTGAGAACCTGCGTCCGGCCGATGCTGACTCAGCTTCCGATCTGAGGGGGAAAATACTGACTCCGATTCCCGGAAATGCGTAATCCCTGGTGTTATCCATATTCAGGCACAGAGTATCTGTGTTTGTATAGCGCAGATACAATCCCGAAAACCATTTATGGCTCTTCAGCGATTCCAGCGCGCGTCTCTCTCTCGGATCTTCATCTACTGCCTTACGGAAACGCTCCATGTCTGCTACTTTCATCAGAACGATTCCAAACATGGGATTCTGTGGGAAAGATTTTCCCTCCACAGCACAGAGAGTCAGTCGTGGAGAGAGGTAATATTCAATTTGATTCTGCTGGCATATTTCATCTATTTCCTGTAATAATGATAAAATTACCTTTTGTTTTTTATTCAA
Organism: Blautia sp. HCN-1074; assembly: GCF_037890165.1. NCBI lineage: Bacteria > Bacillati > Bacillota > Clostridia > Lachnospirales > Lachnospiraceae > Blautia > Blautia sp. HCN-1074. The sequence continues at coordinate 4,285 of NZ_JBBKBP010000031.1, forward strand.
CTCTTTACTCCATTTCTAATTCACATTACTGACTGTACAATTCGCTTCACATCTTCAATACTTCCGTATTTATCCAGCCAGTTATCAAGCACAACTGTGATGTCTGCCTTCTTTGCAAAGCTCTTCGCCTGTCTGCTTCCATCGTTCAGATCATTGATAAAAATACGGTACAGTTCGGTCTTTACGTAGGATGACATTTCATATTCCAGTGCTTTCTTATAATTGGCAAAAGCTTCTCTGGTCTGTCCCTGTTTCATGCGGACATCTCCTACCAGTTTATAAACGCAGGCCTTCTCCTCTTTGCGGAACTGTCGGTTTCTCACCTGCTCGGCAAGCCATTCCAGCTCACTCTCCTCACCGGTACAGATGATCTGTGTGCGCAGGGCTGCTAATTCTTTGGAATAGCCAAGACGTTTCCATGCTCTCGTAAGTGCTTTTTTATACATCTGGTGTTCTTCAGATTTCTTATTTTTATTTGTTTTCTCCTTCACCGGTGTAAGCATTGGTATCTCGATCACTCTGCGGATCTCATTAATTTCCTGCTCAATCTCACTCTGGGTGCGTGCGCAGGCTACTTTTGCCAGATAGAACGCGCCCTGGATATCGTCATCCTCCGGAATCAGCTGATTCCACAGTTCCATGAGGGAAAGTACCTCTTTCTTTCTGCGGGCTGCCAGAAGCTCTTCGCAGTTTTTCAGAATCTCTGCCTTATATCCTCTGAAAAATCTGTCCATCTCCAGCCAGACAACTCCATTCGTGGTCTTACTCTTCACCTGAAGATAAAGTTCTGCTGCCTTTTGTACCTCGCCGTTCATCCAGAAGATATCAGCCTTATATTTCAGGAAATATCCATCTTCCGGAAATTTCTTGAGTGCTTTATCGATAAATCGTTCTGCCTCAATACGGTTCTCTCCCGCATTCTCCATCAGGAAGCGGCACCGGAATTTCATAAATCCCAGATGTCCCGGATATCTGTTCAAAAGATCCTCAATAATCTGCTGTGCTTCCTCCATACGGTGAAATTCATAATGATCAGCCGCTTTTCTGAAAAGCTCGATATCCTCTTTCAGTTTCTCCATCTCAGGAGTGATATGATCTGACTGCTGGCGAATCTGCAGCATTCGATATGCCTTTGACACACGCTCTGTATAGAAAAGTGTCAGCATCGCCGCATAGAATACTTCATCAGGAACCTCCACAAGAATCGGATGATAAAACGCATAAATATTTGTGTAGTCTTCCCTTCCGATAAAATCGGCACTCAACTGACTTTTATAATAAGATCCAAATAATGCATTCAGCCTGTGAAAAGATCTGGCTTCAACCAGTTCGCTGATTTTTAATCCCGACTCGCTGATCGCGCCCTGCAGATCCAGTGCTACTGCGCGCGCTTTCATTGCAAGTCCTTCCTGGCGGACTTTATGGTTCTTTTTAGCAATAAGCATATTGTAGAACTTACGGAATACAGAGTCCCGGCGCAGTCTGCCTTTATGAATGTTCGGCATATATTCCTCACGAAGTTCCTGATAAGGAAGTTCGTCTACGCAGACAGCCACATGTCCCTCTCTGCTGTCATGCGGCGGCATATAAGACCACTCATCACCGTAATGCCAGATCAGATAATCGCTGCATTTATTCGGGATCATCGCCTTTTGTCCCTCGAAAATCCCCTCTTTGACAGGGAACATCATATCTTTGTCAAAAAGAAACGGGCAACCACCCCAGCGCATGGCATAGCGGTCGCACTCTTCCTCATTGTAGGAAAACATTATCTTCTCGAGTTTCTCCAGCGTTCTTTTTTTGCCAAGAAAAATATAAGAAAGAAGATACTTCAGATACATGGATGCAGGTATCTCCCAGCGGTCACTGTAGCCTACAGAAATATTGATAAGGTCCGAGTAAATCATCATATGCGTTCTATATTTCTCGTATTCTTTATCGTCTGCCGGAATAGGATCCAGTGTAAGAATGTCTATGATCTCTCCGCCACAGTCCTTGCCGATGATCTGGCTTTTATGAATCGCACAGGTATCGGTAGATGCATAGCGTGGAAATGAGTTTGTATAATTTCTGTCCACCTCCGAACACTGTATCTCTCTGTTCGGTGGCAGTTCTGTCTTGCAGATCTCTATAAATTTCTCCCAGTCTGAGCGTGGCATATAAAGATCCACGTCATCATCCCAGGGAACAAATCCCTCATGCCTGAGGGCTCCGATAAGGGAGCCCCCGGCCAGTACATATCTCAGGTTATGTTCTCTGCAGATTTCATCAACCTCCCTGAAAAGCTTCAGGAGGTATTTCTGTTTTTCCGTCATGAGTTATCCTTTCTGATTAATTGTTTCCAAAATTTCTATTATTTTTAACGACTCATCATAGAAAAGCCGGGTACATTCTGTACGCTTGTCTCTGATCATGATCATCAGCTCCTGCAACAGATAGCGGAAACCATTTCCCTCGAAATTAAAGCTGTATCTCTTCAGGAATTCCTTTCCGGAAATGTTTGCCTCGAAATATCCTGTGTTCCACCAGTCATTCGGGATCGTAACCCTTCCGTTGCTTCCGATGATCACAAGTTCATTCTCGATATCTACGGTTGTTCCGATCTCAATGGTCGCCAGTGCATTGGCATACTTCATGGTGATCATGTCATATACAAATTTCCCTTCCTGATCGCGGACTGCATTTGTATTGATATCCTGGCACTTTCTGCCAAGCAGTTTAAGTACCGCGCAGATTGCTGTGCAGACTGTCTCATTAAAAGTCCTGCCACCTTCAAAATCATCCTGGGAAATCGCACATTTAACGCTGACCAGATCTCCTACCAGGTTGCTGTGCACCAGCCATACCAGCTGGTTAAAAGCACGCAGATAAACCAGCGTCATCCTCTCGATCAGGACTACATTGTTCTCCCTCGCAACTTCAAAGAGATAGCGCAGTTTCTCTGAAGAAAGCGTTAACGGAGAATCACTTATCACATATTTGCCCTGTTTCAGTGCGCATTCGATATACTCCGCCCGTTTGCTCAGCGAAGTTTTAATATAAACGATATCCACATCTGACAGGAACTGGTCATAGTCGCTCCAACAGGATCCAAGTTCAAATTTATCGCAGAATTCCTGCGCAGTCTCCGGATTCTCGCTGAATACCCGTTCTACGTGAATACCGCTGACATATTTGGATTCCTGTACAAAATCATTATCTTTAATATCGTCTGTCACAATTCCCATATTAAAGATAATACCCTCACTGCGAAGCTTTGTACTGGAAATATTCTTGGTACGTTCCAGATAAACGACATCGCAGTAGTTCTTAAGATAATCAAATTTGCCCCGCCAGTCTGAACCAACTACCAGAACATCTATGTCATATTTGATGATATCGCTGACTTTCTGTCCCTGGTACTCTTCAATAATAATCTCATCTGCCAGTCCGGTACGCCGCACATTCTCTATTCTCTTAATAAGGCTGTCTCTTACATTAAGCTTGCCTCGTTCAATATCAAAGCTCTCACTTGTAACGCCAACGATCAGATAATCGCCAAGCGCCTTTGCCCTTTTTATAATATTGTAGTGGCCCTTATGAAACAGATCAAAAGTGCCATATGTGATCACTCTCTTCATCTTCTCTTTATAACTCCCGATAAATATTCCTGCCCGTAACTGTTCCGTACCTGACGGACAGTTACCCCTGCTTCACACTATAGATGATTTGATTATATCATAATTTCCAACTTCCGTCACCTCTTCGTTACAAAAATGTTAAATTCACGTTAATTTATATCATTTTTTAGTCCGGCCAGACGGAAAATAATACAGTTAAAACAAAAGGACTCCGAAATACACCCCATGTATCTCAAAGCCCTCTTTCGTTTTTTATTATTTTCTTCTGCTATTTCTTGTTATTACCGTGTCAACAAGTTGATTTCTTAAATAATCTTGTCGGTACACTACTTTTTACGATTCCCTGTTTTTTACTGTTTATTCAAAATGTTTCCTGTCTCATCTGAATGCCCTGCTTCGACTACAGTTCGGGAAACATTCTCCGCTATTACTGTCTGCGCCGTATCGTCTTTCGGATCAGCTTTTCCTATATTCTTCGTAGCTGCTTCCAGCTCCTGGATCAGATCTTCGAGTGAAAGTTCTTCTTCCTCCTGAATGATCTCATCCGGTATATCATCCAGATTATCTTCTTCGATATCCAGTTCCATACCCGCTACATTGCTGAATCCTTCCGGTTTATCCAGCACACTCTCCTGAGCGAGAGAATCATCATCCAGGTTTATTTTCTCCATATGGCCGTCCTGCTCGCTCTCGGAATCCAGAGTAGCGGCCAGCTCCTCAATGGCTTTCTTTCGTCTGAGAAGTTCATATTCATGGTCCTCGCTGTCATATTCCTCTTCCAGTCCCTCATCTCTGACTGTCTTATCCTTCTTGATCAGAATAAATGCAACCAGATTCAGCACACCTGTATAAAGAAGATCCACCGGCAGACTTCCCAGAACAAGGACAAACACCAGGGATACGCCCAGCAAAACCCACACGTTGTTCATCTCAGGAATCTGCAGCAGATACAGCCCGTTCATAATGATCATGATCGGGTAATGGAAGAAGTAAATTCCCATTGTGTGGCGGCCCACATAAGTAATTGGAAGCTTGATATCCGGCAGTAATGCAAGAAATGTATAGATCAGAATAAATGATACCAGATACATCAGCAATCTGATAACGATACCTTCCGGATCTGTCAGACCACAGAGTTTATATCCGTGATTACCACGGAAAATAGCGACTCCCATTTCATTGGAAATCATATAGTTTGGTATTGCCCAAAGCAGTACTCCCGAAATAGGCACTAACACCCATTTTCCTTTAAATTTGCGAACTGCGGTGATATATTCACTTTTCCAGAGATATCCTGCAACAAAGAACGGGAAAAATACCACAATTCTTGATGCTGATAAAAACGTTGTAAACTCCGGTCTTGTTCCTGCCCACAGTGCAATAATGATGCTGAGCGGAACAATAAATCTGATCTTACCCAGTGCTTCAATGGTAAGACGGTAGATAAACAGCGCCAGAATATACCACATAACTGTTCCGGTAGGACGCAGAATCTCGTAATCCACCGAACGTCCCAGCCATATCTGGGAGTACCAGGTAAGACTGTATCCCAGAATATACGGAATCAGAAGATTCTTAAAATTCTTTAATACATTCTGAGGTTTCTTTGACAAATACCCCGAAACAAAAATAAATGCGGGCATATGGAAGATCGTGATCGCATACCACACGTATCTCACCACTGTGTCCACTTTTACAAGATTGAATGCAATAATATGGTTAAATACTACCAGAAAGATAAGCAGGACCTTGAAGTTATCGATCAGGTAGGTATAAGGCACAGCAGGCCTCTCTTTCTTTAATTTCATCTTAATATTATCCTTTAATCATTCATAATTATTATCCAAAGGATAACATATTTTTATGATTTATGGAATAGAAAGTTAATAATTTGTTTATGAAACTATTTCCATACATTCATTTTTATCTATGGCAATACTTCCATATTCCATGCAGTGCATAAGAGCAAAAGAAAATACAACTCTTTATCCGTCCATACCCCGCATATCTGTAAACATTATAAGTCATCACTGCTGACTTCAGCTTATTTCTGGACTTGCCGCCCTCACTGAGGCGGTATTTCAGGTATGGCTTATCGATTCCGACCGCATAACCGTATTTTCGCAGAACTTTCAGCCAGGTGATATAGTCTTCATGGCTGTCATCATGCTCCATTGGAAACTCCCGCGCCACGTCTGTTCTGATCACTACGGAAGAACAGTTAATGCTGTTATGCTTCAGAAGCTCTCTGTAAGTAATCTTCTCTTTCACCGGAATCGTACGGCCGGTGCTGCTTCCATCGGATCTTATCAGCTCACGGCCGGTAGAACACAACACGTATCCCGTCTCTTCGAGACATTTAAGCTGCTCTTTCAATTTGCCTTTTTCCCACCAGTCATCCGCATCAAGAAAAGCAATGTAATCTCCCTTAGCAAGCTTCACTCCTCTGTTTCTGGAGCCTGCCGCACCCATATTCTGTTTGTTCTTAATATACTGAAAGCCCTCTCTGCCCTCATAGGCAGACAGGACTTCCTTTGTATGATCTGTAGATCCGTCATCAATTACCAGAAGCTCCAGCGAAACTCCCTGCTCATAGACAGAATCTACAGCCTGTTTAATATATTTCTCTCCGTTGTAAACCGGCATGATCACAGATACCAGCGGTTTATTCATGGTCATTCCTCCGTTTTATCCTCTGATGCCCCGGTGTTTCTTCCGGAATCTTTCAGAGCATTTACCTGTTTATCATCTACTCCCTCAGACACTTCCTTCTGGAAAAAGATCTTGACTGTCATAAAGATCAGCTTAACATCCAGCAGAAAAGAATAGTTCTCAATATAGAACAAATCCAGCTTTAATTTGTCATAAGGGGTGGTGTTATATTTGCCATAAACCTGCGCATATCCGGTCAGTCCTGCCTTTACCTTCAGGCGATAATAGAACTCCGGAAGTTCCTTCTCATACTCCTGCATGATTGTCTTACGTTCCGGACGTGGACCTACCAGAGACATATCTCCTTTGAACACATTGAATAGCTGCGGCAGCTCGTCCAGATGAAGATTTCTCAACACATGCCCTACCGGAGTGATACGGGAATCATGTTTGGAAGCCAGTCTGGCACCGTTTTTCTCAGAATCCACACACATACTGCGGAATTTGCAGATTTTAAATGGCTTACCGCCAATTGTAAGACGGTCCTGGAAGTAAAATACCGGTCCCCAGTCGTATGCTTTTACCGCAATAGCTATGAGCAACATAATCGGTGATGTAATGACAATGCCGATTCCGGAAACCAGAATATCCATAATTCTCTTCGCAACTCTCTGATCTACCGCAAGTCCCATATTTCGCGACATCAGAAGCGGTGTATCGAAAAGATGAATTCTCTCGCTTCCCATAAGAATGATATCCGAAATCTTCGGACTGATATAGCATCGGATGGAATGAGCGAAGCAGAACTTCAGATATCGGTTTCTCTCCATTGACGGCAGATCCCATATGATCACCCCGTCATAATTACGCATCATCTTGTGAATTTCTGTTTCTCCAAGGCTGACATGCACTTTATCGCTGATATCATATTTATCCTTTCGGGAATTCATCTTATGGATCAGATCATCCCCCGGATCGCGGTCACCGTAAATGACCAACAATCTACGCGCACGATATAATCTGGAATAAATATGTCTGGATCCAAAAATCCAGATAACAATCAGTACCAGTTGTACCATTGTCATCTCGATCATCGGCCCCACACTCAGAAACCACCTGTTGATCAAAGTGATCTCCAGATATTCCACTACGTTGGTACATAAAAGCGCTAACGTCAGGGAATAAAATACGTCTATTCTTTTAAGGTATCCGACCTTTAGTCCTCCATACAGCTTGGCAAACATGGCAAACAGCAGACCGTAAATTGCGATCAGCACCCAGTTACCTTTCCGCCAGAATGGTTCATCAATCTGACCTCTGTAGACTGTATACCATACATAGGCAAAGACTGCCATCTGTGCCAGTACTACCAGACTCGCCAGACAGAACACGATAAGTCGTTTGTAATCTTCTCTCTTACTCACGTGATAACCTCTGTTTCTTTTAAATTCTTACCTATTATAACGTAAGAACTATTATACGTCCACCCGTTTTCCTTAAATTTGTGTATATTTACAAACCTGTACTTTACCATTTTTTACTGCAAATTTGTGTATAATGTATAATTTTTTCTCGAATTTTATCTGTTTCTAGCGAAAAATTTACATATTTTTTTCAGAAACCTATGGAAAAATGACAAAAAAAATTGTATAATATTATGTAATAAATGAAAGCGAGGGTTCACTATTATGAAACAAAATAGTATGTTGGCTATGATCTTAGCCGGCGGTCGTGGCAGCCGTCTGCATGACTTAACCAATAAAGTGGCAAAGCCAGCCGTTTCATACGGCGGTAAATATCGTATCGTAGACTTTCCTTTAAGTAACTGTGCCAACAGTGGTGTAGATGTTGTTGGTGTTCTTACACAGTATGAGTCTATCCAGCTTAACAGCTATGTAGCAGCCGGCGGACGCTGGGGACTTGATGCCAAAGACAGCGGCGTTTACGTTCTTCCTCCACGTGAGAAAGCAGATGAGAATCTGAACGTATACCGCGGAACTGCAGATGCAATTTCCCAGAATATCGACTTTATCGATAAATTTGATCCGGAATATGTCCTCGTCCTTTCCGGCGACCATATTTACAAGATGAACTATGACGAAATGCTCGCAGCTCATAAGAAGGCTAATGCAGATGCAACCATCGCAGTTATCGAAGTTCCAATGAAAGAAGCAAGCCGTTTCGGTATCATGAATACAGATGAAAGCGGACGTATCGTAGAATTTGAAGAGAAACCGGAACATCCGAAGAGCAATCTTGCATCCATGGGTATCTATATCTTCACATGGAAACTTCTCCGCAAGATGCTTCTGGCTGATATCAAGAATCCGGATTCCAACCATGACTTTGGTAAAGATATCATCCCTACTATGCTTAACGATAACAAGACTCTTTATGCGTACAAATTCAAAGGTTACTGGAAAGATGTCGGAACTATTGACTCTCTCTGGGAAGCTAACATGGATCTGTTAAGCTCCAAGAACGAGCTTGACCTTGGTGATCCTTCCTGGAAAATTTATACAGAAGATGTCACTGCACTTCCTCAGTACATCAGTGCAGAAGCAGATGTCAAAGATGCATATATCACTCAGGGCTGTGTAGTTCAGGGTGAAGTTAAGCATTCCGTTCTCTTTACAGGTGTTAAGATCGGTGCCGGTGCCAGGATCATTGACAGTGTACTGATGCCGGGTGCTGTTGTAGAAGAGGGTGCTGTTGTTCAGCGTTCACTTGTAGCTGATGGTATCCGTATCGGCAAGGGTGCTGTTGTAGGCGATCCAGACAGCGAGCACATCGAGCTTGTAGCGAAACGTGTAAAGGGGGCAGAATAATATGTATAAGGCATTTGGAATCGTAAAATCTTCCGGGAGAAATATTTATGTAGATGGTATGCAGGATTATCGCCCGATCGGCGCGTTTTCCTTCCTTGGCAGATACAGAGTCATTGACTTCCCTATCTCCAACATGACTAACAGCAATATTGACTGTATCCAGGTTTATATCAATAACAAACCTCGTTCCGTTGTAGAACACGTTGGAACAGGACGTCATTACAACATCAACTCCAAGAGCGGTAAGCTTCAGCTTCTCTTCTCAGAGCATAATAATGACAATGATATTTACAATACAGATATCTCCTGCTACCTGGAAAACATGGAATCTCTGAGCAGAATGTCTCATCCATATGTTGTTATCGCTCCTAGCTATATGGTTTATTCTATTGATTTTGACCAGTTTATACATACACATATTGACTCCGGTGCAGATGTTACTCTGCTTTATCATTCTGTTGATAATGCAAAAGAAGCATATCTTACCTGTAATGTTCTGAATCTGAACCGTCAGAAAGGTGTTGAAGCCATCGGACCTAACCATGGTAATAAGAAGAACCAGAACATTTACATGGATACCTGCGTTATGAAAACAGAGCTTTTCATCAGCCTGGTTAGAGAAGCTAAGAAGCTTTCCTCCATGTATACTCTGGCAGATATCCTGAACGATAAATGCGAAACTCTTGATATCCGTGGCGTAGCACATAAGGGATTCTTTGCAAGTATCACAGACTTCCCAAGCTACTATGCAGCAAACATGGATCTTCTTGACTACAAAGCAGCTCAGGAACTGTTCCATGAGAACTGGCCAATTTATACCCGTACGAACGACTCCTGCCCGACTCAGTATTTCGATACAGCAGAAGTTAAGAATTCCGTAATCTCCAACGGCTGCCAGATCGAGGGTACTGTTGAGAATTCCGTAATCGGACGTGGATGTGTCATCAAGAAAGGTGCTGTTGTCAGAAACAGTGTTGTTCTTGCTGAGGTTACTGTAGGTGAAGACGTTCACGTAGAGAATGAAGTAGTAGATAAATGGGCGAAACTGATCCATAAGAAAGAAATCATTTCCCCGGCTGATCAGCCTGGTTACATTAAGAGAAACGATACTCTGTAATTTTTATAATTAAGTAATGCAAACCCCCGGTACACTTATTACGGTGTATCGGGGGTTTTGTTTATTGGTACATTATGTTCCTTTTTTGTATTAACATATGATATACTTGACATGTTGTCACATCCCCACACCGGCAACAGGAGGGAGGTGTTTCTTATGACCATATTGTTTCATATCTTTATTAGATATCTTATTCCTTTTATTTCTTCTGTTTTAGCTGGCATCATTAGTACTTACATATATAATAAGCTGACAGAACATAAGCGTGACAACAAGGAATAAGCGGAAACTCAACCGTAAATAGAGTGAATCCCCAGAAGCTGGCACTTCTGGGGATTCTTTGTTTGTGTTCTTATGACAATATTATTTCTTCTTATCCTTTATAATTATAACATATACTATTTTCAAAATCAACATGCACCTTCCACGTTCTTTAGCATTCTTTAGCATTACTTTTCAGGCGGTGTTACTGTTCACACGCTACTATTCCGCAAGGTGTTTTGGCATGAATATACCAAACCTCGAAGCATGCAAGTTTTGTTAAATATATACAATCTCTTTTCTGATACTTGTTAAGAATTCACAAACTCTTCACATTTCAGGTCTTGCATTTCTATTATTGTGCGTTATAATACAGTTGTAACAAAGATAAGAAACAAGCAAACAACTGAATACTTAAAAATACTTAACACCACCTGAAGCATTGCAGAAATGCTCCTGAATCAAGATAGTGTCAAGCGTGTCACCTCAGCTGTAATAATGGAGGAAAAGTCAAATGAATACTTTAAAAGCTGAAAAAAGAACAATGGACACAAAGGCCAAAAGATTAAGAAGAGAAGGTTACGTTACAGGTAACGTATTTGGCAGAGAGATGGAAGGTTCCATGCCTGTCAAAATGGAGAAATCCGCAGTAGAGAAACTTCTCAAAACAAGCAACAAAGGTAGCCAGATTATGCTGGATGTAGATGGTCAGTCTTATGATGTACTGATCAAAGAGATCCAGTTCAATCCGTTAAAAGGACAGGTGGATGAAATAGATTTCCAGGCACTGGTAAGCAACGAGAAAGTACATTCCGTAGCCGAGATCGTACTTGTAAACCATGATAAACTCGCAGCTGGTGTATTACAGCAGCATCTGGAAGAGATTTCCTTCCGCGCTCTCCCATCCGCACTGGTTGACAAAGTTATGGTTGATGTCGGCGATATGAAAGTCGGCGATGTAATCAAAGTAAAAGACCTCGACATTGCCAAAGATAAAGATGTAGACTTAAAGACAGACCTTGAAGCCGCAGTCGTATCCGTAGCCGCAGTTCATGTAGATCCGGCTCTGGAAGCTGAAGAGGAAGCTGCTGAAGAAGAAGCTAAATAAATTTTAAAAATTTTTATTTCATTAAAACAGCGAAGCGAATTTTTATATCCGCTCCGCTGTTTTTCATTTTTACCCCTAACATCATTTATATTTTAGGCTGTACAACATTTCCCTGCACAACGCTTCCCTGATCCTTTCCTTTTCTCATCCCTCTGACTACCTGCACATTTCCAAGAATCAGATAATCCATTTCTCTCTTGGAAATCTTTGCAAAGTTTTTCTTAGAAACAAAATAGAAAGTAACTCCCATAAGTACCCACACGATCAGTGCTGCAAAAGACTGTGGTGCCATAAATGCCGGAGACCCTGGTACGATCAGAAGGAGCAGGATCATAACAGAAATAATACATCCTCCCAATGCCACTGCCGGATGAATTCGGTTTGTATCCGTAGCATCCTCTTTCATTTCTTCAGTAGTTAACTTCATCATTATGGCATTCATCCTGTTCTGCCTGCTGAAGGCAGTGAACAAAGTAACATCCTTCGGTGCCAAAAAAGAAGAGCCAGCCGCTCCGACTACTAAGAAATGTCCTTTCTGCATGAGCAAAATCGACATTAAAGCTACACGCTGTCCACACTGCGAAGATTTTTATTATTCCTTCTCTTCTTCCTGCTCCAGCAGTCTGAACGATAGTTCCAGGTAAAAAATCTCCTCCGGATCATCCAGATCTGACTGAAGGATTTCTCTGATTCTGTCGAGTCGGTAGAGAAATGTACTTCTATGTATAAACAACTCACGCGCAGCCTGTGTCGCGCTTAAATGCTGTTCAAGATATACTCTCAAAGTCTCCATATACTGCGTCTGATTTTCCTCATCATGTTTCTTTAATTCCAACAATCCCTCATGACAAATCATAGTTCCCGGCAGTCTCTTGGTCGCCTGCTCCAGAATATATGTCATTGCCACCTGGCTGAAATAATGAATCCACAGATACGGTTTCTTACGGCTTCCGACATCTAGCGCTGTTTTCGCCTGTACATACTGTCTGCGCAGGTTCATGTGTCCCGTCATTACTCTGCTGTACCCGGCTTTCAGATAGGTATCTCTGATAAAATACACAAGCTTCCCGGCTACCTCTTCCTGATTCATTCCCAACCTCGTAAGGTCAAAAAACACCACGATCTCATCCTGATAAAGAAAACTTACGGAATCCCCGAGTTTCTTCTTAATATATCTGCTGATTGCCTTCGTAGAAAGATTCTGCTGGTTCAGATATGTAATCTGCAAAATCAGACACATATATTCATGATTTCCTCCCCATCCCAATTCGCTGAGTTCCCTGCTGATCTGCATATAATCCGCTGTTCTGTCCGATAAAACACGCACAAATATCTGTTCTATATCCCGGTCCGGATCTGTCTCCTCTTCTTCATGTGTAAGCAGGAATTCCAATTTCTCTGATAAAATATCCAGCACGCAGATAACTCCCTGCGTAATTTCCACTCTGCATTCCGTCAAAATCAGCCTGTGAGTTGCCTTCTCATCCACAAATAAATTTCGATTCATAGAACGACATCCACTGATATAAGCCGGAAACATCACCGTTTCATGCGTATCTGCCATCTCACGATAAGTTTCATTCTGAAGAAGTGCATTTACATATTCTACATTCAGTCCCTCATCTGTATATAAACGAGCCCGCGGCGGCAGATATTTGCTTCCGGCCTCTGCAACGAAAGTAAAATCCAGTCCGATTACAGTCAGCGGATTCTGCAGAAATTCAGATGTCACCTGTAAAAGCCGCTCCATTCCCGCATGCTCCAGCATCAGGTCATGGATTTTCCTTTCCCATCCATCCGCAGTATCAAAAATCTCCTGCATATCATTCATAAATTCCGCAATTTCTTCCAGATTCTCAAGTGCCACCTGAATATAAGGGATGTTTCCAAAATCTGAGTCATCGCAGCTGCTCACAGCTACCTCAACCTCATTTCGGTTTATATCTGTTTCAAAACTTTCAGGAGCTCCAGCCTCAACTTCAGTTCCTGTTCCAATTCCGGTTCCAGCTCCAACGATCATATTATCATTTTGCTTTTCTGAATCCGATTTTTTACAAAAAATCCAGAAAATGTCTTTCATTACCGGCACTACACGTTCCCATTCTTCATCATCACGCACCTGAATCACATATACATGCCCACTGCGGAATCTATCTTCTTTCTTCCTGTCATCTCTGTTAATTCCACAACGCAAAAAAGGGCGCAGATACCCATCATTACCGGACAAATTTCCCTTTTTCAGAATTTCATATTTCTCTTTTATCTTTTCATATAAATAAACAGATGACAACCGCAAGTCCCGTTCCTCCCGTCACATAATTCATAAGCTGATTCTGATATGGCTCACGCTAATTAGCAACCTTCTTCATTCTGGCTGTTATTCAGATTCTTTCATTGGCTCCTCTTTACCACTAATTCACACGCATTATACAATAAACGTCTTGGCAACTTCCACAGCCTCAATGCAATTTTCTGTATACGCATCTGCCCCCATATCTTTCGCCAGCTGTTTTGTCACTGCACCACCGCCAACCATAATCTTAAATTTATGCTTACTGCTGCTTCGCTTCAGCGACTTCACCACCTGCTCCATCTCCGGAATAGAAGTGCTAAGAAGAGAGGAAATACAAACGATTGACACATCCGGATTCTGTTTCACAGCACGTAGAAACTGCTTCTCCGAAATATCCACGCCAAGGTCGATAACCTTAAATCCCGCACTACGGAACATAACTGCAACCAGATTCTTACCCACATCATGAAGATCTCCCTCCACAGTTCCCAGAATCACAGTTCCAATATTTCTTCTGCCAAACTGTGTATCCTGCTCCTCCAACAGCTCAAATCCTTTACGCACGCTCCGGGCCGCCGCCAGAATCCTGATAATATCCGCACCATTAGATTTATAATTCTCTCCCACTGTTCTCATCGCAGGAGTCATTGCTTCTTCCACAATCCGCGCGGAAGAAATATGCTGCTTCAATGCTTCTCTCACCAGCTTCTCCGTATCCCCCGGATGTCCGTCTTCAATTGCTTTTTGTAACTGCTCAAGTACTGTCATATCATCAAGCCCGCCCTTAACCATTCTTCTACAAAAAAATCCCCCGCCTTACGGCGAAGGACTTTTACTTTCATCACTGCTTTTTCAATGTATTTATTTTATCATAGCACCAGATTATTTACAACGAAAAATACCGGCATTTTATATTCTGTTCTCATTCTCGGTTACTGTTCGCTCCGTTCTCAGTAACTCATTCTCTCTGATTCCATTCTGGCTATTAGTAATGAGAGTCAATCGGATATTCGCAATCCGCTTTCGCTACTTGCTCATAACCGAACCGTAACAATTATTATTCGCTATACACCAGTACATCCAACAGTCATCAACACATTTTATGAAAAAGCTGAATTCTCTTATATAAACAGAAATACTATCTACTCTAATAAATAACAGCTCGTATAAGCAATCGTACAGTCTCCATAATAATACTTCAACCCATTTGCCTGACAGACCTGAGTCACCAACATTCCGTAAGCCTCCATCGAAGAAAAAGCCTGCTTCGGAAATCTGCACGGAGCATCGGGATAAGTACAAACCTTACATTTCGTACAACACCCTGCGCCAATTGCAAGCATATCCGGATAAATCTCTCTCAGTTTCTTCTCAAACTCCACAAAATACTCCTTATGTCTGGCCTCCGTCTCCATCATGCTCTCTCCATCAAGGGCATCTTCCAATTCCCCCACTGTCTGAACAATGATTCCATACTTATAATTTCGAACTCTCTTTTCACACTCCTCAAGAGAGCCACACCCTGGCGGGCAGCTCCAGCACTTATTATACTTATGACATGTATCTGAAGCACACATCTGCCGCACCTCCGGCTTCAGCTCAATCGTATCACAATCCAATAACGCTACATGCGAAAACCCCTGTTCCATTCCCATCTGTTCTAACTTCTTTATATCTAACATTTCGGTTCCTCCTCTCTCTCAGGAAACCCCAGTTCATCAATAAAACAATCTTGAAATTCCGGTGAAGCCGCCAGTTCCACGAACTCAATCTTCCTCACCAGTTCGTCCATATCCAGCATTTCCTTCTCATTCACAAGAGCAATCTTCGCACCTTCCCCTGCGGCATTTCCGACCGGCTTCACTTTTTCAACCAACGATGCCGGCAGCAAACCAATCTTCCCGGCACTCACCGGATTCATATAATTGCCAAAAGCCCCCGCAATATATACCGTCTGGATTTCCTTTTCCGTAATCTCCAGCCGCTCCATAAGCATCTGAATCCCCGCCGCAATAGCAGCCTTCGCAAGCTGAACCTCCCCGACGTCCTTCTGTGTAAGATAAACACCCTTTTCATTCCCTGCCTCATTTGGCGGCACAAGCATAAATGCACTACGGTTCTCCTGTCCACTGTTCAGCACACCATTCTCATCCAGCAATCCCGCATCCAGAAGCCCGGCAACCAGATCAATAAGTCCCGAACCACACAACCCGGCTGCTGGTTTACTTCCCACAGTTGTATAACTCCATTCTCCATTCTCAAACCTTACATGATCCACAGCCCCTTTCGCTCCACGCATTCCACATTCAATCTTAGCCCCTTCAAAAGCCGGACCAGCCGCGGTAGAACAAGTCACCAGTCTCTCCCTATTCCCAAGAACCATCTCACCATTCGTACCAATATCAATCATCAGCGAAATTTCCTCTTTCATATCCTGCCGTACTGCCAGCAGACATCCACAGGTATCCGCCCCCACATATCCGGCAATATCCGGCAATAAAATCAACTCCGCCCGTTTCTGAACATTCAGGCCATAATCCCCGGCATCTGACACAAGCCGTTCACTCACCGCCGGTGTATAAGGCGCATGCACCAACGAAGCCGGAGAAATCCCAAGAAACAAATGATGCATACAGGTATTTCCCACAACACAAATCTGGAAAATATCACTCCTGCCAATCCCTGCCTTCTCAGCCAGGCTTCCAATCATCTCATTAACAACTTCCCGAATACACAGACTCAGCGCCTCTGTTCCATGCTCCAACGCATAATTCGCCCGCATAATCACATCCGCACCATACTGTGCCTGAGGATTCATCTTGCTCTCCACTGCCAGAGTCCTGCCATCTACACCATCCAGAAGATACCCCGCAATCGTAGTCGTCCCAATATCAAACGCTGCCAGACACCTCCTGCCAATTTCTTTTCTCAATTCTAATATTCGACGTCTGCTGTAAATCACATACCACGCATCCGACTCCCGACGCTTCTCATATAACTCCCCCGCCAGTTTCAAATCCACTTCCATCTCATCAGCCCGAACTTCACCATCCACACTCTCCAACTCATCCAACAATCTCTGCCAGTCCGACCTCTTCTCCCCAGGTTTCGCCTTCTCCAGCAAAACCCGCATCATCCGAAGTCCTGGTGCAAACACAACTTCTCTGTTAAAACCATCCGTCAGAATCTTCGCAGCCTCACTCCTATCCAATGTCTCCACCAGATATTCCTTCCCAGCTTCAGCTTTCACATCAACATTCAACTTCACCTGACAAGCTTTAATAATCTTCCCATTCAACTTCACCAAGCACTTACCACATTTCCCCTGTCCCCCACAAGGTGCATCCGGTCTCAACCCAGCCCGAATCTCCGCCTCCAGAACAGAACTGCCATCTTCCACCTCTATACATTTACCTTCTCTGACAAACCTCACCCAAGCCATAAAAAACCTCCTATGCCCAGTAACCAGCTCAGCAAAATATTTCATTTTAAGTGCATTTGCAGGGAACTTAGATATTCTTAGTCCGAAAAAATCTGCGTTATAAGTCGCTCGCCTCACGTGTCTGAGCGAAGTTTGCAACGGAGCGAGTTTGACAGGGCGGCTCATGCCTTTAGCAGATTTTTTCAGACTTAGAATATCTTAGCTCCCGAAACCGCACTCAAAATGAAATATTTTGCTGAGCGTCCCTTCAAGTACAAGTACATTATATCACTAAAAACATCAAAGGGACCACCCCATCACAGAGCAGTCCCCCTTTTCATGTTATGCTTTTAACCCACTTATCCAGGATCTGTCTCAGACCCTCTCGATCAGCTTAAGCCGCAGCCAGCTTCTTAGCCAGTGATGCTGCGCTGGCCGCATCATCAGAATATCCGTCAGCCCCAATCTCTTCAGCAAACTCTTCAGTAATCGGCGCACCGCCAACCATAACCTTGATATTACCTCTGAAATCTGCCGCATTCAAAGCCTCAACAGTCTCTTTCAGTGCCGGCATTGTAGTTGTCAGCAGAGCAGAAAGTGCAATGATCTTAACATCCGGATTCTCCTTATAGCACTCGATAATCTTAGCCGCCGGAACATCAACACCCAGATCGATCACTTCAAAACCGGCACTCTCGATCATCATAGCAACCAGATTCTTACCAATATCATGAAGGTCACCGGAAACAGTAGCAATGATAACCTTACCAAGTGCACCTGTAGAACCAGATGCCAGATGTGGTTTCAGAACCTCAACACCTTTCTTCATCGCACGTGCTGCAACAAGCATCTCCGGAACAAAAATCTCACCATTTTTAAATTTATCACCAACAATAGACATTGCACTGATCATACCATCATTCAGAATCGCAACCGGATCATCACCCTCATCAATTGCTTCCTGAACAGCCGGTCCTACTAATTTCGCTTTTCCTTTTTCAACTAATTCCGCAACTTCATTTATTTTAGACATAATCAAAACCTCCCTGTTATCTTTCTCTAAAAACGTAACCATTTTTTGCTTCAGTTTTAATAAACTATCACTTCTTTACCGGTCCGATCAGACCTTCTCTGTACGCTCCGATATATTCCATGCAATAATCATCCAGTCCCAGTAAAGCCTCTGTCGCATAAACCAGTCCCAGCATATCTCTGTTGGTCGGATCCATAATTCCACTGTCCAGTCCTGCATTCATTGCCAGCACCAGGAAACCATAATTGATCAGTTTACGGACCGGCAGATTGAAAGAAATATTACTGATAGCAGCTGTGATATGAATGGTCGGATACTGTTCGCGTACACTTGTGATCGTCTCAATATTTGTAGCAATTCCATCCTCTGAAGTACAGAGCATTTCAACCAGCGGATCAATATGAATTCTGTTCGGCGCAATTCCATATTCTTTTGCTTTCGCCATAATCTTGTCAAAAACTTTCAGACGATCTGCTGCACATTTCGGAATTCCTGTATTATCACTAAGCAATGCAATTACCTGCCAGCCTTCATTTCCAGGCTCCGCCATAATCGGGAAAATCGTATCAATCTTATGTCCCTCTCCTGATACAGAGTTAAAAATTCCAGGTTTCTTACAGAATTTATATGCCTGTGCCAGAACATCCGGACTTGGACTGTCGATAGAAATCGGAAGATCTGTAACCTCCTGAATACAATCGATCATCCATTTCAGGATTTCCACTTCCTCTGCCTCCGGAACAGAAGCACAACAGTCAATATATGTAGCTCCACTATCCGCCTGAAGTTTTGCTCTCGCTTTGATAAACTCTGCGTCCCTTTTCGCGATTGCTTCTGCTACTGACGGAATAGAACCATTAATTTTCTCACCAATAATAATCATTTTGCAAACACCTCCAGCTGTCTCTTTCAACTCTTGCCAGACTAAAAATCAGTCCATTTATTTAATAGTCCCCACCCGCTGCTTATTGCACCTCGCAATTGAAGCAGGGGGACTTGCTTGATTCAGTTAAAACATAATCTGCCATGGAAGTCTTGTAGACTCAGAAGCCTTAATACCAAACTTCTCTTCATTCAGCTTATCAATAGAATCGCAAAGGGATTTGTAAACTCCCGGATAAACAGAACCAGGACCACCCTGCGCAATACAAGGAATAAAGTATTTATTACCGCATTCCTCACATACACGACGTACAACTGCATCACAGTTCTCATCTGTCCAGCCTTCGAAGTCTACTGCGCGATTCTCAATACCGCCCATGAAACTGATCTTGCCACCATATTTCTTAATCAGTTCCGGAAGATTATTTGTCTCCATACATCCCTGCCATACATCAATTCCCATCTCGATCATAGACGGAACCAGTGTTGCAGCATAGCTGTCAGAATGATGGATAACCAGTTCAACTCCATGACTATGATAATATCCATAAATTTCTTTATATGGCTCAAGTAAAAATTCATCAAACATTGCCGGACTCATAAATGTGCTGTCCAGTCCACCCCAGTCATCATGATGGAAAATTGCATCTGGATGAAGATTAGAACAGATACCTTCTGCCAGCTCCAGCTCCCATTCTGTCAGATACTTAATCAGATCATGCATTTCATCCGGATTGGTAATATAGTAAACCAGCGCATTGCTGATCTCACAGAGATGATGCGTCTGCTCAAATAATCCCGGTGCTACGAAAGCTGCTTTAAAAGCCTGCTCACCATCAACTGCATCATACTGGGCTTTCACCATATCCCACTGATCCTGAGTAAATTTCAGAGACGGTGCATGAACATAATCTTGCCAGTCTTCGATATCCTTTACTACGATCTTATCAGGAGTATGTACAGGGAAAGAACCCGGAACTCCTTTCGGGAAAGTATTTGTTACGCCCCATGCATTTACCACATTTTCCTGTCCCGGCTCAAGAAGCGGGTTAGCAAACATAAATGGATGAAACAGAAGCTGCACTGCTTCATACTGATTGACAAATCTGTCAGGATTACCGCCTTTTATTACTTCAAGCATATTCTGTTTTGGTGTTAACATACGATCTACCTCCTCATATAATTCAGGAAACGCCCCCACATTCCCATATTTATTTAGTTAAATTGTCGCTCTTTATCTCGTTTTCGATGATTTTATTGTATCATTTGTATACTTCAAAATATATAAGCAGATATGCGGAATTTCCGCCTCTGTATTCCTACAATTTGTATGAATAATCTGTTTTTTAGCGTGTGAACAGTAATAAAAACTGTAATAATATCAGTTACTGTTCACACGCCACTATCCCGCGAGGTGTTTTGGCATGAGAATGCCAAAATCCCGAGACATACCGCGCGAATTTATGCGAATAGCATAAATTCTGTGCATCGCGAAGCGTGTTACTGAGAACGGAGTGAACAGTAACTAATATCGTTATTATCCACTCAATTATACTTGTAACTTCTCCCCATACACGCTATAATTTTAATATCTACAAATATTTATTTAACAGGCGGTGAACACAATGAATTTAAAAAAGCTTTTGCTTCCCCTGCTATCAGTGAGTCTCCTTGCAGCTCCTGTATCCACCGGCTACGCAGCAGAAACAAACGTAGCAGTAGCAGAAACGGAGCAGGGTACACTCTCCCCCTCTTCTGAAAATTCTGACAGCGTATTTGGCAGAACATCAGCTTCAGACGAGCCAGTCACAGATGAAGCACTTCAGACACTCTTAAATCAAATTCAGGGACAGCTCCCTGCAGATAACGGCAGCTGGTCTGTTTTTGTTTCTGATCTTATAAATGAAACAGAAGGAAGCATCAATGACCAGACTATGCAGGCAGCCAGCCTGATTAAGCTTTATATTATGGGAGCAATTTATGAAAATTATGACCAGATCATTGGACAATACGGCAAAGATTCCGTAGATTCTAATCTGCACTCCATGATCACAGTCAGCGATAACGATGCTGCCAATACATTGACAACCTATCTGGGTGGCGGGAACTCCAGTGCAGGTATGCAGGCTGTCAACAGTTTCTGTCAGGAACATGGTTATACCCAGACTCATATGGGACGTATGCTTCTGGCAAGCAACGATCAGGATGACAATTATACATCCGTAAATGACTGTGGACATTTTCTCATTGAAGTTTACAAAGAAGAAGAGTCCAGTTACGCCCATGCTTCTGATATGTATGCCCTGCTTAAAGCACAGACACGTCAGAACAAAATTCCAGCCATGCTTCCGGATGGAGTGAAGACGGCAAATAAAACAGGCGAACTTGATAATGTAGAGAATGATGCCGGAATTATCTACGATGCCGCAAACGATCTCGTTATCGTATTTATGTCACAGAATCTCTCCAGTGCCGGGAACGCCCAGAATACGATTGCATCACTGAGCAGAACTATCTATGACTACTACAATAACTAACATCATAACTTAATATGTCAGATTTCAAGAGCAAAAGCTTTATTATTGAGATTTTTTATCTGTTCGAACAAATATGCAAACACATAGTGGTATAGAGTATAGAATCAACTTGTCGGTACAATAGTTATTTCAGCAACGATGTAATCAATCGGATATTCGCAATCCGCTTCCGCTACGTGGCTCTACACCATATGGTAATAACCAGAAGGAGGATCTACTTATGAAGAAAAGAAAAAATGTTATAATTCCTATGATGCTCGTAGCCGCAGTTGCCGCTGCGTCCATACCTTGTAGTTCTCAGGATGTTGAGGCATCCTCCAATACCTATGAAGTAAGTGTAAGTAAAGGTTATCTGGCTCTCCGCTCTTCCATGGCATATGATTCTTCCAATGAAATCGGAGAACTATATTCCGGCGATCTGGTTGAAGTTACAGAATATACCAATGGCGACTATTGGTATGTTTATTCTCCGAAATATGACTGTTGGGGATATGTAAACAATGATTATCTGGTTTCCCTCTATTCCCAGTCAGGCGGCTACTCTTATTCTACTTCCTATACAGTTAGTGTAAGCAAAGGATACCTGGCTCTCCGCAATGCTAAAGCATACGATTCTTCTAACGAAATCGGGAAGTTATATTCCGGCGATACCGTATCTGTTTCTGACAGCAGTGATCCACAATATTGGTATGTCTACGCTCCGAAGCTGAACTGCTATGGATATGTAAATAAAGACTATTTATATTACAGTGGCGGCGGAGCAAGTACGCAGAGTGTTTCCCGTTATTATGGTGAATCAAGAACAGTAAGTGTTGCTACCGGTTATCTGGCTCTTCGCACCCAGAAAGCTTACGATTCCTCCAATGAAATCGGACAGTTATATTCCGGCGATACTGTTCAGCTACTGGATACCAGCGATTCCCAGTATTGGTATGTCTATGCTCCAAAATATGATATGAACGGTTATGTAAATAAGGATTATCTCATCGGTGGAACAGCATACACCACTAAAACTGTAAGTGTTGCCACAGGTTATCTGGCTCTTCGTAATGCCAAAGCATACGATTCTTCTAACGAAATCGGACAATTATATTCCGGTGACACCGTTCAGCTTATTGATTCAAGTGATGCACAATACTGGTATGTTTACTCTCCGAAACTTTATCTGTATGGATATGTAAACAAGGATTATCTGTATTAAATACAACCATTTAACAGCCTGCTATTCCGCAAAGTGTTTGGGTATAGATATAGCAAAATCTTATTGCCAAAGGCGATTTTTTATGGATTTTGCTTTTGCCCAATAGTCAGGTAGAGATCTCTTATTTAAGCAGGGTACCTACCTGATCAGGTAAAAATATAATAATGAAAGGACTCTCTCTATCATGAGCCCCAAAAAAGAAATAAACCACAACATTCGCAAACATTTTAATAGTATCATTTACAATATCTCACGCTACACAGAAATCGTGCTGTCTATCATCATCCTTGTAGTGATCGCATTGGCCGGAATCCGTCTTATCATGGAAGTTGCAGGCACTGCTGTTCCCGATATGGACACAGAATTCTTTACCAGTTTCCTGTCTCAGGCATTGTCCCTGGTAGTCGGCGTAGAGTTTGTAAAAATGCTCTGCCAACATTCCGCACAGACAGTTGTCGAAGTTCTGATGTTTGCCACTGCACGTCAGATGGTCGTTGAACATCTCGGTCCAAATGAGACACTTCTCGGTGTTATCAGTATTGCAATACTTTTCGGCATCCGCAAATACCTCATGACCGACAACGATGACATGAACTCACACAAAAATAAAGACACAAAAGAACATTAAAATTTGCTCTCTTGTTCAGGAAAGAATCCTGCTTGCAGGATTCTTTCCTGCGGCGGATCGTTTTAGCGACATAATTCCTCTCCGCCGCAGTGCGATTATGCCCGAAGGGCTTTATTATATCAATCATAGAAACATTACGGAATAATTTCCTGTGATTGATATAATAAAAAGGCTGCATGGTTTCATACTATCTGTAATTTTTACAAACAGTACGAAACTATGCAGTCTCTTTTTTATTTCCACATACTGATAAACGGTTGTCTCAAAAAAAGGTATATTTCATATATTTTATAGTTAATATTATCAGTACGATGGGTTCTGTTTAGCAGTTTTTGTTTTGTAATTTTTATTTAATGATTTTTGTTGATGTTTTGTATTTAATAATTTCCACCGAAAAATTTACTGTCTTTTGGCAGCTCATAATCTTTAAAATAAGCTCCAAAATCTATCTTCAGATAATTGCAGAGATTAGCCAGTTCAACCATAGTATTGTCATTTACTGGAATGCCATTTTCCCTGCGTTCTTTTTCTGCCATAATTTCTTTCTCACCATGAGTATAAATCTGCTCTGCACCTTCGGCCTTCGGACTCTGGCGAAGAGTTTCCAGATATTCTGAGAAATGCGCCTTGATATCATCTGCATTTCCGAAGATTGCAGGATCGATTGCTGCAAATCCATGGCAGATACCTGTCTTATCTTTAAATGTACAGCATTTATCAGAAGTAACACCCATAGAAAGAATAGAACTGAAAATCTCACAGAGCATTCCATATCCATAACCTTTATGGCTTCCATTCACTTCTTTATTTCCACCAAGTGGCATAATTCCGCCGCCTTTTTTGCCAACAATATTTGCAAGTACAGCCGGTGCATCCGTACTTTCATGTCCGTCTGCTCCGAGAGCCCAGCCCTCAGGAAGCTGTTTACCTGATTTATTATACATTTCCAGTTTTCCTCTGGTTACAACTGTTGTAGAGCAGTCAAAGAGAAACGGATATGGCTCTGCAGGCATCGCTACTGCGATCGGGTTGGAACCTAACATTGCCTTACGTCCAAAGGTAGGTACCATGATTGCTTCTGAGTTAGTGCATGCCATTCCAAGCAGTCCCTGTTTAGAAGCCATTTCCGCATAATATCCTGCAATACCAAAATGATTGGAATTTCTTACTGAAACGAAACCAACGCCTGTTTTTTTTGCTTTCTCAATTGCTTTCTCCATTGCAAAATGACTGATCAACTGTCCCATTCCGTCATGTCCGTCGATCACTGCTGATACAGGTGTCTCAAATACAACCTCCGGTTCCGCATCCGGATGAATCGTACCTTTCTCAATTCCTTTATCATATCTTACCATTCTCTGCATTCCGTGACTCTCAATCCCGTACAGATCTGCGGTAAGTAAAACATCTTTAATAATATTGGTCTGTTCCTCATTGAAACCAAACTTTCGAAATACATCGTGGCAAAAAGTATTTAATGTGTCATAACTCCATTTCACGTAACCCATAACTGTAAAAGCCCTCCTTGAAGTACTACTCGTTCTCTTTTTTGGTATTACCAATTTTCTGAGTTGATTATACCACTTGCTTTTTCAAAGCGCAATACGCTATTTTATTTTTTTCAGAGCTTACTATTTTTTTGAAATATCTTTTTATAATCAGATATTTTTGTCTCTTGCTTTTATAAAAGCTCAGGAATATACTATGAGCAGATAATAAACCGACTGTTAAACAGTCTGTACCTTTCAGGGTATTCTCATTATCTCCTCATATTTTTCAGAAAAGGACTATTACATTATGATTCAAGACATCGCACCACATATTTACCATAACGAATACAAACCATCTGCCCCGGATAAAGACAGCTTCATCCTCACCTATGAAAATGGCAGAATTCTTCTTCCCCGACAGAATCGTGAAGAGGCAATCACATTTCCACGTTTCCAGGAATTAGAGGGACGGCTCGATAATCTTTATGTGAACTATATCTACCTCTTCTCCATTGATGACCAGCGCTTTTATCTGATTCCACATCTGGATAATGCACTTCTTCCTGACTATGAATTTCAGGATGTACGTGTCCTGCGTACTGCACATCCGCAACATCTGGCATTTGCAGGGATTACAGGACATCAGTTGTTCCAGTGGTACAGCAAACGTCAGCATTGTGGCTGCTGCGGAAAACCAATGGTTCACAGCCAGAAGGAACGTATGATGGAATGCCCTTCCTGTGGCAATCACGAATATCCGGTTCTGTGCCCTGCTGTTATTGTGGGGATTACAAACAAAGATAAGATCATCCTCTCCAAATATGAGGGACGCAACTTCAAACGCTATGCTTTGATTGCAGGTTTCGCAGAAATCGGGGAAACCATCGAAGAAACCGTACACCGTGAAGTAATGGAAGAAGTAGGTCTGAAAGTCAAAAATCTCCGCTACTACAAGAGCCAGCCATGGTCCTTCAGCGGCTCTCTGCTGTTTGGATTCTTCTGTGATGTAGACGGTGATGATACCCTGACCGTTGACCATGAAGAACTCTCCATGGCACAGTGGGTAGAACGTGATAAAATCCCGGATCAGGGCAATAATATCAGCCTGACCAAGGAAATGATGATGCTCTTCCGTGATGGAAAGGAACCCAGATAAACAATATTTTATATCAGAAAAAGCTCACAGAATATTTTTCCCTATTATGACAAAAGGATACATACACGGTAATGTTACTGTGCATGTATCCTTTTCGTTTCTCTTTCAAAAATATTTCTGATTACTCTTCACGCCGCACTCCCGCTGCCAAATCCACGGCTTCTGCGGTTTCCATTACATTCCTGTTCGAATTCTTTCAGTTTCCGTCTTGCTTCCGGTGTCAGACTGGTCGGAACTTCAATCTGTACAGTTGCATATTCATCACCGTGCACAGACGGATTGTTCATTGCAACAATACCTTTACCTCTCAGACGTATCTTCGTTCCGGACTGAGTACCCGGTTTAATGTTACAGAGAACATCACCGTAAATAGTGTGAACCTTCGCCTCACCGCCAAATACTGCTGTTGTAAATGGGATATTCACTGTTGTGTAAACATCTCTGCCTTCCCGTTTATATCCGGGCTTATCCTGAACATTTACTTTCAGAAGCAGATCACCGGATTCACCTCCGCCAACTCCCGGATATCCCTTTCCTTTAAGTCTGATAGATTTACCGGATTCAATACCTGCCGGAATATTGACTTCATAGTTCTGGACGCCACCATTACTGCTCTGCAGGCGGATAACCTTCTTGCCACCAAAAGCAGCTTCATCAAAGCTGACAGTAACCTCTGCATGAAGATCCTCACCTTTGCTGCTGTAAGAACCGCCAAAGCCCTGACTGCGGAAATTACTTCCACCTGTGCCAAAGCCACTGCCGAATCCATCAGTTCCGTTACTTCCGAAACCGCCAAAACCACTTCCGTGAAAGCCACTGCCTCCAAATCCGCTGCTTCCAAAACCACCTGATGATTTACTCTTCTTAAATCCACCACCAAAAAGGTTCTTCAGGATATCATCCATATCTTCGCCATTTTCAAAATGATATTCATGATAACCATTGCCATCACTGTACGAACCATGGAAACCGCTGCCAAATGGATTGCCCTGTGCTCCGCCAAATCCACTGCCCTGTGCATTTCCATAATTACCGGCACCTTCTTCAAAAGCAGCGTGGCCAAACTGATCATACAGTTTACGCTTCTTCTCATCACTCAGAACATCATAGGCTTCATTTACTTCCTTAAAGTGCTCTGCTGCCGAAGCATTTCCCTCATTACTGTCCGGATGATATTTCTTGGCCAGTTTTCTGTATGCTTTCTTAATCGTTGCTGCATCCGCGTTTTTGTTCACGCCCAGAACTTCATAGTAGTCTCTTTTCAATATCATCACCTTCCCTCATAAACACATTCTAACGCAATCATTCCTGACTTCATATTTCTGCAATCCTCATTATGCAAACAACGGGAAGCCAAAAGATTTGACCTCCCGTTGCTGTAACTTAACATCTATTATCCTTCAATGGAGATGCTGTGCTTCTGTTCCACTGCTGGCTTTGCTTCTTTCTTCGGAACAAATAATGTCAGGATACCATGTTTGAATTCTGCTTTGATGTCATCCTGATGTACTTCTTTACCTACATAAAAGCTACGACTGCAGGTACCTGCATAACGTTCTCTGCGGATATAACGTCCTGTCTCTTTTTCCTTCTCGTCTTTATCCAGGCCTTTCTCTGCGCTGATAGTCAGATAACCATTTTCAAGTGCTGCATGGACTTCATCTTTCTTAAATCCCGGAAGATCTACAACCAGTTCGTATCCATTATTCATTTCCTTGATATCAGTTTTCATTACATGATTTGCTTTATGTCCATAAAGTTTCTTCTCTGCATCTTTCATTGCTCTGTCATCATAATAGAATGGGAAATCTCCAAAAAAGTCATCAAATAAATTTTCTCCAAAAATACTAGGCATTAACATAAGTCATATCTCCTTTTCTAATATATTTTATATATGTCAAATCTGTTCACCAGATTTACTTTCCAAATCTATCTTTACAGGTTTTTTCAACCTTTTATCTTCAATCTTTTAGTGTAAGCTTTTATTTTTTTATATCTGTTCATAATCTCTGGCTGACCCTCAACGGGTCAGTCAGAATATTTATTCATCAGCCTTCAATGGCAATTGTTTTCTTCTGTTCTACTGCTGGTTTTGCTTCTTTCTTTGGTACAAATAATGTGAGGATACCATGTTTGAATTCTGCTTTAATGTCTTCTTTCTCAACTTCTTTACCTACATAGAAGCTACGGCTACAGGCACCTGCGTAACGTTCCTTACGGATATAACGTCCTGTCTCTTTTTCCTGCTCATCTTTGTCCAGGCCTTTCTCAGCGCTGATAGTCAGATAACCATTCTCCAGGTCAGCCTTTACTTCATCTTTGGTAAATCCCGGAAGATCTACGACCAGTTCATAGCCTTTATCAGTTTCCTTGATATCGGTTTTCATTATATGGCTGGCTCTGCGTCCGTAAAGTTTCTTCTCTGTATCTTTCATTGCTCTGTCATCATAATAAAATGGAAAATCTCCAAAAAAGTCATCAAATAAATTTTCTCCAAAAATACTAGGCATCAACATAAGTCATCTCTCCTTTTCTATACCGTCCATCTGTATATGATGGACTCTCAGTTATGCATCTTTACCTTGTTTCTTTGGAACTTAGGTTATCAGGAATCTCATAGAACTTATTTCTTTGTTCTCTTTTTGTTCCCCCTCCTTTGTTCTAGTTGTAATATAACACTTATTATTAGCACTGTCAAGGGTTGAGTGCTAATATTTTTGTTATTTTTTTGCAAACCCTTTAAAATCAGTGGTTTGCAGTATCTTATTTCTTTTGAAATTGTGATTTTTCTGTTTTGACACCAATTTGACACCAATTTTTCTTTTTATGGTGTCAAGCATTTAACACCATACTATCTAGTCTTGCAATCTCATTTTCAATCCTTGTCAGCTCTCCAATATGGTTATACACTTCCATTGTTACATCTATATGAGCGTGTCCCATAATATATTGAAGAACTTTTACGTCCATACGGCACTCTGCCATTCTGGTACAAGCTGTGTGACGCATTACATGAGCTGAAAACTTCGGTAACAGCTCTGCTTTCCTATGCTCTTTTTTTGCTCTCTCTACTTCGGTTTTGTTATATGCGTCTACAATGTTATATAAAACACTATTTACGCCATTCGGCATAAGCGGTCTGCCCGATTTCGCTGTAAAGACAAACCCCGAATACCCGTCCACCTCAATGCTCTTATCCTTTGCAAGCATGAAATTGATTTTCCTTTGTTCCTCAAAGGCTTTTGCAACTTCTTGTGTCATAGGTATAATACGAATACCCGACTCCGTTTTTGGTGTTGAGATATGGAATTTGCAACCGTCGCCTAAATTCTTATAAATGAGCTGGTGGTCTACATTAACCGTTTTTGCCTTGATATTTATATCTTTCCATGTAAGACCAATAAGCTCCCCACACCTTAACCCCGTACCAATCATTATGGTAAACATAGGATAATATATGTTATAGACATTGCTCTGTTTTACAAACTCCATAAACTTTTCTTGTTGAGAAACAGTTAAGGCTTCTTTTTCCTCTGCTGGTTTTCCATAATCGCTAATGGAACTTTTTGCAGGGTTCTTTCGGATAATATCATCATCAACAGCCATTTCTAATGCAGGATAAAGCAGGTTGTGAATATACTTGATTGTAGAATAAGCATATCCAGCTTTGGAAAGTTTCGCATAATACGCTTTAATATGTGAGGGTAAAAGCTGAACAACTTTAATATTTCCAATCTCGTCTTTTACTCTGTTTTCCCAAGCACGAACATAACTAACTCTTGTAGTATCAGCCAGCTCACGAGTTGCCATATAACGCTCAAACAACGTGTTAAGCGTCATTTTTTTGATTGCCCCGTCTGTCAGTATGTTATCTTCCATATCCTTTGCAATCTGTTTCTCTTTTTCTCGAAGCTTTGGTAAATCTTGTGCATAGACTGTCAATCTCTTGCCTGTTCTTACATCTGTATAACGATAACTGTATCTTCCATCATTACGCCAGTTTTCGCCCTCTCTTAATTTTCTTCCTTTTGGGTCTTTTCTACTAATTGCCATGAGAACCATTCCTTTCTGAAAAAGCCTCTTTTCTTGTTCTCACAGCGTGCTTTGTCCTTTCTTATTATACTACACACGCCAGAGAACATAAATAGAAAATCGCTCTATTCTTCCAAATATAACAAGTATTTCTTGACTTTTTCTATGGAATAAAGAACCCTGCGACCTATCACAATTTTTGCTCCTGCCTGCTCACCAATCTTTCTTGCGGTAGCACGACCACAAGATAACATAGCAGACAGTCCCTCTATATCAACAGCAATCGGCTGTTCCGTTGCTCTTATCTTCGTTTTATTCATATTCCAACACCTTACCTCGCTGGAACATCACATCATTTAACACATCAGTATTTAACATAATGTAACACCCCCTTTACTGTGTGTCTATTTATAAGTTACAGAAGCAGACAGACGGCTTTGGAAAGCTCCGTTAGTATCTCAACTATTCCCATTCTTGTGGGCAGAACCGCACCATGCGGACGTATCATTATTCTGTGAGAATAGGTCGTGGCAAAACGACTTTTCCAATAGTCGCTCTCGGATCACTGCGTGGGTCGCTCGCTTTCTTTTGAAAAGGTCGTGGCGTACAGTCCCCGTGGCTCGCTATCTCACAAACGTATCTGTCTGCTTTATTCAGTTGTCAAAGAGCTGTGGCGAAAGCGTGTTGCTTTCATGTAAAAGCAGGTGCAGAGCAGGAAAGAGGGGGATTGAACAAATCATGCTCTGCGGTTACTGCTTGTTATTCTTCTTCGATTTCTAAGGCAATATCAAACCCTAAAATCATTTTGATAAGTGCTTCTCGGATAAGTCCTTTTAACTCCATATCTACGACAATATAGACATTACCGTATTCATCATAGAGTGGACGCAGACAGCACTTTGATATGTACGGGTCATAAAATGCCAGTATCTTTTCAATCGCTTTTTCGTCCCCGTCCATTGCTTGTGAAAGCAAATAGTAGGACGGCTTCTTAAATGTTTGCTTCATTTTACTGTTTCTCCTTTAGTAATTTTTTCATAAGTGCCAATGAGTTATGTCGATTTTGGAATACACCGCTTCTGGAAATATTCTGCTTTTTTGCAATTTCTTCGTTGTTCATTTCCAAGAAGTAATACATCAGCAAAGTTTCACGGTTACGCTCGGATAACTGTTTCAAGGCTTCTGCCAATTCATCATCATAAACACGAATATCGTGACCGCATACATTGAAAATCGTATAGTCCGTTTCATAATCGTCCAAGACAGCCATATTTTCTACAACGATTTCTGGGAGTTCGCAAAAAAGCGTTTCTTTCTCTTGTCGTCGTTTTAATTTCTGCTGGTAGTCCTTAACAACATGACGGACAACTTTCTTCAAACAACTTTCAAAACGGCATTGAACTGTTTTCTGGAAGTCAGACGGTTTCATCAATCTCACCCCCTTTCCGCTATGACGTGAAAAGTGGTTCTCCCTCTTTCCGCACCATATAGGGAACGGCAGGTGTGATTTGTTAAGTTGAGAACTCAAAAAAGCCAAAATTTTTCCAGAATGAAAAAAGCCCGCACAAAACAGGCTGTTTGCACGAGCGAATGAATTTATATATCTAATTAACGATTTTATTGATTGCTTTTTCCATTTATAGCCGATAAATTTCTTTAAAACATTCCATGAAACATACTCCCTAATTTACACATCAAAAATATTTTCCAAAATCATAAAGTATATTTCTAAATAATTTCTAAATGTACCATAGACTTCTTTGTTTCATGTGGATAGCATAAAAACCTTATGATACAATGTCTAATTAAAGGAGATGAAATCACATGAATAAAATTGCTATTATTGAAGATGATATAGACATTTGCAATATGATTGCAAAATTCTTAGAAAATAATAAATATATCGTTCATTATGCCTTGAATGGTGCAGAGGGAATAGAATTATGTAAATCGCTTGTTCCAGATTTAATAATACTTGATATTATGTTACCGAAGTTAAATGGAAATGATGTATTACAGCGATTGCGTAAATTTACAAATGCTCCTGTCATTGTTGTTTCCGCAAAAACAATGGTACAGACAAAAATAGATTTATTAAAATTAGGTGCTGATGATTATATGACTAAGCCGTTTGACCTGCATGAGCTTCTTGCTCGTATTGAGGCAAATTTGAAAAGGACTTCAAATACGTCCTGCCAAAATGATACTTTGACATATAGAGATATTGAAATCAATAACTCTCTAGTTTATATCAAAGAGGTATTAGTATCTTTTACATCAACCGAGTTAAAGATTTTAAGACTATTATTGCAATATCCGCAAAAAATTTTTTCAAAGCAAAATTTATATGAATCCATTTGGAATGAAACTTATGCTTATGATGATGATACGATAAATACCCATATCAGTCATATTCGTAAAAAAATCAAGGCAATTACAAATGAAGATTATATACAAACCATTTGGGGAATCGGTTATAAAATTAAATAACTTTAGATTTTCTTTAGACTTATCAGATATAGTGGCATAGAAAGGAGTGTTTAGAATGACAAAATTTATATGCGAAACAAAAAATCTAAGCAAAAAATATAAAGATTTCTATGCTTTAAAGAATGTGAACTTAACTATTCCAAAAGGAGAAATCTACGGTCTTGTAGGCGAAAATGGGGCAGGAAAAACAACTCTAATCCGATTATTAACGGGACTTAATTTTAAGAGTGAGGGAGAAATAATCCTGTTTGGACATACAGATAATCTGCAATATGAAAGGACAAAAATCGGTTGCACGATTGAAATGCCTGCATTATACAAGGATATGACCGCTTCACAAAATTTAGAGGTGCAAAGGATACAGCGTGGTATTCCAAACAAAGAGTGTATTGCCGATACTTTAGAGTTGATAGGTTTATCCAATGCTGGTAAAAAAAGAGTGGCAAACTTTTCTTTGGGAATGAAACAAAGGCTTGCTTTAGGTGTTGCATTATTAGGTGAGCCAGAATTTTTGATTTTGGACGAACCCGTCAACGGACTTGACCCAACGGGAATTATTGAATTGAGAGAACTTCTTAAAAAATTAGTAAAAGAACGAGAGGTAACGATTTTAATATCCAGCCATATATTAAGTGAATTACATCAGCTTGCTACCTGTTACGGATTTCTTCATAAAGGAGAACTTTTGAAACAAATTTCTGCCGAAGAATTGAACGAAGAATGTAAACGCCATATTTGTTTAAGGACAGATAATATCCAAAAAACCACTCTTTTATTAGAGCAAAAGGGAAATATTAACAATTACTCCGTTTACCCCGATAATTCTATTCGGATATTCGAGTGCTTAGATAATGTAAGAATGATTTCTAAATTACTATCCAGTAACGGAGTTATTATTGATGAAATTTCTGTGCAAGGAGAAAATTTGGAAACATACTTTGAAAATCTAATAGGGGGACGAAAAAATGTTTAATCAAATAAGAGCAGAATTTTATAAGTTATTTCATACAAAGGCATTGTACTTAACCTTTGCTTTGATTTTAGCAGTCTTTGGAATTTTCTCCATAGGCGGTCAGCAACAATTTGTGGCATCAAGTTCAAGTTTAGACGAAACATGGAAAATAGGAGAAACTGTTGGATTTCTTGCTCGTGCTTATAGCGATACAGCACACCCATTGATTGAAGAAATAATAAGGACAGCCACATCTTATACTGTATTTTTCTGGCTGATTGTTCTTATATTTTCTGTCATTTTCTTTTCAAGAGAATATACGGATTCAACAATTAAAATTGCAATCGCAAGCGGACAAAGCCGAATTAAGTTTTTTGTTGCGAAATATATTGTGATTTCGATTACCAGTATATTTCTATACTTTTCATTTATTATGATTGCATTTATAATAGAATGTGCGAAATTTAATATTCCAATACAACTGTTTCCTATGCTGAAAATTGCAGGACTAAATTGTATGATTATGGGAGCATTTATCGGAATTACACTTATGTTATGTGTAATATTCAAACATACGGCAATCGTTGTAGGTGCTATGTCATTGTTTACATTTAGCGGACCGCTTATCTATATGATGACATGGGATAATATGTCAACTCAATCATGGAGAGTTCTAACATACTTAAAAATAAATCCTATGTATTACTGGATGAATACCTGTTCTTATAATATGATAAATAATTTAGAAATCAATATTTTGATTTATTTCGTGGGAACTGTAATTATTACATTTCTTGTTTCAGCATTGATACTAAGAAAGCAAGAAATACGCTAATCATAACAGAAAGGGGAAATGCGAATATGTTATATTTCTTATTGATTTGCTTTATCTTCATATTAGCATTTTCCTTATTCTCTATTATCAGAACAATTCGCAACATAAATAAGCAAATAAAGCAACAACGGAAAATACGAGTATCTTTATCAAATAGGGACATTGAAGAATTAGCTTATGCAATCAATCAAAAAGATAATCTACATAAAAAATTACAGGTTCAAATTAAGCAGGAAGAAGAACAGTTAAAACAGTCTATATCTAATATAAGCCACGATTTAAGAACACCTTTGACATCTATACAGGGCTATTTAACACTTCTGCAAGAATGTGAAGATAAACAGGAACAAGGACAATACATTAAAATCATTAAGGCAAAAACAGATTATCTCACGGATTTAGTACAAGAGTTTTATGATTTATCTGTGATAGAAAATGAGCAAGTTGATGTTGAATGTGAGCGTGTTGACATAAATAGAATTGTTACAGATTGCTTAATTGAAAAGTATTATGAATTTGGAGAAATCCAACCAACCATTCAAACAGAAAATACTCCTGTATGGATATACGGAAATAACCTTATCTGTAAACGAATTATTGAAAATTTAATTGTAAATGCACTTCGTTATTCAGATAATTACATTGAAGTTTCTATCAATCAAAAAGGAGTGTTCACAATTAAAAATTCAACAAAATCCCTTGATGATATTGATGTAAACTTATTATTTAACAAGTTTTATACTGTTGATAAATCACGCACCAAAGGAAGTTCTGGTCTGGGCTTGTATATTGTAAAGGAATTGCTGAAAAAGATTGACGGTAAAATTGAAAATGTAAGTTACGAAAAAAATATTTTGTCTGTTAGCATTTGTTTTCCCTTGTATAATGATAAAAAGTTACTGTGATCAGAACATCTGAATACAGTAACTTTTTTTAGTAGCTTTAACTCTCTTTTATAAGTTTTTCAAAATATTCTCTTTTCTTCTCTGGAAGTTGATTTAAAAATTCTTCCAGCCATTTTTCTTCTTCTTCCAAAATTCTCTCGTCCTCATAATACTCTGGATATTCCAAATATATTTCATTTTCTCTTTCTTCTCGTTCTTCGTCAGCTTGTGCTAAGTCCATATATTTTCCAATAAGGAATTGAAGATATTGACTATACCCAAGAGAACTAACTAAATAAGTAATTCGTTCATAGTCTTTCAATGTCATTTCTCTCTTTCCAGTTAAAAGGTCATAGTCATAAGAAGAACAAACTTCCAAAAATTCCTGTTCCTGCGTTTCTGCTTTTTTCATTGTTCACGCTCCGTATTTACTAAAATTTTAAATTCTTGCTAACTACACAAATAAATTCTTCTGGACTGGGTATCTTATTTCCAAATAAACGTTGAAATTCCGCTTGCTTGTTTGGGTCATCACTATTTCTAGCTTCATCAATAGCATACTGCATTTCTCTGCGAATTTCAGATACCGAACAGCCATTTGTTTTAGCCATTCTTTTTATAAGCTCTTTGCTATCCTTTTTACGAAATCTTAACATATAAACATACCCCCTTTGCGTTTATATTCTTCCATATTTTAAACTTTTTAGTCCGAATATATACTGTATAAATTATTCATTTACACAGAGTATTATATTACACTCTGCGAATGGTTACAATATAAAAAAGCAGGAAAGGAGAGGAAACTGTGGAAGTTGATTACAAAGCAATCGGACAGCGTATTAAAATTGCAAGAATTAAAAAGGGCGTAACACAAGAAACCGTTGCCGACCTTATAGACATTACACCAGCTCACATGAGTAATGTAGAAACAGGAAAAACAAAAGTCAGTTTGCCAACCTTGATTGCGATTGCCAATGCACTTTCTGTATCAGTCGATACTCTTTTATGCGATAATGTGATTGCTTCTAAAATCGTTTTTGAAAAAGAAGCAAACGATATTTTTTCAGACTGTGATGAATACGAAGTACGTTTCTTAGTAGATTTAATGAAGTCTGCTAAAATAGCGTTTCGTAAAGACAAGAATATACGCAATCAATTTCAAAAATAACCGTAGCTGTAAAGCACATAAATGTGTATTACAGGCTACGGTCTTTTTATATCATTTATCCTACAATCTTCCAGTTACTATCCTTATGTAGTACAAGCTCATACTGTGATACCTGCGTCGCCTTTGTCTGATTATCAAGGAATTTCACGGCTACTTTAACTTTTACATTGTCCCTGTCCTTTGTAAAGATAGGGTTTACCAATTCAGAATACAGATAGTCCCTGCCGATAGGTTCAAGCACATTTCCAGATACATAATAGGCAAGTTCTTTTTCTGTGGCTGTTGGATAGAGCTTAAAAAATGTTTCCAGAAAAGAGGTAGCGTCGTTGACGGTATCAGCGTCTACACTTGCGTCTGCTTCTGGCGTCTTAGGCTCATAGTCTGATTTTTCAACTGCTGGTGCAAGGGTAGGGTTCTGAACGATTACCATATCCCCGTCAGCGTCTACATGGACTTTTACAGTATAGGTCGCTTTCACGTTGCTTGTCTGTTCTCCCTCTTTTATCTGCTGATCTACTTCGTAGGTAGCAGATAAAGTGTCTGTTCCCGACTGTTCGATATGCCACACAATCACATCTGTAACTGTGGAGCTGGTCGGTATATCGGTTCTGATTGTATCTATATTCAAGTCCTGCAATTCCTTTGTCAGATAACCGCTGATTGCCTGCGTCCTTGCTTCAATCGTTTCTTTGCTGTTATTCCATGTGTAATAGGACTTCGCAAAGTTCTTCACGAAATTTTCTATCCCGTTGGTGTCCTGCAAGCGAAGTTCAATGATTTCTTTTTCATGGGTGGTGTGCTGGTCGATAGCAGTAAAATTCTTATACACTCCAAAGCTCACGCTTGCGATAAGCACCACCCACAACGCAATCACGGTTTTCTTATGTGTGCCTACCTTGACAGTACGCACCTTTTTTTCTTTTGGTTCTTTGATAGTTTCTGTCTGTTTCTTATTCTTCTTAAACATATTTTTCAAGTCCTTTCTATTGTTTTACTCGTCCTGCACCGATTAAGTGCTGTTGCCAGTAACTACTACTTAGGTCTGCATATCCTATCGGGTCGCCTGCATGGTACATCTGGTTATTTCCTACATAAATGCCGACGTGGGTTACATACGAACCAGCGTTATAGGTAGAATGGAAAAACACCAAGTCCCCAGCCTTTGCCTGCGAGAGTGGAAGATGTTGGGTAGCGTCATACTGTGCTTGTGCTGTTCTCGGCAAGGAGATACCAGCTTTTCCATAGCACCATTGCACAAGTCCGCTACAATCAAAGGAAGTGTTCGGGTTACTGCCACCATACACATACTTCCAGCCTTGATATTTCAACGCTTCATTCATAATCGCTTGTGCCGTCGCATTATCAAAGTGTGCCACGGTCAGATATTGATTGACTAATTCGACGTAGAACATATTTCCGTAACCATATCGCCAGCCCCCGTTCTTCGCAACGGCTATCGGGTTGGTATAGGTTACTTTCTTTCCACCCGATTTCTCACGGGCGAAGCTCTCTGCAAGATTAAAGGT
The DNA here is from genome assembly GCF_037890165.1 of Blautia sp. HCN-1074. NCBI lineage: Bacteria > Bacillati > Bacillota > Clostridia > Lachnospirales > Lachnospiraceae > Blautia > Blautia sp. HCN-1074. The sequence continues at coordinate 42,399 of NZ_JBBKBP010000031.1, forward strand.
GTGTTTCTTTCCTTTTCCTGCCACATATCCCACATAGCCACCGCCATAATTATAGGACTGTATCGCTACATTCAAATCGTCGATACCTTGATTTTTGCAGGAAGAAAGCAGGGACGCAAAATACTTACACCCCTGCTTGATTGAATTTTCCGTATCTAAGGAATTAGGCGGTAAACCAAGACTTTCCGAACTCTGCATAACATCTTCTGCCGTACCGCCACTTTCTACTTGAATGATAGCAAGTAGCACATTGACATACTCGGAGATACCGTATTCTCTGGCGTATTTTTCTACCATAGGCTGATGTTTCAAGACTTCTGCGGATAAGTTCATACCCGTAATGCCAGAAGAAAAATTGCTGTTCTCGTCGTCGCTGTCCGCACTAATCAACACCCCAAAGAAAAGCACCAGAGAAAAGAGGATAGGAAACAGACTGCCAATGAGAGCGATATGTTTCAGTTTCATTTTTTCTTCTGTCCTTTCTTCGTTACAAGGTTACGAGTTTTCTCTATGGTCTGCTGGTTCTTCTGGACGTTCTGGGTCTGCTGAACCTTTGTCCTGCGGTCTTTTGTGTAATTCTGGCGTGTTTCCTGCGATACCACTTTTTCTACATTCTGCCTATGTACTATCTGTGTAGGCTGGGTCGCTTTTCTATCAGAAGCACCAGAAGATAACGGACGCTCTTTTACAACATTCGTCTTGACTGGTTCACTTGCTTTTGAAGTGGTCGCTGTGGCAGGGCGTTTGACTTCCTGCATTTTTTCCGCACTCGGCTTTGGAATAGTTGAAGCTGTGGCTGGTCGCTCATGGGGACGGGTAGCTCCCGTTGTCGCTGATCCGTCAGCCTTTCGCTGTGCCTGCCTTGCTTCTTGTGCCTTTTGAAGCTCCATACGCTTGTCAGCGATATTTTGTCTATGTTGTTCCTGCCTTTCCAATCGTCCCGACTGTCTGGACTGCTGTTCCTGCACCATGCCACGCTTGAAGTCGGACACGCTGGACTTTGCCTTTTCCTTTGCGGAATACACCGCATAAGCGGTCTGTGTCGGCATATCCTTGATATTCTCTTTGACAGCATTTGCCTTGTCTTTCACTTTATTTTTCGTATCTAAGACAGCACCGACAGCAGAACCAGCACGATTTCCAAAACTGGAAGAAGTGTTGCTTCGTGAAAAAGTACGTTTATCTTTTTGAGGATTACTCCTTGAAGAACCATTACCCGATAGCATAGCTCCCGTAACCGCACCTGTGCCAGCTCCAACCATACTTCCATGACTAACAGCTCTAGCCATGCGTCGCTCCATTCTTCTAGCCCTATGTTGCATAAACAGATATGGTCTGCGGAAAATTCTTCGTCCCATGCTTTGACTGTCGTTAGCGTTCAAAGAGAACATACTCATTAAGTCGCCCAGCTTCATGTAGATACCAGCGAAACACACTATTTGTAAGAACGCCACCATAAAGAACGGATAGTCCGTGGATATGTTATAAAACATACTGGAAATGCTGAACGCCACCGTTACAATGAGCGTTATTCCTGCCCGTGTCATTATGGTATTAAACACTCTCACGATTGCCTGCTTTGCCAGATTTTCTTGACTGGGTATCATAGAAAGAAGAAAACTGATAGGTAAAAACATTGAAAAGATAATAAAAAGTATCTGGCTAAACAACATCATGCCCGTAAGCAAGAATACAAATATCGTTATCCCTAAATTGAAGAACAATAGGAAGAACACCATGCCTAAACGGTTCACGACCTGCGGTATCGTCAGATTGTTGTTGTCGTTGTCCTCGATTTCTGTTTTCACGACTTCTTCTCTGGTTTTCCCGTCCTCGTCCTCTGGGCTTGCTGATACAAGAGCTTCCACACGGTCTGCCCCGATTTCTTCTGCGTTGCTGTTCCCGAATTGTAAGAGTAACCACGGCTGTTCCACTTGAATAGAAAATAAGCTGTCCCGTATCAAGTCTACGCTGTCCTTGCCCTCGCTGTCAGAGTTGGGGAGCATGATTTTTGTTCCCAAGTCAAGTGAAGCGGTACTGATGTCTGATGAAAATTCATTTATCTTCTTGATGTAGTCGGGAGCATAGGCAATAAAAGAAGCCGACAGTACGAACACCACAAGAAAATTGATAACCGCTTGAACAGCTTTGCTGGTTTCTCTTTTTATCAGTCCCGTATAAGCAACATAAATACCAATGATTAAAATTATCAGTAATAGAGAACCTACATAAAATCCCGTACTCCCGAAGCCATTCTCGGTAACCCCTGCAAGGGTCTGTATGCTCTTTCCGATACTGTCTGCCATATCGTTAATAAAATCAAGTTTATAGGCTTCCTGCACCACATAGCCCGTGGCATTGCTTAAATAAAGGCTTATCGTCCAGACAAAGTTGGTAATACAGTAAAGCCCGTACTGCACCGATTTTCCGATACCGTCCAGCCAGTTCCACGGAAGCCACGACCAGCTATTATCTACATAAAAATCAAGCTGGTAATTCGATAGCGGATATTTTGAATAAAGATTTTCTGCATTTATGGTATCGTCCACAAGCCCCGTCGCATGAGCCACCGTCCCCAGAAGTGAAAGCAGGATAAGGGAGAGTGCCACCACGAACAGAGCCATTTTGAGAAAGTGGAAAATCTTCTTTTTTGTGAACGCACCTTTTATCCTTTCTTTCATCACTCCACCTCATTTCTCTGTACGGGCGGTCTGGTATCAAAGGCGTGTAGCAGTTCTTCAAAGACTGGGTGTATCTGCACCACACCGACACGCCCGTATAAGTCCTGCAATAAGCATTGTCCGTTCTCCAAATCACGAAGCCGTTTCTGGTTGTTTTCGTCGTCTTTGTCAATACCGAAAAACTCTAAGGTCTGCTTTATCTCGTTGATGTCGGTACTACGAAAGGCAAACTTCAAACCGATATTGTTTTTCAGACTTTCCTTTGACACGTCGCCAGAGGATTGTGTAACGAAATAAACGCCTGCCTGCATAGCTCGTCCAGCACGAACCAGCTTATTTGATAGGGTTTCGCCTTGTGCCACATTTAAGAACGCCCATGCTTCGTCAAGGTCTACGATTTTGAAGATAGAACGGTCGCTGTGAATAAAATCTAATGCAAAGGTACTAATCACAATCAGCATAGACACCGACAATAATTCAATGGTCGTGTATTCCTCAAAGGTCGTGTCCTTATCTGGCAGTACAAGGTCTGCTACTTGAATGATATTGAGCTGGTTATCCAGACTGATAGCATTTTCCACCGTACCGTCTGAAAACAGCAGGTGTGCAAAATCGTAGTCCGTGAAACTGTCGATATGGTCTGCGATATTTCTTGATATGGGTGTATCTTCACGGCGTAGCTCGTCTATCACATGGAGCAAGCCCCGACTGTCGCTCTGGGTAACGGAACGCACCGCTTTTCGTAACACGGGGAATTTTTCGCCGTCCCTAGAGGAAATACCCGTTAAAAATGTTAAGATGTCGATTGCCAGACTTTCAGCGTCTTTTACATTCTTCATAATCACAAACGGGTCAAGAAGTCCTGCATTGTCCTTGTCGCTGGTAAGATTTACGATATTGATTTCATGGGCGATTTCTGGAAGTGTTTCTTTCCAGTTGCCACGCTCACTTTTAGGGTCTAACAGAAGTGCTTGACCGCCAAACAGCACCGCATAATATACAAGTAGATTGTTGCAGAACGACTTTCCACCGCCAAGCGAACCGACAAAAGCAGAAGCAAGGGCATTTGTAACTGTGCCTTTTACGCCTTGCGAAGCTAAAGACGGTTGCAGGTACACATTTCTTCCCGTATCAACGGAATATCCCATATAGATACCCGTAGTTTCCCCTAACTGCTGTGTCGCACCAAAGCCAAGCCCTGCCAAGAAGTCTGATTTTACATACTGCACATAGTCATTGATATATCGCTTGCTGGCTGGTAAAAATTCAGAATGAAGCCCCAGCATATCCCCAACAGGACGCACCAGCTTTACATTGAGGTCGTCGTAAAAGTCTTTGACTTCATCACAACGGCGTTTTAATTCGTCCAAATCATCAGCCGATACACGCACTACATAAGAGAGCTTATACATACTTTCTTTTGTCTGGTCTAAGTCCGTTTCCAGCTCGTCCACGCTGTCTAAAGCGTCCACCACATTTGAGCTGGTTTCACTTCCAGCTTGATAGGCGTGATTATCAAGGTCTTTCAATTCCTTTTTCTTATTTCTTACTGTGGTAAGAGCCTTTCTGTTTTCCACGATTTCTACATTCATAGAAGTATCAACAGGGAATGTGAATTGCTGTTGCTGGAAATAGAAGATTTCACTTGACGGAAAATCAAGCTCCCCGACAATCGCATTGACAGTAAAATAGGACACATAACTTTCCTTGTCCTCATGTTCCAATCTTAAATACCGCTGGCTTTCCTCAATCACACACCTTGTCGGACGGATAAGGTCGTAGTATTTTATCAGCGTTTCTTTCTGTAATTTCTTCTTCGGTAGCTGGTATTCATAATCTTCATAGGCGATACCGTCCCTGCCATAAAGATGTTCCATGAGATACCCAAAATCGTTGATTTCCAAGCGACGCACCTTAAAACGACGGGAGATTTTATTTTCCAGTAACTTTTCCATTTTCATGTAACGGTTGATTTCATCATTCGGCATGGAAACAAAGTCATTCATCAGCGTGTGGTTCACTTCATGGAGAAATTCCGTGAACGTCAGCCACGCCGATTTTTTGATGTTCTTCAGATTGAGCTGTTCTTCCGTAACCATGAGCTTAAAGCCAAGAAAAAAGCGGTAGTCCACTTGATTGTCCCCAATCATAGATACTAACGCTTCGGTCTGTTCGTCTATCTTCTGATAGGCAACTTCCTTTAATTTTCCAGTTACCAGCTTCTTTGACTGTTCCTGCTGACTTCGGATTGAGCTTTCTGTGGCAATCTGCAAGGCATGAATTTTACCCTCACGGGACTGTGCGATTAGCTGTCGAAAGCTGTCATGCACGATAAATTTCTGCTCTGCGGATAAGAAAGAATAGTTATACGGTATCAGCTCATAGTAGGCGAATACCTCATTGTCCTTGTTCCAGACAAGGTTATTGTCAATATATTTTATCGGGAACATAGTTCACACTCCTTACTGCCGTGATTGTTTCATTCAAGGTCTGCTTATGCAGTTTTACGGCTTTTCCTGCATAAGTGATTTTGGGTCTTAACGCATAGGTTATCTGTGATTTCAAAAAGCTGTACGGCTTCTTTCCGTCAAAGGTTTTCTGCGACATAAACCAAGTGAGAGCAACGGGAATACCGAAGTATTTGAGAAATGCTCCCTCAATCATGGAAAGTGGGGGAATATCCCCAAACAGAATGATGATAAATTCCGTAATCACAAACCATGTAATCTGTGTAAAAGTAACGGGAAAGGGTAAGTTAAAGTCATTGATTGCATACAAGACTTTTTCCACGTTCCAGATACCTGTATAAGATTTAATCTTTTTCAAGTTCTTTCAGCTCCTTTCAAAATAGAAAAGGACAGCCATTTTCAGACTGTCCCTTAAAAGAGAAATACGCTGTCAGTAGCAACAATGCTTGTTGCTGATCTTCCAGCGTTAGTATGGTATCTCGCACATACCTCGGCTTGTTTCAATAAAGCAACCGCCCATATCCAAATCTCGCCCGTAGGCTTCATAGTCAATGTAGTTCTGTAAGCTGGGTGGAATGTCCCCAAGTGCCTGCAATTCGTCTATGTAGTAGTAGGCAACGTCTGTCATGGTTTCACAGTCGGGATAATAATAAATATCGTCCTTGTGTTCCACGACTTCTTCCAGCGTCCCGTAGTGGCTGATAAATTCGTCCAGACACTCTACGATATAGTCGGGAAGTTCCTCTATCATTTCATACATCTCATTGAGTTCTTCAATGGAAACATACTCGCCAATCGCAATCGGGAAGTTGTCGGTATCATGGATTGCATATTCCTCATACTGTTCATTCAAGCCGATTTTTTCTTTTACATCTTCCTCGTCAATAGGAAATGTGAACCAAGCACCGACTAAATAGCCCTCATTGTATTTGCCAAGATTAGCAATGTAAACCGCCATATCATCAATCATAAGCACCACCTCATTTCTTACTCTGGCAGTTCAAAGATACCGTGTTCTGTTACTAAAAATTTCCCGTGTTCCTGCAAGTGAGAAGCGTAGGCTTCAAAGTCAAAGTAATATTCTTGACAGTCCTCGGACAAATGTTTAAATGTCGGGTCGTTCATCAGCTTTTGCCTTGCAACATCTATCATGCTTTTGCAGTCTGGATAAACGGTAATCACGTTCCTGCAAATATAAAGTGCTTCTAAATTCTCAAACACCGTAAGTAGTGATACATATTCTTCCTGCATATCACTTGAAAGCTGGCGGTACATAAAATCTAATTCGTTAAGCTGATACACGCTTGTATGTTCGTGAACTTCATCAGCATAAGGCAACACCTTTTCGATAATGCGGTAATCCCCACTTTCTGCACCGATACCTAGCTTTTCTTCAAACTCTGCAACATCTATCGGCAGGTCGAACCAGTATGATGTTGTTTCTTCGCCAGTTGTTCCTTTCGTTTCCACCAGCACCCTTGTTTCCTGCATTGTTCCTCACGTCCTTTCTGTTGTTTCATCACATCTTTTATGGTCTGGTACGACATACCAAACACATACTTTGAAAAATCTTCTAACTGTCTTTCTTCATAGTCAGCAAGGTTCAGCCGTTTCATTTCATGCCACACCTTACGCTTGTAAGAGGGCAGGTCGGAAAGATAATCACAGCCGACTTTTGCCTGCATATCCTTAAAAATATCGCTCATTTCATCACTCCAATCTGAAATTTTGGTAAGAAAAAAGCAGTCAATCCTAAGACTAACTGCTTTTTAAAACATATAAGAACTTATATTTTATTTTGAGAAAAACACACCATAAAGAACGATAAGTGAAAAAAATATTAGCACTCCAGTTCCAATTATATAACATAGTCTAATAAATTTTTTTCCCTCATTTATATCATCGTATATGGAAGATAATTTTTCATTATTTAAATTTTTTTCTCTTACTTCTTGCACGTCAATATCTCTTACCAGTTCATCTAATGTCAATCCAAAGAAATCACTCAATAATACTAATCGTTGAAAATCTGGGTATGATTGACAAGACTCCCATTTTGAAATTGTTTGTCTGGAAACCTTTAGTTCATTTCCCAATTCTTCTTGTGAAAGACCTTTGGACTTTCTTAAATTTATCAGTTTTTCATTAAAGTTCATAAGTAGCCTCCTAAAATAAATTATATTTGCGACCGCAAAATGAGTATTGCAAATATGATGATTTCTTTCAACCAACCTTTGTTGGCAATTTGTCAACCATTCATTACATCAGTATAATTCACTAATATTTGTCATAAAGTAAAGAAATATTAACCACATATAAGTTCATTTTTCATGCTCCAATTATAGCATTCTCATATCAGCACCACAATAAAATTTTACGTACCGATAATCTTATTGAACAGCTCCAACAGACACTATTTCATTACTCCAATCTGAAATTTTGGTAAGAAAAAAGCAGTCAATCCTAAGACTAACTGCTTTGTGTGTATGGATATGAAATTGTTTATCAGACATATTGTTTGAAAAATACATTTAACTTTTGCCCTAGTAGTGTTGGGTTATCTGTATTTACTTCATGTCCTGCATTTTCAATAATAGCTATTTCTGCGTTTTCTATCTGTTGTTGCAATTCTAAAGAAGCTTTTTTATTTATCTTATCCTTATCGCCACAGACAACAAGTACCGAACATGATATTTTTTTCAGTTCATGTTTAAAATTAAGTTCTGTCATAGATTTGCATAGATTGATAAAATCTGTTTTCTGAAAGCCCATTTTTTCAAATGCTGAACAAGGCATAATACGGAATATCAGATTTTGCATTTTTAACAGATACTTTGGCATTTCATATTGTGTGCCTATTAACACTAATGAGTTCATTTTTTCTGGGTGTTCTATCGCATACTGCATAGCAAGAATACCACCTAAAGAAAGTCCACAAATATTTAGCGGTTCTTCAAACTGTTCACAGTATGTTTCCAATGTCCGATACAATGTATCATAACATGGTGTTTTCCCAGAAAGCCAATCTGATAAATTAGGGCATAAAACTTCAAAATCATCATTGAATACTTTTACGGTATCACTCCAACTTTCAGAAGATTGTCCCAAACCATGAAGCATTATATATTTCATTTCATCACTCCTAGATACTGTGTTTCATATCCACATTATAACATTCTCATATCAGCACCACAATAAAATTCTATGCACCGATAATCTTATTGAACAGCTCTAACAGACACCATTTCATCACTCCAATCTGAAATTTTGATAAGAAAAAAGCAGTCAATCCTAAA
>NZ_JBBKBP010000032.1:0-49294 GCF_037890165.1 Blautia sp. HCN-1074
ATGCTCCCAGTTCCCAATTAATTTTATATCTGTAATTTACTTTCACTACTTGTTCACAGTCATCTGCTGTTCCTGAACTTTTTTTATTTCTTCCAGAGGCAAGTTCAACATCTTCGAAACTTCTTCTGGAGTTTTTCCACTCATGAGAGCCCCCAGAATCATTCCCTCATGACGGCCTTGCTGTATTCCTTGTTGCATTCCCTGTTGCATTCCTTGCTGTATTCCTCTTTCATAAATCATATCTCCAAATCCTGTCATTTTGCTCGCCTCCTCCTGAAATGGTTCTGACCATTCTATATGTGAATATCTTTGTATTCTCTTTATATCACCAGTAAAAAGCCCTTTCAGATAATCAAATATTCCTTTTTCTTCTGTTTCTTTTCCCAGTCGGATTATAATTACTGTTAAGAGATCATAATCCTCCTCAGGTTCATCTGCTACCCCTATAATATCCTTCTTCGAAAAAGAGTATTCCGTCAATGTATTCTGCAGTTTCTTTGGCACATCCTCCGCACAGATCCATATGGAATAACATTTTTCCAACTTTGAATAATCTGTAGTCTGCGTAATAGTACTTAACTGAGGTCAACTACCCATCACCTAAAGGTATTGGGCTTGTAACTGCCCAGTCGTAGTAACGGCTTACGCCTCCGACCTTTTACCCCAAATAGGCATTGCTGCCTAAAGTGGCGTTACATCATTGGGTGGTTGACAGCACCCTTTGTAGCAGAGTTTACTCTGTTACAACTGTATCAGGTACTTGGCTATCAGCAAGATAGTTTATTCCCATACGATACAGATTCATAGCTCCAATACGGTCATCATTAGACGTATAACCGCAGTTTTTGCAAGTAAACAAATGTATTTTCTTATTACGATTAGACTTTTCAGTATGTCCACAAGCAGGACAGCATTGACTGGTATAACGAGGATCCACCTTTATTACAGAAGATTGATTCTGCTTCGCTTTGTAAATCAGCTTCTGCTCAAGGTCATAAAAGGACCATGATACAGAAACATAGCGGTCTTTTGTTTTGACACGTTCTGTAGCATTGCGAATACCAGTCAAATCTTCTAATACAAAGAGAGTATGCTTTGGATTACCGGTGGCGAGTGCCTTCGATACCTGATGGTTAATATCCTGCATCCAACGGTTTTCTCGCTGACCGATAGCTTTTAGTCTTCGTCTTGAGGATGGTGTATGTCGCATTTGAAGTTCTTTACGAAGCCTGGAATAATTAGCCCGTTTCTGTTTAATAGCTTTACCACTAACAAATCCGGACTTATGTTTGCTGTCATAAGTTGCAACAACAAAGTTAATACCTCTGTCAATACCTACAACATTACAAATATCAGAAATATTACTTTCTTCAACCTCATAAGTAACTGGTATATGCAGATAGTATTTACCACGTTTATTTACAAGTTTGGCAGTACCAAACCTGTAAATAGAATGGTTAAAATACTTAGACATACCCTCAGCAAAATAAGGAAGTTTCACACGACCATTAAGCGTATTGACGGAAAAGCAGTTTTGAGTTAAAGAATAATCTCTGTTCCAAACCAGGTCGTACTGAGGTTTTTTAAAAGATGGTTTTATCCATTCATTCTGATTTTCAAGAATGGACTTATATCTTGCGATAACCGTCTTAAAAACAGACTGCGCCATTTGTGATTTAAGACTAAACTTTTCTCTTAGAGCAGAGTACAAAATTTTATTGAGTGAGAACTGCTTTAGGTCATGTGTGCGGAATACATAATCTGAAACATAATTACAGGCATCACAATAAACAGACATTGTTTTATTAAGCAAAACTTTATCTGTATCAGTTGCAGCTATCTGAACTTTTGCAGTTATAGTTATCTGTTCCATAAAATGTACTCCTCTTATTGATGCTTCACTAATGATAGTGTATACTAATAATTAGTGAATGTCAATAACTGTCAGAGGTGATTTATGGATTATAGATATAATCGTCATAACAGACGAAAATACAGTCTGAAAGTACATATAGTTCTTGTAACCAAATACCGCAAACAACTACTAAAAGGCTCTATTGCTGATGATGTGAAACAAAAGATTCTCGATATAGCTAATACTCGTGGCTACGAAATAATTGCTATGGAAACAGACAAAGACCATATACATTTTTTGTTAAGTTATGATACAACGGATAGAGTATGCGACATTGTTAAAATTGTAAAGCAGGAAACAACATACTACTTATGGCAAAAGTATAATTAGGTCTTATCAAAACAGTATTGGAAGAAAAAAATATTTTGGTCAGATGGTTATTTTGCTTGTAGCATTGGAGAAGTGTCATCAGCAACTATACAAAAATATATTGAGAGTCAGGGATAATAGATAACGATTTACAAGGCTCCTCCCACCGCCTAAAGGACGCCGCTGAAAAACTGTTTTTTCATACTATATACAGTGTCTCAAAGTTGATTGATGTACTTTATTTTGTGCTAATTTATACGCAAAAAGGACTTTTTCAGTGGCCTTCCTAAAGGCAGTGGGTTTCCGCCTATGACAAACGAAAGGATTTATTTATGAAAATCTAAGCCTTACAATTCTTCCATAACATTCTCTTGCAAAATCGCCCTTTCCAATTTATGATATATCTATCTGGAACAATAATAGAGGAAGTAATTACCTGTAAATAGTTACGATAAATCTATACGAGGAGAATGTCTATGAACGTTTTAGTTTACCGCAAATGCAGTACCTGCATGAAAGCTCTGAAATGGCTGGATGAACACAATATCAGTTATGAAGAACGGGCTATTAAAGAAGAAAATCCTACTTACGAAGAACTGAAGAAATGGTACGCAAAAAGTGGTCTTCCACTGAAGAAATTCTTTAATACAGGCGGAATGATCTATAAGGAAATGGGATTAAAAGATAAGTTAAAAGATATGTCTGAAGATGAGCAGCTGAAACTCCTTGCTACAGATGGAATGCTGGTGAAACGGCCTCTGGTAATCGGAGATGACTTTGTACTTACCGGATTCAGGGAGAAAGAATGGAGCGAGGCTATGCACATGTGATGTGCGCATAACCTCTTTTTTATAGCTTTCTTATCAATCTTTGCCACATAAAACAGAACAATCAAAAACTCCAGATATGACTGGGAACTTCTGGTTGCCGAAGGTGCTATTCATGCTGTCCGGCTGAAACAGAAATCCAAAACGAAACGAAAAAAATTGCCCAAGGAAACGATGGTGGCATTTGAATAACGAAGGAGTGAGATACATGGAACAATTATTGATTATTGAAGATGATATCGGTTTGAATCAAGGCTTATGCAAAGCGCTGAAAGCAGATGACCGTCAGATTATATCCTGCCATGATCTAAAAGCGGCAAGAGAACAATTGCTTTGCGGGAGTGTATCCCTGATCCTGCTGGATATCAATCTGCCGGATGGCAGCGGGCTCGAGCTGCTCCGGGAGGTCAAGGAAAACACACCCTATATTCCTGTTATTCTGCTGACTGCCAATGATACCGATCTGGACATCGTAGACGGACTGGAGAGGGGCGCTGATGATTACATTACCAAGCCCTTTTCTCTTTCGGTTTTGCGGGCAAGGGTGAATACCCAACTGCGAAAGCAAGCGTCAAACCATAAAAATGCGCCGTTCCATATGGATCTATTTCACTTTGACTTTGAGTCTATGACCTTTTATGTGGGAGATTCAAAAGTGGAATTGAGTAAAACAGAACAAAAATTACTGCGTCTGCTTGTTGAAAACCGTGGTCGAACCATGACCCGTGGAGACCTTGTCGACCGGATCTGGACAGATGGCGCAGAATATGTGGATGAAAATGCTTTGTCTGTTACGATCAAGCGTCTGAGGGATAAGCTTGGCGCACAGAAATACATTAAAACCATCTACGGAATCGGTTATAGCTGGGTGACAAAAGATGAATAAAACCGGCATTGTGATCATACTGCTATGTTTTCTGGCGGCGATAGCTGCTGTATTATGGGAGCGGAGGAAGATCAGAAAAACGATGGAAGAAATCGAAAGGATGCTGGACGCTGCCATGACCGGCTCCTTTTCTGAAACCAATTTTGATGAAAGCCGGCTATCTGCATTGGAAACGAAGTTTGCGCACTATCTTTCCGCCGCAGAAGCATCTTCTCAAAACATAGCGCAGGAAAAAGACAAAATCAAAACCTTGATTGCGGACATCTCCCACCAGACAAAAACGCCGATTGCAAACCTGCTGTTATACAGCGAGCTTCTGATGGAGGAAACTATGCCTGCATCGGCGAAGGCAAATGTGGAGGCGCTGTACAAACAATCGGAAAAGCTGCGATTTCTGATTGATTCTCTCGTAAAGCTTTCCAGACTGGAAAACGGGATCATTTCACTCTCCCCTCAGCAAGCAGCGCTGCAGCCGCTGCTTGAAAGTGTGGTAGAACAATATACTGCCAAGGCTTCTGAAAAAGGATTGTCTTTGCAAATGCAGGATACAGATGCTTTTGCTGTATTCGACTTCAAATGGACAGCGGAAGCGCTGGCGAATATCGTAGACAACGCCATCAAATATACAGAGCATGGCACAATCAGGATTTCTGCCGTAAGTTACGAAATGTTTGCAAGGATCGATATATCGGATACCGGTTCAGGCATACCGGAAACTGAGCAAGCGAAGATATTTGCTCGCTTTTACCGCTCAAAGGCGGTTCAGGAGCAGGAAGGGGTCGGCATCGGCTTATACCTTGCCCGACAGATCATATCCGGCGAGGGAGGTTATATCAAGATTGCTTCCGTTCCGGGAAAAGGAAGTACGTTTTCCATATTTCTGCCGAAATAACAACAATTCTATCAAAACTGTTAGATTTCATTTTCCGCCGGAAAGAATGTGGAAAGATTCCTATGCGATAATCTGTATGTATCAAAGGATGATTTCCTTTCATACATACAGATTTTTTCATGGAGGTACTCATTTATGGAAGTTTTACAGGCAAAAAACCTGAAAAAGATTTATGGCTCCGGCAATAACGCAGTTCATGCGTTGGATGGAGTTGATTTAAGTGTAAAGAAGGGCGAATTTGTTGCAATTGTCGGCACATCCGGCTCCGGCAAATCCACGCTGCTGCACATGCTGGGCGGGCTGGATCGCCCTACAAGTGGCACGGTCATGGTGGACGGACAGGATATTTTCTCCCTGAAGGAGGAAGCGCTGACCATCTTCCGCCGCAGGAAAATCGGCTTTGTGTTCCAAGCATATAATCTTGTTCCGGTGCTGAATGTGTATGAAAATATTGTTCTACCCATTGAGCTGGACGGTGGCAAGGTCAATAAGGATTTCGTACAGCAAATTGTACAGACACTTGGGCTGGATGATCGTCTGGATGCCCTGCCCAATCAGCTCTCCGGCGGTCAGCAGCAGCGAGTAGCCATTGCCCGTGCGCTGGCGGCAGCACCCGCTATCATTCTGGCAGATGAACCCACCGGCAATCTGGATTCCAAAACCAGCCAGGATGTATTGAGCCTTTTGAAAGTCACCAGTCAAAAGTTCGCCCAGACAATCGTAATGATCACTCACAACGAAGAAATTGCGCAGATGGCAGACCGCATTATCCGTATCGAAGATGGTCGGATCGTCTCCCAGAACTAACGGGAGGTGGCTACGATGAATGTCAAAAACAGAAAATGTATTCGAAAGCTCAGCTTAAAATCTCTTTATGCGAACCGTCGCCGCAATCTGATCGCTATTTTTGCCATTGCGCTGACAACGCTGCTATTTACGTCCATGTTCACCATTGTCTTGTCGTTGAACGCCAGTTATGAAACCTACCAGTTTCGGCAGGTAGGTGGCTATGCACACGGTACCTTTAAGGATGTTTCCCCCGAGCAGGCGGAACGTATCGCTGCCCACCCAAAGGTGAAGGCTGCGGGGGTACGGAAGGTAATCGGTATCACTGCGGAGGGTGTCTTTTCCAAAACCCCTGCAGAGATCAGCTACATGGATGCCAACTGCACTAAATGGAGCTATGCAACCCCTACTACCGGACGGATGCCCGAAAGCGGCAAAGAGGTAGCCATGGATACGGCAGCGTTGCAGCTGCTTGGCGTAACGCCGGAGCTGGGCGCCGAGGTCACGGTTTCCTATTCCATTACGGACAAGGATCAAACCGCCTTTACTGTAACAGATACCTTTACGCTGGTGGGCTATTGGGACTATGATGAACTAATGCCTGTTCATTACATCAACATCAGCCGTGATTACGCAGATGACATCGAAGCGCAGGCAGTGAAAACAGGTTTACAGCCTTTCCGCACCGATTTGAATGTCATGATGGCTTCCAGTACAAACATTCAAGGGCAGATGGAGCAGGTGGATACCGATCTCGGCTACACATGGGACAGCTATACCGATCCCAACAGCGTCCGGATCGGCGTCAACTGGGGATATACCTCATCCCAGCTGGAGTCGCATCTCGATCCGGAACTTGTGATCGCCATAGCAGCTTTTTTGCTGCTGGTGATTTTCACCGGGTATCTTATCATCTATAACATTTTCCAGATCTCTGTTGCGGGGGATATCCGGTTTTACGGGCTTCTGAAAACCATTGGCACAACGCCCCGGCAGCTCAAACGCATCATTCGCCAGCAGGCACTTCTGCTTTGTCTGATCGGCATTCCGGCGGGGCTGCTGTTGGGCTATGGCATTGGCGCTGTTCTGGTGCCTGTTGTCTTGCGCTCCACCCAGTTGGATGCAGGCATCACCACCATCAGCACTTCGCCTGTGATCTTTGTTGGCTCCGTGCTGTTTGCCCTGCTGACGGTGCTTTTGTCCTGCTCCAAGCCCGGGAAAATGGCAGCCAGGGTTTCTCCGGTGGAGGCTACCAAATATACAGATGCGATGCAGACCAAGAAAAAACAGCGCAGCACCCGGGGAGCGAAGCTCCATCAGATGGCCTTTGCCAATCTGGGACGAAACAAAAAAAAGACGGTGCTGGTGGTGGTGTCTCTGGCACTGTCGGTGACGCTGTTCAATGCACTGTGTGCCTTTGTGGGCGGCTTCAGCATGGAGAAGTATGTATCCTTCATGACCTGCGCCGATTTTATCGTCAGCACGCCCGACTATTTCCGTTACAACCCGGCAGATGAATTCATCACGCCGGAACAGATCGAAGAGATCGCAGCAAACACAAAGTCCAGTCTTTCCGGCACGGGATATGCTGTGCGAAAACCCGTATATCTTTGGATGACGGAGGATGCTCTGCGGCAGGACTATGCAAGGTACGAAAGTGCTGAGCAGTTGGACAGCCATATGAGCCGCATGGAGCACCGGGGCGATATGGTGATGGGAGATACCAGAATCGAGGCTCTGGATAACAGCCTGTTTGACAAGCTGCAAGTGTTCGACGGAGATATTTCTCCTATGCTGGAGCCAAACAATAACGCTATTGCCATTGCGGTTTCCTTAGATGACTACGGTAATCTGCCCAATCCTGAATACTACCCCAAGGTGGGAGACACGATCACCGCCACCTATGCGGACGATGTGAAATATATCGACAGCCGCACCGGGGAACTCCGCACCGAAGATACACCGGAGGAGTACTTTCAGGAAAAACTGTATGGAGCCAGAGATGTAGAGTACACGGTCTGCGCCTTGGTAGAGCTTCCGTATTCCATGAGTTATCGTTATGGTGGTATTGGATATGAGACAGTTTTGTCTGTGGATACCGCACAGAGGGACAGCGGCGGTGCGGCCATTCCGATGCTCTACCTGTTCGACACAGCAGACGACGTAGACGAGGCCGAAGCAGAGCAATATCTATCGAAGCTCACTGCCGGTGAGTTTTCACCCTTGATGTATGAAAGCAAGGCCACGGCTCGCTCTGAGTTTGCTCAGTTCCGGCAGATGTTCCTTCTGGTAGGTGGTATCCTCTGTGCTATCATCGGGCTGGTGGGACTCTTAAATTTCTTCAACGCCATGATGACCAGTATTCTTTCCCGCCGCCGTGAATTTGCTGTGCTTCAGGCTGTAGGAATGACGAACCGGCAGCTCAAAACCATGCTGATCTACGAGGGATTGTTTTACGCAATGTCCTCCGTATCGGCGGCCTTTATTCTGTCGCTGGCGGTGGGACCTCTTGCAGGAAAAATGCTGGGCAGTATGTTCTGGTTCTTTGAGTATCAATTCACCATTCTGCCTGTCCTGCTGACAATTCCGGTATTTCTTCTGCTGGGGTGGCTGATTCCTTGCATGATGTATGACAACGCAGCGAAATGCAGCGTTGTAGAGCAATTAAGGGATGCTCAATGATTCTCCGCCTGCGGCGGGTCGCCTCAGCGACATAATTCTATACATCAGCACAAAAAATGGCGGGATTTCCCGCCATTTTTTATATTTGTTCTGTTTCGTATAACTTCTTGATTTTTTCCGCTACCTGTTGCAGTTTTTGAGCACGATGACCGAAGATTCTCAACGCCAGATCTCCGGTTGTGAGACGGGTAACGCCTCCATCTATTTCCGAATCTTCGTCAAGAATCTGCCAGATTTTTTCCTGAAGTTCCAGATTGATTGCTGAATCTGCTGACTTTACAGTTCCGGATTCCTGACTGCAACTTTCACCATCTCTGCTGCAGATCTTAGAAAGAAACAGGTTTGCCATATGTGTGTAACCCTCGTACATTCCGATTCCTTCCATGGGCATTTTGTCCGGTTCGTAGCGGGTGTTGTCGCGATAGATGAGTTTGTCCCCTCTGTACAGCAGGACTTTTGAGGAGAATCTGCGGTACTGAAAACGTTCGTCATGAGCGTTTCGACCACAGGAGATGATCTCCAGCAGGAATAAACGAGAGGTTTCGTCTTCCAGATGGATAGTCATCTTGCTGTCAAAGGCTGACTGTGCAAAAGGAATAACCGGCTGGGGATAGTAGTATAATGTAGCGTTTTTGTCTACCTGTACTTCAATAGTTCGGGCGGCTGAGCCTTCGTCCATTTTGTGGATTTTCTCAAAGGACTGGGACAGAACTTCCAGGTCTGCGCCTTCCTTTACATGATAGGAAAATTCCTGGGAATCACCTGCCATAATTCCGGCGGAAGCACAGAGCGGCATGATCTGGATCCCACCGTTTTCTTTTTCGAAAGGCATCATGATCTTGTATGGTGCTGTAAAAGACAGATCTTCCAGAATAGTCCTTCCGTCTTTTAAGGCTGCGCAGGCGCTGATGCGGGATATTTTTCCGAATTTGTTATCCATAGGCATTTTCCTTTACATTCCTTCTAAGAGTACGTTCTTCTTGATCCACTCTACTACTTTATCTACATTCTCATCTCCTCGGATATTTGTAAACTGGAATGGTCTGTCACCACGCATTTTTTTGGAGTCTCTTTCCATTACTTCGAGACTTGCACCTACATATGGAGCCAGGTCTATCTTATTAATTACAAGAAGATCAGAACGTGTGATTCCAGGACCGCCTTTACGCGGAATCTTATCTCCTTCTGCTACATCAATGACAAAGATTGTTGCATCTACCAGCTCCGGACTGAATGTTGCAGACAGGTTATCTCCGCCGCTTTCGATGAAAAGAAGTTCAATATCAGGGAAGCGTTCCATCATCTCATCTACTGCTTCCAGATTCATGGAAGCGTCTTCACGTATGGCTGTGTGAGGGCATCCACCTGTCTCTACACCAATGATCCTCTCTACAGGAAGAACGCTGTTCTTTGCAAGGAACTGGGCGTCTTCTTTTGTGTAGATATCATTTGTGATGACACCAATGCTGTAATCCTTTGCCATCTTTCTTGACAGTGCTTCAATAAGTGCTGTTTTTCCGGAACCCACAGGTCCGGCAACTCCGATTTTTACGTATGACATAACCGATTTCCTCTTTTCTACTTTACTTGTTGATAGCTTCTTATAATCTGTTTACTGACTTTCCACATATTATTTTTGAAGATTTCATATTATACACATGATTCTGTTTCTATCCACGCTTGAACCTGGAATAACCTAATACCAAATTCAAACTAAGACATATATAGCCTGGAATACAACTTCTCATGCTGGATTCCTCTGATATCAAATCCAGGCGCAGAGAGACATAAGTCCTCCTCGCTTCTGTTCATGACATCCTTTAATATCTCATCAAATTCCCCATAGCATCCGCTCAGAAGCTGCTGCCCGGATGTCTGGCTGAGGGGAATTGTTTTTACGCAGTTGGTGACGATTGCAGATGTCTGGGCATATAGATAATGTGTCAGCGCCTCTTCCAGAGGAATCTGCATTTCTGCACAGAAAACTCCGTAAATACAGCAATGATTTACTGCTTTTCCCTTTCTTGCATCCAG
Source organism: Blautia sp. HCN-1074 (assembly GCF_037890165.1). Classification (NCBI taxonomy): domain Bacteria; kingdom Bacillati; phylum Bacillota; class Clostridia; order Lachnospirales; family Lachnospiraceae; genus Blautia; species Blautia sp. HCN-1074. The sequence goes on from NZ_JBBKBP010000032.1 coordinate 10,332, forward strand.
ATATTCTCTGAAAATCCCTGTTTCGCTGATGGAAAGTCCAAGCTTTTCAATGGTCTTGGCAAAACGGGAACCCATTTTTCTGGCAGCTTCTCTCTGTTCCATAGGAATTCTGGATGCTTCCAGAAGTTCTTCCAGGTACAGAAGTTCCTGCAGGTCTTTTTTCTCTGCAGCTTCGTATGCAAGTCTGGCTGCCAGAAGTTCTGTATACGCAAGATTCCATTTGATTTTGTGAGTAATATACTCTCTGGCTGTGTCTACATTGTGGACAATTCCACGCTGAATATAAGTCTCAAGTCCCTGGGAGTGAGAATATCCTCCGATAGGGAACAGCGCATCATTTACCTGTAGAAGATAGAACTGTTTTTCTGACATGAAGAACCTCCGTTGTTATTAATGATGATGATTATGAATACTTGCAGAAATTCTCTTGTCAAAGTCCAGCTTCAGCACTTCTTTCTCCGCCTGAACTCCATGGATTTTCTGAAGCATAACAAGCATTGGCTCGTTATAGATCGTGATAAACGTATCATTCTCTCCCCAGAAAAGCGGTGCGTGTCTGTTTCCGATTTCATAGCAGACCTTTGCAGACATTTTCTCATGTCCGGGAGTCAGAGAAACACGGATAACTTCGCATGGCGGTGTATTTACCACTACAATCTTCTCATTATCTGCGTAGATCACATCATCCTGATACAGACCTCTGGCGAGAATGGAATCGTCCATGCGGATTCCCACTTCTGTTCCTTTGTCTGTTATTTTTTTATGTATTTTCTTAAATGCTTCGTGCCATTCAATATCTACATATTCTATTGTTTTTCCTGTAGTATCAAAATCATGAAGCTTTCCCAAAACCTGTTCACACAGCATTATTTTCGACCTCCTGAATCCGATAAAAATTTCTTATCAGATTTATTTTTTACCAAATCTGAAGTAACATCATAACTCCAGGAACCCATGCAGTTACGATTCCTTCAAATACCTGAAGATATGGAACGAATTTTCCCAGTTTCTTTCCGCAGATGTCTTCTACGAAAGCAGTTCCCCAGAGAATTGCCCACAGATACCAGATTGCTGCCCAACGCAGATCCGGTGTGATTCCCAGTGCAGTGCTTCCTGTAAATCCCTCGATTGTACCGAAGATCACCGCATTGATGGCTACAAAAGTAGAAAACCATGCAAATGGGATAGGGCTTGCTTTCAGGAATTTACTCAGGGCTACGAAAAGATAGGTAAAGCAGAACAGCAGTCCTGTTCCTGCTGCATAATAATTGCCCTGCACCAGATTGACAAAGTTAATAAATAAAGAAAGACCACCTGTAAAGATGTTCATGATGGCGGTTGATTTTCCGTCTACATTATATAAAGAACACATACCGTTGTTAATCAATACGATTCCTACGAATAAAAGACAAACTCCTAACATAATATTCTCTCCTCTCCTGCTTCTTCAGTATATTTTTCTGTTTATATTTCGTAAGTGGAAATACTTTTATTCAACACGCATAACAAGATGAATAAATCCTGCTTATTTTCATATAAAAATCAGAATTTTATACTGACAGGACTGCCGTTATATCGTTTGGTAAGTTCTTATAAAAGTTCTCACAAAACTCCATAAATAACAGTCCTGCGAATATCATTTTTATGATCAGATAACCAGAATATAATGGTTCAAAATTGTTTAAAACAGACTGTAAAGCTGTGTCAGCGGAAGTTTCTCTGCCGGTTTGGAAGTGATTTCTTCGCCGTCAACAGTAACCTTATATGTCTCCGGATCCACGGTCAGTTCCGGTGTTCTGTCGTTAAATACCATATCTTTTTTGCTGATATTTCTGCATCCCTTTACAGGTACTACAGTTTTCTCAAGACCGTATTTCTCTTTTACATTCTCATCCATGGCAGCCTGGGATACAAAGGTCAGGCAGGCTTCATTCTTAGCTTTTCCATGAGCTGCAAACATTGGCTGATAGAGAACCGGCTGTGTAGTCGGAATGGATGCATTTGCATCACCCATCTTGGATGCAATGATCATACCGCCTTTGATGATGATATCCGGTTTTGTTCCAAAAAATACCGGATTCCAGAGAACAAGGTCTGCAAATTTACCTTCTTCCACAGAGCCCACATACTGGGAAATACCGTGTGTGATCGCCGGGTTGATGGTATATTTGGAGATATAACGTTTTACACGGAAGTTGTCATTGTCATGTCCTGCATCTTCCGGAAGTGCGCCTCTCTCATCTTTCATCTTGCTTGCTGTCTGCCAGGTACGTGTGATAACCTCACCTACACGTCCCATAGCCTGAGAGTCAGAGCTCATCATACTGAAGATACCCATATCATGAAGAACATCCTCTGCTGCGATTGTCTCAGGACGGATTCGGGAATCTGCAAATGCAACATCTTCCGGAATTCTCTTGTCAAGGTGATGGCATACCATCAGCATATCCAGATGCTCATCCAGAGTGTTTACTGTATATGGCATTGTCGGGTTTGTGGAGGATGGCAGTACATTCGGAGCTGCTGCTGCGCGGATAATATCCGGTGCATGTCCGCCGCCTGCACCCTCTGTATGATAAGTGTGGATGGTTCTGCCGCCGATGGCTGCAAGTGTATCTTCCACACATCCACCTTCATTTAATGTGTCTGTATGGATGGCAACCTGTACATCATATTCATCTGCCACATTCAGACAGTGATTGATAACTGCAGGTGTTGCGCCCCAGTCCTCATGGATCTTAAGTCCCATAGCTCCGGCCTTAACCTGCTCAATAAGAGGAGCTTCGTCTGAGCAGTTACCTTTTCCAAGGAAGCCTAAGTTCATCGGGTATTCCTCGGCTGCCTTTAACATCATTCTCAAATTCCATGGTCCTGGTGTACAGGTAGTTGCGTTTGTACCGTCTGCCGGGCCTGTACCACCTCCGATCATAGTAGTTACACCACTGTATAATGCACAATCGATCTGCTGTGGGCTGATGAAATGAATATGGGTATCAATTCCACCTGCAGTTACGATCATTCCTTCTCCTGCAAGCGCTTCTGTAGATGCGCCGACTGTCATTCCAGGTGTGACGCCATCCATAATGTCAGGGTTTCCGGCTTTACCGATTCCTGCAATCTTGCCGTCTTTGATACCGATATCTGCTTTGATGATTCCAGTGGAATCTACGATCAGTGCATTGGTAATCACGAGATCAAGATCACCATCTTTGCTACAAGTTTTTACAGACTGTCCCATACCGTCACGGATTGTCTTGCCGCCGCCGAACTTTACTTCGTCTCCATAGGTTGTATAATCTTTCTCTACCTCAATCACAAGGCTTGTATCTGCCAGACGTACCTTATCTCCTGTAGTCGGGCCATACATTGCCGCATATTTGCTTCCGGAAATTTTTGTACTCATTGTTGTCCCTCCTTACAGAAATCCTTTTAATTTCGCAGTTTCCATGGATGCTGCTTTTGTATCGTCAGTTGCCTGTGCGCGGGTAAGGTCATTCAGTCCGAATACTCTCTGTCTGCCGCCCATTTCTGTAAGCTGAACCTCCTTTTCTTCACCCGGCTCAAATCTTACAGATGTTCCCGAAGGAATGTCCAGATGATATCCATAGGCTTTTTCCCTGTCAAAAGAAAGGCATTTATTTACTTCAAAGAAGTGAAAATGAGAACCGACCTGAACCGGTCTGTCGCCTTTATTTGCCACTGTTACTGTCACTGTTTTCTTGCCTTCATTAAGTGTGATCTCACGATCTGCGGCCATAATTTCACCGATTTTCATGCTCATTTTCCTCCTTACTGAATTGGATTATGTACTGTCACAAGCTTGGTTCCATCTGGGAATGTTGCTTCTACCTGGACTTCACCGATCATATCAGCAACACCGTCCATTACGTCATCCTTTGTAAGGATCTTGGTTCCAAGCTGCATCAGCTCTACCACTGTTTTACCATCTCTTGCAAGCTCCAGGAGTTCAGAACTGATATACGCAAGTGCCTCCACGTAATTCAGTTTCAGACCTCTTTCCTTTCTCTCTTTTGCAAGATTTCCTGCCATATGAAGCATTAATTTTTCCTGTTCTTTGGGATTCAGCCTCATGATATTCCTCCTCTCGAATTGTGCGGATTATAATATGAAAAAATCTTCGTAGTACGCAAAAAAGAGCAGGCAATGGGATTCTTTCTCAGACCCCATTGTCTGCTCTTTGCACGAAAATTTTTATATAGGGGATTATAACTTGTGTTTCTTTGATGGTCAAGATGTTTTTTGTGAATTTTTTTCGAACATTATTAATAATAGGAATAAAGCGTATCCCATTAAGAAGCAACCAATATCAGATTCTGTAAGTAAACTGAAAATGAAGTGAACAGTAATAATTGTAACAAAATTCATATAAAATGACACAGGATTCCATTGTTTCGCTACATATTTACATGCTACATTTGAATTACATATTTTATGGGCATTTCGCCCGCAAATAGAAGGATTCAAGCCAGAAGGCCGGGAGGTTTTTATAATGATTATTTACGTTGATGCATCCGTGATCCAGACCGGAAACGGAACAAAAGAAAATCCATTCAAAACTGTTCAGGAGGCCGCTGCAAAGGCACTTCCGGGAGATGAAGTCATCGTTGCACCGGGATTATACCGTGAAGCAGTTAATCCGATTCACGCAGGAACGCCAGACAAGCGTATCACCTACCGTTCTGCAATAAAAGGACAGGCACACATTACAGGAAGTGAAGCTGTCAAAGACTGGGAAAATATAGAAGGCACTGTATGGAAAGCAATCATTCCGAACGGAATCTTCGGTGATTATAACCCATTTACTACCCTGGTATCCGGAGATTGGTTTATCGCTACATTTATTGCTCATACAGGAGATGTATATCTGAATGAGAAATCCATGTATGAGGTAACCACTCTGGATAAAGTTAAAAATCCACAGAAAAGTACTATCTCATGGGATCCTGATTTCTCTGTATATACATGGTACGCGGAACAGGATGAAGCCAATAATCAGACAATTATTTATGCAAACTTCCATGAAAAAGATCCTAATAAAGAAAATGTTGAGATCAGTGTAAGAAGAAACTGCTTCTATCCGGGAAGTGAAGGAATCGGATATATCACTCTCTCCGGTTTCCGTATCAGTCAGGCTGCTACTCAGTGGGCCCCTCCTACTGCTTATCAGGAGGGAATGGTCGGTCCTCACTGGTCCAAAGGATGGATCATCGAAGACTGTGAAATCTATGAATCCAAATGCAGCGGTATTTCTCTTGGTAAATATCTGCAGCCGGAAAATGATAACAAATGGTTAAAATGGAAATACAAAGACGGAACTCAGACAGAGCGCGACTGCATCTGTCAGGCTTCCTATGAAGGATGGGATAAGGAGCATATTGGTTCCCATATTGTACGCAGATGTGAGATTCATGACTGCGGCCAGACAGGTATTGTAGGACATCTTGGAGGCGTATTCTCTGTTATTGAAGACAACCATATCCACCACATTAACAACAAGCAGAATCTGGCAGGAGCAGAGATCGGCGGTATCAAAATGCATGCCGCTATCGATGTTATTTTCCGCCGCAACCATATACATAACTGCACCCGTGGTCTGTGGCTTGACTGGCAGGCACAGGGAACCCGCGTTACAGGAAATCTCTTCCATGACAATGCTCTTCCAAATGATTTCGAAGCAGGCGATGACGCCGTCACAAGCGTAGGAGAAGATATCTTCGTTGAGGTTTCCCATGGTCCGACATTGATCGACCACAATATCCTGCTGTCTGACCGTGCACTGAAAATTGCAACCCAAGGCGTTGCCCTTGTACATAACCTGATCTGCGGCGGCTTCGTTTCTGTTGGTATCGGTACAGACAACGGTGCACCTGATATTCCATCTCCGAGATATACTCCATATCACACCAAACACGGAACTCAGGTTGCAGGATTTATGACCATCCTTCATGGAGATGACAGATTCTACAACAACATCTTCGTTCAGAAACCGATCCGTCCTTGTATGCAGGAGCTGGCTGATCTTATGGGCGGCAACGGAAATATGTGGGATGACTGCAATGTACTCACCGGAACCTTCAGATTTAACGGGTATCCAACCTTTGAAGAGTGGAACAGACAGTTTGAAGGTTACTGCGGAATGGGTTCTGAAACAACAGGTAACTGCTATTATGATCACCTTCCTGTATGGGCATCCGGCAATCTCTATTTCAACGGAGCACGTGCATGGGAAAAAGAAACAGATGCAGTCACAGATGCAGAACACACTGTAGATATCTCTGTCGAAAAGAAAGAAGATGGCTGGTATCTGAAGACCAATCTGTATGATATCATCAAAGAAGAAACCGACGGTATCATCTCAACTGAAACACTTGGTATGGCATTCGAACCGGAGCAGAAATACGAAAATCCTGACGGAAGCCCGATTATCTTTAATCAGGATTTCTTTGGAAATCACAGAGATGTGAAAACTGTTGCAGGACCATTTACAGATAAAAAAGCCTCTGAGCAAAAGCTCTTTTAACCTGATATCCATATAGTCAATAGCTTTACCATATATAAACCATACATAAAAACAGCTATGAAGAGTACAGATATTTTTATCTACTGCTCTTGCATAGCTGTTTTCTTATTTTGTTATACTTTTATTATAGCAGTCCTAATAAATAATGTATTTAAGACAGTTCAGCAGAATTTCACACTCTGATGGGCTGGAGTCAAGCGGATATGCCCCCCCCCGCAGGGGACTTACTTAATTCGCTTAAGATGCATTATTTACTCGGACTGCTATAGATGCAAGCATTTTTGTAGACTTTCGGATGCACCACAGGCATGTTGGAAGAATATAACAGGTTGCTGTGACCCAGGCGGTCTGGTCTGCGAAACAGATGGCTGTAAAGCCAAAAGTTCCTACAAATCCAAGACAGACAACTGTTCTGGCAATCATTTCTGTTACGCCGGAGAAAACGGCTCTGCCTGAATATCCAAGTCCCTGGGTTACCATACGGGCAACATTGAGAATACCAAGACTCCAGTAGAAAAATCCCATACATCTGAGGTATTTGGCAGAGGCATCCAAAACTGCCACCGCACTCTTTCCAACAAACAGCATAGAAAGTGTACGCCCTGCAAAAATCAGTAAAATTCCCGCCGCAATACCATATCCTACTCCCACTGTAATACCACAGCGCAATCCTTTCTTAATCCTGTCAGACTGTCCTGCTCCAAGATTCTGACTGCAGAATACAGATGCAGATGTTGCGATAGCATCAAATGGACACATGGTAAACTGCTTGATCTTCATTGCTGCCGTAAATGCGGATACATAAGTACTTCCAAGCCCGTTATTAGCAGACTGCATAACCATACTTCCGATAGCTGTGATGGAGAACTGAAGTCCCGTAGGCATTCCCATTGCCAGAAGTTCCTTTACTGCATCCCCCTTTATTGCCCTGTTTTCTTTCTTAAGCCACAGGAGTTTCATCTTGCAGATGATAAAAATAAGGCACAAGATTCCACTGATCGCCTGTGCGGAAATTGTTGCAATGGCAGCTCCGGCACATCCAAGTTTCAGCACTACAATACAGAATAAATCCAGAAAAATGTTCAGAACAGCAGATAACGCCAGAAATATAAACGGTGTCCTGCTGTCTCCCACTGACCTCAAAATACTGGACAGATAGTTATATAAAATCGTAAAGGGAATCCCCAGGAAAATGATCAGCAGATAACTATATGCATTGTCATAAATGTCCTCCGGTACTGATAGAATATGTAATATCTGAGGACATAAAACGCTGCATAATACTGTAAGAATCACTGCAATTCCTGCACATAACCCAGCTCCATTAAAGATATAATCCCGCATTTTCTCTATCTTTTCCGCGCCAAAATATTTAGCTACAGGAACGCCAAAACCTGTACAGCTTCCCATACAGAATCCAAGTACCAGAAACTGTATACTGCTGCTGGCTCCTACACTTGCCAGTGCTTTTGCCCCAAGGATCTGGCCTACAATCGCAGCGTCAATAATATTATAGGTCTGTTGCAGCAGGTTTCCTAATAATAAAGGAAACGCAAACTGTAACATCAGTTTCAGTGGATTACCCTTTATCATAGATGTGGTCATTTCTATTTACTCCCATCCTCTATATTTCTATAACGTTTTCATAAGTTAAACAGATATTCGAAAAAATCTGAGATTCCGATTTCTGAAATTTCTGATTTATTTCCAGATGGATTTCATTTCACAAATTTTCACCTGCGCATCTTTTTCACTGTTCAGGCAGAACATCCCCTGTCTGTTACTATTGTAGAACAGTCTGGTTCCAACATCTTCTCCATCATTTAAATATACCTCAATTGTTCTTCCGTCTACAAAAATTTCTGCATTTCTGCATTTCTCCACAGAAGAAACAAACTGTACCTTATCACTCTTCACACCGGCCATTTTAAAGAATACTTTTCCCCCTTCTGCAGTCAGACTGATGGATTTATCCCCATCCTGACCAAGAAGAATGTTGAAATCTCCTGTTTCTCCAAATGATACAGATGCATAATATCTGTTATCTGCAATGGAGCCGACTTTGATTTCACTGCCTGTGTCTTCATATACTGTATCACCCAGAAGAGTATAAACTTCCTCTACAGGTTTTGTATATACATGTTCATTCTTCACATGGAGTTCTCTTGGCAGCGTCATGCTTCCATAAGCTCCCGGCTCTGTAGCAATATGCTCTCCATAGAAATCACTGATCCAACCGATCAGGATCCTGCGATCTTCATGCTGAAAGCTCTGCGCTGCATAGCAGTTGCTTCCAAAATCCACCCACTGCTGCGTATGGACATCCATTGCATCACCACTCCAGTCTCCCACGTAATATCTGCACTGCTGGAATCTTCCATATTCATCATAATGACTCATCCATGCTCCCATAGCTACATATTTATCATCCAGTGGGAAAAAGTCCGGACACTCAATGGTTCTAATCTTTGTTTTCTCTGTAATCAGAGGACATCTGTATTTCCAGTTCTCTGCATCTTCAGATTCATACAGAAGAAATGTTCCTTTTTCATCTACGCATGCACCTAATACAATATAATACTTCTCACCGATCTTAATTACTTTCGGGTCGCGGAAATCATAGTTAGTACCTTCCGGTTTCTCCCTGATAATCTCTTTTTCCGGCTCAAAATGAATCATATCACTACTCTTTGTCATTGTCTGATACTGAATAGTATCCCATCCGTCATCCTGAGGTCCGATATGTCTTGTGAGATAGAAGTACACCTCATCTCCCATCGGAAGTGCACTTCCGGAGAAAGCACCACCTTTAATCGCAAGATTATCCAGGATTTCTTCCTGAGGCTCTAACACAACCGGAAGATGTATCCAATGCACCAGATCCCTGCTTGCTGCATGTCCCCAGTACATATTATTCCACTCCTGTTTAAAAGGATTCAGCTGGTAGAAAAGGTGATAATAACCCTTAAACCAGCAAAGTCCGTTCGGATCATTGTTCCAGTTCACAACCGGCGAAAAATGAAACTGCTCTCTGTACGGAGTGTCAATGAATTTAAAAAATTCTTCTTTATTCATTGCTTTAAAATTGTCTGTGGTATTCAGTACGCAAATTCCATTCTTCAGGATATTTTCACATTCGCTTAAATAAGCAAAGGTAATGGTGCAGTCCTGTGCAGTAATCTCGTATTCTGTATCTTTATCTGTCTGGAACTTGATCCAGTTCCCATAGATATGCTGCAGTTCTTTTATTTCTGTTTTGTTTTCTTTTATCTTCTTCAGGCTCACACTACCTTTTTTTCCGGCTTCTGGTTTTACAAATAATTCCAGACATTCATAGTTTCCTGTATACATATGTAAAAATCCCCTTTCTGAATTTTGTCTCTGATTCACTATATATCAAAGTATCGTACTGACCTTCTGCCGACATAATCTTACTATATCATAACAAAATCACGGGGAGTTTCAATAAAATATTTTGACATTTTTTTATACTATTTTATCCTGTATGACCACATATAAAAAGGATGCCGGGAGCAAATCCGACATCCTTTTTACTGTTAGCTTATGTTTATTTACAGCAATCCTCATAAACAATACATTTGAGAGGATTGCTATAGAAATGATGCAATTTATTTGTTATCCTGCTACTATTATTCGCCTCTGTGTTTACCCTGAGACAGATCTTCCACTACTTTTGCATAGTATTTATCTACATTGAAGAATGCCATGCAGATTACACAGATTACACATGTGATCACCGGTACCCATGCGAATGCGATTGAAATAGAGGACAGTGCAGACGCGCTCTGAACCTTAAGCTGTGCGTCAAATCCACCTGCTGCAAGGATCCAGCCAAGTGCTGCTGTTCCCACACCGGAACCAACTTTCATACAGAAGGAAGAAGCTGCATTTCCCATACCTGCTGTGCCGTATCCATTATACCATTCACCATATGTGATCGCATCCTGAAGGCATCCAAACATAGTTGCTCCGCCGCATCCGAATCCAATACCTTTGATAACGGAAGAAAGGCAGATCAGAGAGTAGGAAGTTGTCAGTCCTGACAGTACGAAACCTACAGTTGCAACTGCCATTCCCCCCATAAACAGGTAACGTTTACTGATCTTCTTCATCAGGAATGGTGTGATGAACAGAGTTACGATCTGTGCAATTGACAGAAGGTTGGATACCATTGCATAGTATCCGTCATTTCCCATATTGTACATTGTGAAGTATACTGCTGAACCAAAGAAGCAGGACATCATAAAGTACATAGCGAACAGACTTACTACCATTAACAGCCAGTATTTATTTTTGAAAAGACCTTCCAGACCTTTTATAAAGGAAACCTGATTTTGGCCGCCTTCTGCGCTTTCTTCATGTACACGTTCCTGGCATACAAAGAACATGAACATATTCAGTACGATAAATACGATCATCAGTACTACAAAAGTCATTGTCCAGCCCTTCTGAGTGTAAGCATCTCCGCCACCGAAGAAGCCTGTCATTTTCAGAACAACTGTGTTGATTGTCATAGTTCCGGCTGTAGCCAGAAGGTTACGGAAGTTTCCGAGAAGTCCTCTTTCATACTGGTTCATTGTCATCAGTCCCTGCATAGTTGCATATGGAACGTTAATACCTGTATAGAAGATTGTGGAAACAAGGTTATATGTAAGGAACATATATGCGATCTGCACTTTTCCTGCAAATGCAGACGGTACGCTGAACATTAAAACTGTACATACTGCCAGCGGAATACATAATCTTGCGATCCATGGGCGGGCTTTTCCCCATTTACTGTGTGTATGGTCTACGATGTAACCCATTGCAAGGTCAGAAATTCCATCCAGGAATTTGGAAATTGCAATGATAGATGCTGCTGCCGCTGCACTTGCACCAATTACGTTTGTGTAATATACCAGCAGGAATGCACTGATTGCAGAGTACACCAGGTTTCCTGCATAGTCGCCGATACCATAAGCAAATCTCTCAAGGAAAGACAGCTTAGCATCCGGATTCATGTTTACGTTCTTCATAATCTTTTCTCCCTGTATGCTGTTGTAATTTTTTCATTCTCATCACAACAGGTGCTCTTTACTTTTCAATAAATCTGTTCTTATTTCTCAATCGGAAACCATCCGAAGTCCACACATCTGCCGAAATCCCAGCTGTCCCAGCCTACCCAGCCAGGTGTGTTTACTGTATCTGTAAGAAGCTTGTAACTCCAGTAGAAATATCCGCTTCCTGCGTTCCATGCGTCAAGCTGTGCCTCAGCAACTGCGTTGTAGATTTTCTTCTTTTTCTCAGCACTTACTGTTTCCTGTGCCATGCCTTCTACACCGTTGAGAACTGTCTGTCCGCCCTTTGTATCGCATCCAACTGCAAGAGAGTTAAACAGGCACCACTCGCCGCAGATTACCGGGAAGTATTCCTGCATTTCTGCGATGTCTTTTTTCAGCTCTTTTACATATTTCACATACTCTTCTACAGTCTGCTCACAGCCCTTCATTTCTGCAACCATCAGATACTGGTGAGTATCCAGAACTACGTTCTTGTACTTATCTTCACGCATAAAATCTTTCCATGCTTTTAAACAGAATGCATCATGGAATACCACATATTTGTCTTCCGGCATATGTCTGCGAATTCTTTCGTATGCTTCCAGATAAAAACCACGGATGAATTCCATTGTATTTGGTTTTGTTCCTTTGGCTTTCTCAGGATCAACTGCAGGATAGCGCTCTGTAACCTTCATGGATTCCCACATATCTTCCAGTATTGGCTCGTTCAGGATTTCAATTCCCCACAATCCTTTTCTTGTTCCGTATCTCTCTGCCAGTCTTTCCAGTACTGTAAGTTCGAATTCCACTTCGTCCGGCTCCTGTGACCACTTGCATACACCGCTGATTCCACCATTGTCAAATCCATTCTGGCTGTCCGGTGCTGTATGAAGATCGATCAGAATCTGCAGACCGTATTTCTCAGCCCAGTTAAATGCTTTGTCCAATTCTTCAATACATCCAATGAATGGTTCTCTGTCACCGAAAATGAAATATGGAACCGGGATTCTTACTGCATCCATTCCCATGGATTTAATTCTTGTGAAGTCTCTTTCTGTAATGTACTCAGAACGATGGATCTTGATTCTTGCTTCGTAGACTTCTTTGGAGAGCTGTGTGGGCAGATAGTATTCATCTTCTGCTGTTGTGCCCTCAAACAAAGACGGACTCATCCATTTTTCAAGTACCAGCCAGTTTCCAAGATTGACTCCTTTTACTTTCATGTTTTCCTCCCTGATATTGGTATAAATTTTACATATCCGGAAACGTCTTTCCGATATCAATTTACTTTCGCGCGCTCTTTATTTTTCAATCATTATTTTATCTGTGAAAATGCGAATTTTATATTATAATTCTCAGTTTTTTATCACTTTTCACGGCAAATATGTTATGATATAAATACTTATATATGTTCCCTTTTATATCGCTTTCGTTAATAACAGGAGGAATCCGCCATGAATTTTAATATAGATTATCTCATGCAGCATATTTCCTATGAATTACATACAATTATAAAAAACTGGACAGACACTTTATCTTCACAGACAAAGCCGGAAGTTGTCTGTGCACGTAAAGATATAAGCGATGAATATCTGCCATTTTCTGTTTTTACGGATTCTATTTTAAATGCAGAAGATACTTTCAATCTTGCCAACAATCCTCTTATCTTCTCTGCCGGAACTGCTGACCAGCAGATTTTTTACGCATACATTGCTGCAGGAAAGAAATATCTGCTCATTGGACCTGTAGTGTTTTCGTCCTTTATACAGACGAATTTACATATAAACCTGCCTTTCCTGGCACAGAAAGATCTTACTCCTGTCTTCTGCTACAATTTTTATTATTTCTGCTCCAATGTGCTTCTGGCCCATAATCTGTTCAGTGAATCTCCTCTTATCCGGGATGATCTCATTTCTTCTAATTGCGTGAAAAAGGCAGAAGACTATGATATTATGTGTAATTATTCTGCACTTGTTTTCGAGCGCCAGGAAATGGACGAGCCGCATAATCCCTATGACCAGGAAATCCGCGAATCCTTAAGTATTGAGAACGGAGATATGGAAATGTACCGCAAAAGTATCAGCGAAGATTATATAGGAAAACTTGGAACTCTTTCCAAAGACGCATTGAGAAATAGCAAGAATCTGTCAATTGTTCTCATGACTCTTGCCAGCCGCGCTGCGATCCGCGGCGGTCTGCTGCCGGAAATAGCTTTCTCTATGAGCGATATTTTTATACAGAAAATAGAAGAAATGACGGATCCTGTAGTAACCGTGAATCTGGCCCGCCAGTTTCAGATGGAGTATATCAAAGCAGTTGCCGAAATCCGTCAGCAAAAAAAAGTTTCTTCTGATATTGCCTCCAAAAATATCTGGGTGGAACAGTCCAAAGATTACATTTTTAAACATTTACACGAAAAAATCCGCATCCAGAATATTGCAGAGTATCTGCATCTGAATGCGAATTATCTTTCTGAACTATTCAGGCAATGTGAAAACATTACTCTTACGGACTTCATTTTACAGGAAAAGGTAAAGCTTACCAGGAATCTTCTGGCTTATTCCCCCTATTCTTATATTGAAATCGCCACTTATCTGGGATTTTCCTCTCAGAGTCATCTGGGAAAAGTGTTTAAAAAATATACAGGAATGACTCTGCGGCAGTATCGGGAAAAATACGGGCAGAACTTTAATAAATGAATGCTTTTCGCTGTTATGCCATTCCATTCACTGTTTTATACTTATACAGCATCTCCGCATGATTCTGCTCCTCAATCTGTATATCAGCCAACAGCTTGCGTACACCACTATCGCCAAAGGCAAATACATCATCATTGTATGTTCCTGACACCAGCTTCTCTGTACCAATACAGTCTGTTGCAAGAAACGCATCGTGTTGTTTATCTTCCGGTGAACTCATGGCTGTATAGACTGCTTTTGGCTGATAGTCTTTGCCTGATCTGTCATTACAGTTACATTCAGGCACACTACCTGAAAGAATCATTGACAAAGACTCATAATGCTTCTGTTCTTCCTGCTGGATATTCCGGAAAAGATTTTTAAGCTCCGGGTCCCTGGCCTGTTCTGCGTATTTTCCATACTTTTCCACACAGCTTTTCTCTTGTGTCTGAAGATCTTCGATTACTGAACGTTCCTTTTCTTTTAAAATCATAGTCTGTTGTCTCCTTTTTTAAGAAATACTGTATTTTGTTACATGAAAATAGTATGGATGAAAAATGCTTTTTTATTCGCAATCCGCTTCGCTACTTGCTCATAACCGAAATACTATAACATCAGGATAGCTTTTTATTTACTTTGTGATATACTTATATCTGAAATTTTTATAGCAGACTGCTATAGATTATGTGAGGGAATTTGCAATGAAACGTATCGATTTTGAAAAAGGAACTGTAACCGGTAATATTCTGAATGCCGCCATTCCCATGCTGGTGGCTCAGATATTGAATCTTTTATACAATATTGTAGACCGTATCTATATTGCCAGAATCCAGGATGTGGGTACAACAGCACTGGGTGCTGTGGGCTTATGCTTTCCGATCATCATGATCATCACAGCTTTCAGCAATCTCTTTGGCTCGGGAGGTTCCCCGATTTTCTCCATCAACCGTGGGAAAGGAGATTCCAGAACTGCTGATATGATCATGAATACCGCATTCACAATGTTATGCGGAAGTGCTGCTGTGCTGATGCTGGTCGGATTTCTTTTTGCCAGACCCTTACTAACTCTGTTTGGTGCTTCGGATGATGCTCTGGTTTATGCGTATCCATATCTGATGATCTACCTTCTGGGTACTCTTCCTTCCATGATTGCAACAGGAATGAACCCATTTATTAATGCACAGGGCTATGCCATTATCGGTATGCTGTCAGTGGCAGTCGGTGCAGTGGCAAATATTATTCTTGATCCGGTTTTTATTTTTGTTCTGGATATGGGGATTAAGGGTGCAGCCATTGCTACTGTGATCTCTCAGATTCTCTCCGCCTTGCTTGTATTTTATTTTCTTCATGGGAAATCAGAATTAAAGGTAAGATGGCTTCATATAAATGAGATTTCTGAGTGCACCAGACATGCCAGGGATATCATCAGCCTGGGGTCTGCCGGATTTATCATGCAGCTAACCAACAGTCTGGTAAGTATCTGCTGCAATAATGTTCTCTCAGTGACAGGCGGTGATATTTATATTTCTGTCATGACTATTATATCCAGTGTTCGCCAGATGGTGGAGACGCCTATCCATGCGATCAATGAGGGAACCTCTCCTGTCCTCAGCTATAATTACGGAGCCAGACGACCTGACAGGGTAAAAAAGGCAAGTGTAGTTCTGATCATTATGGTTCTGGTTTATACGGGAATTGTGTGGAGCCTTATTCTTATTGCGCCTGAATTTCTCATTGGAATCTTCAGCTCTGACAAACTGCTATTGAAGGACGCAGTTCCTGCACTGAAACTTTACTTTGCAGCCTTTATTTTTATGGATCTGCAGTATATTGGTCAGACAGTATTTAAATCATTAAATAAAAAAAAGCAGGCGATTTTTTTCTCCCTGCTTCGTAAAGTATTTATTGTGGTTCCACTGACCTATTTCCTGCCCTATGGATTACACATGGGCACAGATGGCGTGTTTATGGCTGAACCGGTATCTAATGTGATCGGTGGCTCCTTATGCTTTATCACTATGCTGATTACGATACTGCCTGAACTGAAAAGAATGGAAACGTCTAAATAGTACTTATTGTTGATCTTAAGCAAAAAATCCTCGATTTTCTCATCATTTTCACATGACAAAATCGAGGATTTCTTTTTCCTATAGCACTTCCAGAAATTAATGCAATTCTCATACGTTCCCCAAAATAATATTAATCAGGTTTTTATCCAACATGATTGTGCGATTCCATGGATTGAGGATGATTCCTTCAATCTCATTTACTTGTAATGCAGAATTGAAAAACTGGCTGATATCTGTCAGGAATGTAGACTGTACACTTCCGCCACCTTTCAGTTCTTCTTCAAAGCTGGTAAAAGCTGCCCACCATACTTTATTATCACCAGTTTTTACTGTACCAATTCTAAGCTGATTATCTCCTGTTGGTGGTTCTACCGCAAGAATAAACTGACCGTCTTCTTTCATTCGTCTGCGTATTACCGTCAAAGCATGAGCCAGTAATTCCTGTGTTGCCTCCTGCTGCAAAGCCTCAATCGCCTGCTCTATTTTCTCATTTCCCTGAAGGCCTTTGTCTTGATTTGTATTTTTATCCATAATGGTACACCTTTCATGTTTATTTATAGCAACGATAAATAGCTTTATATTTCTTTAATGTATTCCTGTCACTGCTATTTCCCAAGTATATCACATAATCTGTATTTTCATGAACAAATTTATTCGTTTCTTCATCATAATAATCCAGAGCACTTATTTTACATGACAGTGTAACTTTCTGTGTTTCTCCTGGTTTCAGGAATATTTTCTGAAATGCCTGTAATGTATATTCCGGTCTTTCTACTACAGAGTTCAGAGTTCCTATATACATCTGTATCACTTCTGCCCCTTCTCTTTTTCCAATATTAGTAACCGTAATCTCTCCATAAAAATTCTCTGAATCAGCCCATCCCCGTCCGTTTTGAAGCTCAAATTCTGTATATGACAGACCACAGCCAAATGGATAAGTCGGTGTCCTGTGCATTTTATTTAACAACGTATATCCATGGTAATAATCATACCATATTTCATCTGTATCCCAGTTCATTTCCGGCAAGTCTGATTCCTTTTCAGGTATTGTAAATGGCAACTTTCCACTCGGATTATTTTTTCCGAAAATCGTCTCTGCAAGAGCTGTTCCGCCCTCCATTCCCGGATAATACAGCAGTAAAATCGCACCTGTCTTTTCTTTCCATGAATCGACCATAATTGTACTTCCACCTACCAGTATTACGATCGCATCCTGACGCAGTTCACTGATACTCTCTATGATAGAAAGTTCCTTTTGTTTCAGCCCGATAGTCTCTGTTCGGTCACCTCCGGCTCTGTCTGTTGAAACATCATCTGCTTCTTTTGCAATGCATTCTCCTTCATCCATATAGTCATTTCCGGCCACGATCAGAACTGCGTCCGCCTCCTTTGCCAGCCTTTTACAATGATTCAGACTTTCTCCTCCGTAATAGACGATTTCCGCATTTGCACCATATTGTGTAAGTCCCTGCAACAAAGTAATAATATACGGCGCGTATACCTGGCTGGAACCTCTGTCACCTATATTTTCACAATCTGCCAGATATCCAAGGACTACTATTTTCTTTCGTTTATCTGTACAGTCAATTGGTAAAACATGATCCTTGTTTCTTAAAAGTGTGATTCCTTCCCGCGCACACTGTAAGGCAAGTTCCTGGTGTTTTTTATAATCTGTTTTCCCATGATTCCTGTCAATTTCAGACTGATGTGCTAGCAATGTGCGCAGGATTCTAAGGGAAGACCGGTTAATCGTATCTTCACTTACTTTCCCGGCTTTTACCGCTTTCAGCAAATTTTGTCCATAATAATGAGTAATTGGCATTTCCATATCCAGACCACCATTAACAGATGCTACAGTGTCCTTGATTCCCCATACAAAATCACTGAGAACAAACCCGTCAAAGTCCCACTTATCTTTCAAAACATGATTTAACAGGTAATCTTGCTGACCACATAGCTCTCCCTGGTAACTGTTATAAGCACTCATAAAAGCTCCCGCACCAGCTTCCACACAACGTCTGAAATGTGGCAGAAAAACTTCCTGTTCAGTTCTTTTACTACACTTTACAGATACCTTAAATCTCGAATTTTCCATGGAGTTAAAAGCAAAATGTTTCACACAGACAATCACACCTTTTTTCTGTACTCCTTTTATCAGTGCAGCCCCCATTTCACCAAGAAGGAAGGTATCCTCCCCGTATACTTCCTGCGCTCTTCCCCAGCCTGGATGATACGGCAGATTTACACATACACCTCCAAAAAGATTTGCTCCTGCTTCTATCGCTTCTTCAGCGATTGCCTCTCCAACCTGTTCTTCCAGTTTCGTATTAAAAGTTGCGCCTCTCATAGCAGCTACCGGAAAACAGGTCGATTTTTCTCTGCCACAGACAACTCCTCTTGTTCCATCTGCAAAATACATAGGCGGAATTCCTTTTTCTTTTATTCCACCTGCACGATAAGGGATTTCATTATAATGCATTTTTATTTTTTTCTGAATCGCTCCTCTTACCTCTTCTCTGGTCTGAGAACCACTCATCAGGGAAATTTTTTCTTCCAGAGTCAGCCCTCTTAAAAGTTCTTCTGCCTTTTTTGTGTAAGATAAACGATAATCCTTCCAATCAGATATCATATTTATTCACAATCATCCTTTCCTGCTTATCTTTCCATGTTTATACTTTTTGTTGTTCACCACCAACGTATAGCACGTTGTCGGGAGCAGAATAAACAGTAATATCTTCATTATTTCCCAAGGATTGCCTTTAAAAGTTTCTTCACCTCTGTAGTTTCATAATCTAGATAGCCTTTAAGCGCCTGATCATAGTGATCGACCTGCCCTTTTTGCCGAAATACATTAGGTGTCACTCCTGTTTCCTCTCTGAACACCCGATAAAATGTTTTTTCTGAACCAAATCCGCAGGCATCCAGAATATAATTCATGTTTTTATTTGTATTTTTCAGTAAATTCTTTGCCTTTTCCACCCGGAGATTTTCAATCATTTCTTTTCCCGTCGAGCCCAACGTCATCTTCAGATTTCGGTCCAGAGATTTGCGGCTAAGGCCAAACTTTTTGCAGGTTAGTTCTGTAATATTTTCTTCCTCCAGATGCTGTTCCAGAAATTCTATAATAGCTACTGTAAGTTCCTGATCATTTCGTGTTGCCAGGTCACCAAACCGCACATCATATACAACATAATCAAATAAATCCGCGATCAATGTACATACCTGTGCCCGGACTCTAAGCTGTTTATGTTTATTTTCACTCATAGATTCATATACAAGTTCTGCCATTTTCTTAAAGAAATATGCAAAACCACACTCCGGTATTTCATCATTTGTGCTATCCAGATAGAATCTGGTTTCTATGTTTTCCTGTTCTTCCAGTGCAAATAATTCCCGGCTCATCTGCACAAACATACACAAATTTGGTTCATTCTCACATTCTCTGATTGAATGGATCACATTCGGATTGATCAGAAAAATATCCCCACACTTTAAATTTATTTCTTCTGATCCTGCTTTGAGAACAATACTTCCTTTTAAAACCCCGACCAGTT
The DNA here is from genome assembly GCF_037890165.1 of Blautia sp. HCN-1074. Classification (NCBI taxonomy): domain Bacteria; kingdom Bacillati; phylum Bacillota; class Clostridia; order Lachnospirales; family Lachnospiraceae; genus Blautia; species Blautia sp. HCN-1074. Next base: position 30,234 of record NZ_JBBKBP010000032.1, read on the forward strand.
CATATTCATTATGCCAATGGAATGTACTGCCCTGAATAGAAACAACAAATACATTTACCGGAATGGTCTGATTATTGCTGATCGACTCATAAATTGAAAATGCCATGTCTTTATTTTACCCCACTTACCTTCATCCTTTTATTCTGAACCATCTTTTTATCTTAATTATTATCCTTATTATAGCTGACATTCTCCGACTTTGTACAGTAAAAGAGAGTTACTGCTCACTCTATACACAGTAACGCAAAAGAACAGCAAAAAACTCCCGGTTATGGGAGTTTTTTGACTTCTTATTTAATTTTCTTTTGCTCTTCTTTCTTCCAGTCCTTTTGCAATCTGCGGATAGATTTTATCAAGGTTACAGAAGAATAATGCCACAATTCCTACTACAATCAGGATTGCCGGAATCATGGTAAATACCGTCTTGATTCCAGAAACAGTAGCTACTGTCTGAGCAGCCAGTTTTCCGTCATATGCAGCCCATGCAAGTCCCCATCCTACGATTGCGGAACCAATACCTGCACCTACTTTCATACCGAAGGACGTAACTGAGTTTGTCATTCCATCCAGACGTACACCTGTTTTCCACTCACCGTAGTCAATAACATCTGCTACCATCGCAAACAATCCTGCGTTATGAGGAATACCACCGATTCCAAGGCACACCAGGCCTACTACTGCTGTTGTAAATGATGTCTCGGTGAATGCCATAATCAGTACACCTGCAAGTTCAATGCAGTATCCAACCATCATGCTTTTCCATTTTCCAAGCATTCTGTTGATATATGGATAAACCAGGTTTCCGATCAGTTTTGGGAGAATAAAGCATAAAGTAAGAGTTCCCATAAGTCCGGCATTTCCAAGTACGTCTCTCGCATAATAAATACGAAGTCCGTTATTTACGCCAAGAATTGTATAATTTACAACAAATACAACCGTTAGAAGCCAGAAATATTTATTCTTAAAAAGTAACTTGAAGGATTCCCCGACACTTACTTTTTCTTTTGCTTCTGAAGCGGTATTTTTCTCCAGATTTGTACGCTCCTGTGTACCTGCAAATGTAATCAAAAGCAAAATAATTGCGATGGCTCCAAAGATAACAGCCATTCCTGTCCAGCCAAATTTTGCAACGAAATTGTTGCAGTTATAATTAATGAAAAGTACCACTGACATCGTTACAAAGAAACGAATGGAACTCATGGTTACACGATCTTTGGGATTTGGTGCCTCAAGTGAAAGTAACGTATTATATGCCAGATTACATGCTGTGTAAACAACTACTGCCATCAATATGTATGTAATAACTGCATACGTTAATTTACCTCCATCACTCAGCCCTTTCGGTATGCTGAACATGAGCACAAGTCCAATGCCCATAGGAAATGCTGTCCATAAGATCCACGGTCTTGCTTTTCCCCATCTTGTGTGTGTGCGGTCAATAATACTTCCCATAATAAGGTCTGAAATTCCGTCCAGCAGTCGGGTAAGAAGCATCATTGTTCCGATTGTCGCTGCTGCAAGTCCTACACTGTCTGTATAATACAGTGTCAGGTAAGAACCAATCGTTGTCCATACCAGGTTGCATCCGCCATCTCCTACAGCAAATGCGATGATTTCTTTCCATGTAGGTCGTTTGTTTTTCATTTTCTTCCTCCTTGTCTGATTTTGTTTTTTATTGTTCTCTATTTTTTCTACATTTCATCCATTCACAGATTTTATTAATTCTTAAGATTCAATGTTATAAGAGAAAGTGAACCTTGTCCTCTGTATACCAAATATAAAACCCTGTCATGTTCAAATGAAACATTTGTTTCTGCTGCCTTCCACCATGTAGATGGAGCCAGTTTTATGATACCTTTCGATTCTTTTCCAAGTTCCGTATATATCTCCAGTTCTCCATCTGTATCCGTCTGATATATCACTTCAATTTTCTTTGTTTCTTTCAGATTGATGTATTTATATCCGATCCTGTTTCTGTCTTTTATATTTGTGATAAAACGCTCTCCGGCTTCGCAGGTCATATATGGAAAATCAATTTCTTTATTGGTTCTTCCCAATGAAGATAACGCCCCCATATGTCCATTTGTCAGATTACAGCAATAGACTGCCGGATAAGATGCATTTCCCGATAAAGGTTCAGGATTCATTCCGCTGGTCGTAATCGTAACCTGAGGAATTTTTCCATTTTTATCAAAGAAAATACGCTCTGCGCAACCCTGGCGATTATATTGATTTAAATAAGTATGTCTGTGATAAAAAATGTACCACTGTCCATTGACTTCTACGAGACCGCCATGATTATTGCCTACTGACATCAGTTTTTCTTCTTCTTTTCGTCCACAGTATCCCACATCACCATTGCTTATGATCACTCCACCAAAAGTGAATCCTTCCATTGGTTTATCGCTGACTGCATAGCAAAGCTGATGCGTATTGACAGATGAATAAATCAGATAGTATTTTCCATTTATCTTACGAATGGAAGGTCCCTCGAAGTATTCGTTTCCTTCAAAAGATGTTCCTTTTCCATATTTCAGACTTGGAAGAATTACCACTGGTCCCTCTTTTACAGTCAGCATGTCATCTTCTAATTGAAGAACACTGCCACCTTGCAGATCCTGATCTTTATACCTTGGAATATTGATCATGCATGGTGCAAATCCAAAGTATAGGAAATTTCCCTCTCCTGAGCAGATGACAGATGGATCATACGTCTGGTTATCGGACATCACTCTTCCATCCTTATAATGGACTCTTCCGTAAAACTCATATTTTCCCGCCGGATCATCACTCACTGCCACATGAATGGCATCCTGAAATTTCACACAATAGTACAGATAATATCTTCCGTCTCGTCCTCTTACCACATCCGGAGCATACATAGGAAGAAAATCTGTATTATACGGATCCTGATCTTTGCGATAGATCACACCCTCATATCGCCAGTCTGATAAATCATCAGTTGGTGCTGACCATGCCACATAATCAAGTTCACAGAATTCATTTCCATTCTCAAGATCATGACTTCCAAACACATATAATCTGTCTTCAAATACATGTGGTTCGCCATCCGGGATGTGCTCATAAAGCGGAAGATACGGATTATGGCACTGTGTTTTCATACTCTTATCTCCTCCTGATAGTTTTTATACGTTTTATGAGATTTCAGTTCTCAGTTCTTTTTTACAATCTCATTCTATCCTGAAATCTTAAATCTGTTCTGTCATTTTTATCCTTTTTCACTGTCAAAAAAGGACAGTTTTATGTGCATATTGTAATTTATATACAATTTTTCAACTATATTTTTGTATATATTACACATTTTTAAGTTTCTATTTTCATTTTGATATTTATAGCAATTTAAACAAAAATTTTCCCTTTTGATCAAAATAAAAAAAGAGACAACCCTTTACTGGATTATCTCTAAAAGTCATTTTTTATTTTTTTCTCAGAATCTCATGTGGCGCTTCTATTTCATTTGCAAGTGTATGCTCTGTCAGTTCCGACAGCAGTTTCAATTTCTTATTGATCAGCGGACGCATGCAATTAGGGACATGTTCCTGGTGAGCTCTGTGAATTGCCACACATTCTTTGCAATTTCCATGATAGCGGCAGGCTTTCTGACAGGAACAATGGTCTTTATCCTTATATTCTTCACGAAATTCCGCTGCAAATTCTTCCTGAAGCCTCAGACCTTCTGTTCTATTTCCCTTGTGGAATTCTGCCATTGCATCTAGCTCTTTCTGATTTCCTTCTATCTTCATTCCGTAACGCTCCTTCCAGACTACACAATATTGATTACTTTCATTATCACAACGGTTATTATTGTTCTTCTATATACTGAACACCTTTAGCCTTATCCCGTACATTTCGAAATTTTTCCGGAATATCTGCCTTTTTCAGACACTCAATGATGGAAAGCCATTCGAAATCGCTTTCTTTAAACATACGGATTCCCCCACTGGAACGTTCCACAAAGGGAAGAAGTCCTTCTTTATCATAATAGCGAAGTGTAGATGCCGCAACACCCAGGCGGCAGGCTGTTTCTCCAACTGTATAATACATGTTCTATCCCCTTTTTATTTTTTACATATAAATCGTCATCTCTGCTGTAGACACAGACAAATATTTCTATAGCAATCCTCGTAAATAATGCATTTAAGACAGTTCAACAGAGTGCGAAAGACAAGGAAGATATCTGCAGGCGTGCTGACGCACGGCAAAGATATCTGACGCAGGATTTCACACTCTGATGGGCTGGATTAAGATGCATTATTTTAGAGGATTGCTATAAGATAAATATACCTTGTAAAATAAAATAGCGCAAGTGGATTCTCTCATCCACCTGCGCCAGATTATGCTCCTTGTTACTGTTTGCTTTACGCCTTAAATGTGTAAAATGACATTCCTGCAACACATAAATCTATCTGATTATTATTTGTATTTAACAGCAGTACCATACGCAATAACTTCTGCTGCCCCTGACATTACCTGGGAGGAGCCGTATTTTACACCGATCACAGCATCCGCATTCATCTCTTTGGCTTCATCTACCATACGCTTGGTGGCAATCTGTCTTGCCTCATTGAGCATTTCCGTATATCCTGTGATTTCTCCGCCTACCAGAGTCTTCATCCCTGCCATGAAATCTTTTCCTACATTTTTTGTCTGTACAACTGTTCCCTTTACAATTCCCAGTGCCTCAAACTCTACACCCGGAATATATTCAATACTTAGAAGCTTCATCCTCTTCTCCTCCTTCAATCTCTTTCATGCGTCCTGCAAGTGCTGCCAGGATTCCACCGATGATCACAACCGGTATGGCGATCAGGAATATCAGCAGTCCGGTCGGTATGGGATCTTGTGTATTTGCCCACAGCATAAGCCCTATCACAAATCCCATAAGCAAGATCATGACTACTGCTCCAATGATCGCTCCTGTCCTTCTTTTCTTACGGATATCAGTTTTCTTTATATCCATAAACCTTGCACCCTCTTTCTCCATCTGCTCGATTTCTTCCAGACAGTTCTCGGCATTTAAGGTATCCAGGGACTGATGCTCTGTAATCAGGCGCTCACACATTTCCTGCATTTTCACAAGGCCCTCCCTGCGGCGTTCCAGTTCTCTCAGGTGCTGTTCCAGACAGAACTGCAGGCTTTTCCTCTTTTCAAAAAGAGCTCTCATCTCTTCTATGGAAATATCCATCTTCCGGAATAATTTGATTTCCTGAAGTCTGGCAATGTCTGCCGTATGATATTCCCGGTATCCGTTCTCTGCACGCTCCACATTCAGGAGACCCTGCTCTTCATAAAAACGGATATTCTTTCTGGTGATGCCTACCAGCTCTTCCACCTGTTTGATCTTCATTCTGTTACCTCTTGCTTTCCTGACAGCAGATACAGCCTATCCGCTACTCTACTGCCCTGTCTGTGCTTTCTTTATACTGCTTCCACAAGGAGGAAGGTCAAGTATTTTTTGAAAGAAATTGAAAAAAATATAGCTTCCGGCAGGGGGAATCTTTTAAGCTCCTGTACGGTCTGAACCCCTCATAATTGTGATCAGAGAACTGAGCAGCAATAACATAGGATAAAATAATTTCGGCATGATCTGAAATGCAGAAATCTCACCACCCAGTTCATTCACTGCTGAGATTGCAACCAGCATCTGTGCACCATAGGGAATCACTCCCTGGAAAACACAGGAAAAAGTGTCCAGTAGGGAAGCTGTCTTTCTCGGTGTAATTCCATACTCCTCTGCCATTTCCTTTGCGATAGGGTTAGCCATGACGATCGCCACTGTATTATTGGCAGTAGCAATATCCATAGTTCCTACCAGAAGTCCCATTCCAAGCTGTCCGCCTTTCTTTCCGCGGAAAATTTTATGTATCCAGCCAAGAAGCGCATCGAATCCACCATATTCACGGATCAGCGCACACATGGCTGCTACCAGAATTGCCACCATACAGGTCTCAAACATTCCGGATACACCGGATCCCATATTTTTCAGGATCTCTACAGGTGTGATATGTCCTCCGATCAGCATGATAAATGCTCCGGATACAATTCCTGTCAGCAATACCACAAATACATTGATTCCAACAATTCCTCCGATCAACACCAGCACATACGGTATTACCTGTGTCAGATGATAGGGCTGGAGCACACGACCCTGAATTTCTGTCTGAAATGACAGGATCAGGATTAAAATCAGTGTGGCGCCGGCTGCCGGAAGAGCGATCCAGAAGTTCTCCCTGAATTTGTCTTTCATCTCACATCCCTGACCATTACATGCAGCAATCGTCGTATCTGAAATAAAAGAAAGATTGTCTCCAAACATGGCTCCGCCCATAACAGAAGCCACGCAAAATGCCAGATCAAATCCTGATGCTGTGGAAACTGCAGCTGCGATGGGTGTCAGAAGGGTAATGGTTCCCACAGAGGTTCCCATAGCCACAGACACAAAACAGGCAACTACAAACAGCACAGAAACTGAAAATCTGGCAGGTATCAGACTCAGCATACAATATGCAACACTCTCAGCACTGCTTCTTCCCACAACCCCTACAAAGGAACCTGCTGCAAGGAAGATCAAAAGCATGGTGATGATATTTTTATCCCCTACTCCCTGTGCCATGATCTCCAGTTTCTTATCAAAATCCAGTGCTCTGTTCTGCAGACAGGCAACCAGGATCGCAGCCAGAAATGCTACTACAATAGGCACATTATAAAATCCCATGGGGATTTCCATCACATACTCAAACAAAATGCCCAGTCCAAGGTATAATACAAGAAATACACCAATGGGAAGCAGGGCAATTCCTTTTCCTTTTTTCATCTTTTATCCTCTTTCTACCATAATCTCTTTATGGTTATATAATCACTCTGCTATTTTATCATACACTCAGTTTTCCTGCCATAGTATTTATCACAGCTTTGGCTGATAGCGCATATCCGATACATTGTAAACTGTCACAAAGGCTTTTGGATCTTCACGATTGATGTAAGCCATCAGCTTCTGATATTCTGTTTTGTCTACGATCGTAATGATCTCATTGCGTTTCTTCATATTATAGGCACCTGTTGCTTCATAGATTGTTGCTCCGCTGTGCAGATCTTCAATAATGAACTTGCGCAGTTCTTCCTCTTTCTGAGTGATAACGCAGACACGCCTCTTGATATTATGGTCAAAGATAAAGTGATCCAGAACCATACCATTAAAGTATGTTCCCAGTATACTCAGCACCACTGTCTTTTTATCATATACCAGCGCTGCGGAAAGAGCCACACACATACCGGAAAGAGACATTGCTTTTCCCAGTTCCATGTGGAGATATTTGTTCATGATCTTTGCCACAATATCCAGTCCGCCGGAGGATGCATTTCTGTTAAAAAGAATGCTCAATCCTACACTGACTACCAGGATATAGCACAGCACATCCAGTTCCTGACTGTTGGTCATAGAGCCAAAATCCGGAAATAATTTCTCAAATAATCCGAGAAATAAGGGCAAAACGATGCTGGTGTAAACTGTTTTTACGCCAAATTCGCGTCCGCAGGTAAAGAAACCAATGATCAGAAGTACCACATTCAAAATCATGGTGATCACAGACAGTGGTAAGGGTACAAAGTTTGATAGCACGATACCAAGACCGGAGATACTGCTTACAGAGGCATGGCTCGGCACCAGAAAGAAATAAACTGCTGCCGCAATGATCGCTACCGCACCTGTCAGGATCAGTGCTTCCTTTATGATATCTGCATAATTTAGTTGTTTTTTCATAGTTAGATTTCCTGTCTTTCTTTCCATATTCTTGTTCTATTGTAACATATAGAAAGAGAATGTCCATTGGCAATTACAAAAAGAGGCTGTCTTCCATGACACCCCCTTTGTAAATCCTTATAACCTATAGGACTGCTATAAAATTCGCTTTCATATATTCGAACATATTTGAAAAATGTTCTAATATTTTATCCTAACGGTTCTGTATGTTTCTCAGATAAATAGGCCTTCTGTTCTTCCTCCGGTGCTTCCCAGATTGTTGTTGTAGTTCCATCCTTATCTACATATACTTCTTTTATCTCATCTTTCTTCAGAATCTCATGAAATTGATCATATGGATAAAAAATACAGCTTACATATTTTTCCCACAAGCTCTGTTCAAAATGGATAGTCATTACACCTGTTTCTCTGTCCAAAGATGTTTTCCAGCGATAATTTCCTTTTATATTCATTCTATATGTTACTTCATCTTTATTATCCTCAACAATAGTAATCCCGGCATCTTTGTAGTTGATATATGTGACATGTTTATTCATAAAGGTAAACACTGCCAAAAAGCAAACTATGGTTGCTGCTATGGAAAGCAGGATTGTTTTTGTCTTTTTTTTCTTTAAAAATTTTCTGAAATTCTTCAGGTCATTTGCTTCATTGCTGTTTTCTTTTGTCTGCGCATAGATTTTCATATCATTTTCAAGGTCTGCCTTTGTCTCATGGTATACCCGCTGGCAGATTTCACAGTTTTGCAGATGTTCTTCTACAAGTTCTTTTGTATCTTCGCTTACTGCATCTTCAATGTACAATGGCAGAATATCCTGTATCACGTTGCAGTTTATTTTTTCCATGTTACTTTTCCTCCTGACTTATCTGTGCTCTTATCATCTGGCGTGCACGGTGGTAGGTTACTCTTGCCCACCCGGCACTTTTCTGATAGCATTTTCCGATCTGCTCAAAGGAGAGTTCACCATATATCCGCAGATGAAATACTTCCCTGTAGGGTTCCGGTATCAGTTCTGCATATCGTTTGAGATTCCGAACTGTCTCATCCTGCACGATCTGATCCAGTACTGCCGGGGATGTATCCTGCATGGAATCCTGCATTATTTCTGAAAATTCTTCACCCACGTAGATTTTGTTTCGTCTGCAATAGCGGAAATATGTATTCTTCGCAATTACAAATAACCATGCGCGGATATCCTTCCGGCCGTCAAATTTCTCAATATTATTCATTGCCTTCAGGAATGTTTCCTGGGTGATTTCCTCTGCCAGACTTTCATTTTCGGAAAGTGCCCGGATATAGAGAAAGACATCATGGAAATACTTCCTATAGATTGTTTCGATTTCTGATTTCTCCATTCCTGCCCCTTATATTTTTTATTATCCTACTGCATCTTTCGGGATTTTTAATGGTCCTGTCTGACCGATCGTGGTGCCATCCTTATCCAGAATATAACCATCTTTATCCTGATATGACCCTGCCGGCGGTGTCCACATAGATCCATCTGACGACCTGATCTGTCTTCTTCCATTGAATGTCTGAACACGGTTCTGATTTTGTTGCATCTGCATTGAATATGCACGGCTGCTCACCTGGGTATCACTGTCTGTATCGGATGCACAACCTGATAAACCAACCACAACTGTCAGAATGAATATTCCTAAATATCGTTTCATAATAATCCTCCTGTCTGCTGTATCATTATTTTATCTGATGTCTTTCTATATAACTAAGTCACAGACAGAAGAAACGTTACAGGAAAATTTATATTTTGATTTTTTAATCGAAGCAAGTAAGTCTCCTGTGAAGGTTGCAGAAAACAATACGCAGTGGATGGGGACTTGCTTGTAACCTATTTCTGATAAATTACCCGATATAGGTATAGAAGTTATAGATGTGTACAATCAATTACAAAAAGATTCCGAACGTACATTAGAAAAACAGGGAGATAAATTTCTTATCTCCCCAAACTAACGATTCGCATTTTAAGTTGCGAAGCACTTATAGCAATTCCATAAATTAAAGGTTTATACTCATGTAGTTCTTATGATATTCCAAGCACCTGATCTATAGCAAGTATGGTTTTTATATCAGTGGATTTCGTAATATATTTCTGACCAAATCGATATAGTTCAGCTTTACCGTTTCATAGGAAATATTGTCAGAAATCAATTTCATAGTTGAATCAGCATAATCATCAGCATAAAAATCTTCTCGTATAAGTTCTTCTGCTACAGCCAGCAAATCAACATCCTCCCTGGCAGACGGGGTTATTTTAATATCCATGCCTGATCTGTGCTTTCTAATATCTGCAAAGAGCCTTTTGAAATCATCATCTATTGAAATATAATTTTTCAGCTTAAAGATGTCATATAAATGTCTGGAATTTCTCGTTGCTCTTCCTACCATATAATAATCACATACAGCAAAAATTTTATCTATAATTGTTCTGGATAGTGCCTGTGTCTTCATTTTAAATGGTTTTAACTCATAGTCTCTCAAAATCTCTGATTCTTCTGTTGCAAGACAATCAAATATTATACTTGTAATTTCCCTTTCTTCTGTTGGATAAGAATATGACATCAACGCTGTCTCCAGCTTCACATATGGTCGCAGGCCTCTTTTATCTTCTGAGCAAACTGAATCATATAAGAAATCATAGTGATTATAGTCCTTATCACTTTCAATAAACTTCCAATTATCAATTGCTAAATCTAAATCTTCGCTAATTGGTTGTAGTAACTGATATTTGATTTTCTTTCTTCTGGCTTCTCCCAAATGCTCTTCAAATGTAATATCAATATCCTCTGAAAAACGGTCTATAACATGATAAGCCTTGGAAAGGGATGTTCCACCCTTAAACACCACATCAGGATTTCTCTGTACCAGTTCTTTTAATATCATTGTCACATAGTAATCTTTTTCCACGATACTTTCATCTATGCCCGTTCGCTCTGATACCGTTACAATAATATCCCTCAACAATTCCTTATCATCTTTATGCAAATACATCGTCCAACCTCAATTCATAATAATATTTAAATATCGCAATCGGAAACTCTCTTATATAACTATCCACGTCTTTTTTTGTGATGCCATGTATCCGCACAAATTGAGATACTTTATCATGAGCCACATCATAGCTTTCATCCAGATACACATCCAGATTCTTTAATAAATCAAGTAACTGCAGCACATAAACATTTTCTTCATTTACCGGAACTACTGGTTTTCTTATAATGAATGTTCTCTTTCCAATTGGAACTTCTCTTACTTTTGCAGCCATATTGTTGCTGACAATCTCAACTTTATTGGGAACCTGCGTTGAAATTCCCAACTGATTGGCAAATGTATTACCTGAATAAAAACCATCTACTTTCCCGCCTCTGGAAACATATTTGTACCTGGCAACCGTATCTGCATTTACGCCTACATTTGTTTTTAATCGTGATTTCTTAGGCAAATAATAAATGCCGTTCTCATATTTTTGCAGTTTTCCTTCATTGCATAACTTTTTTAACTGTTGGTTTACTGCAGATTTTGTAATCCCCTTAATCACTATATCAGAAAAGAATATAGGCTCTGCTTCCTTATAATTGTTTTTCAAAAATTCATATAGCATAACCATCTCTCCTTTTGTCTAAACATTTGTAATCAATTAGGTTATTTTTGTTAATTATATTTTATTCTTATTCTTAAGCTCTGTCAATGTTATTTTAATAGCTATTGTTAGTATATCCAGAGCGGAATAAAACATAAAAGAATCTTTCATTCTTTTTCAAACACGCTCTAAACAAAGTCAAGCGGATATTCGCAATCCGCTTCGCTACTTGCTCATAACCGAATAACTGCTCCGCAGTTTATCAGAAGGAGCTTGCACTCCTCCTGATACAAGCAAGTCCCCACCCACTGCTTATTGCTTTTCGCAATTGAAACAGGGGACTTACTTGATTCGGTTAAATACGGCATCACACAAACCGACTCATGTGATACCGTAATATTCTTTCTTATATCTTCAGTACTCGCAATCACAACCTGCAACGATAATAATATGATACACAGAATGATTGCTGTAATTTTTCTTAAAACAACAGCTCCATCTGATCCCCCACTTCAATTCTCGCAGTGACAAGTTCATCTGGTTCTTTTCCTCTTTTGTATTCGGCTTTCAGGTACTGGGTGCCGCCTCTCAGACTTGCAGCGATCAGATTCAGCACATATATATTGTCAAAACGATTATAGATGGACTCTCCGCCCAGACCGGTAAGGCAGATAAGCTGTGTGTTGCTCTTTTTTGCCATATCCATCAGTGGGATCAGCAGATGGGAGGCATTGGTCTGCGCAAACGGATTGTCCATGATCAGAACCTTTCCCTCATTTTTATCTGCAAAAATGTCCGTATCATCCCGTCTCATATAATACAGAAGGCTGGACAGGATTACAAATGCAGACAGAAATCCCTCTCCGCCTGAGTTTCTGGAAACCTCTTTCCATGTAATCGGATATTCCCTCTGGGCTTCGATATCATCCATGGTACAGTTCTCTTCCCGCAGAGACTGCTCCATAATATAAAGCATTACTGCAAAAATAAGATTCATCTGTTCATCAAATTTCAGAAAGCCAAACTGTTTCCAGGATGTCTTCTGAATACTGTTTTGGATAAGAACACCGTACAGGCCTACATTTTTCATTCGTTTTGGAAAGTTTTTCAGAAATTCGTATTGTAAAGCTGCCTCCTTATTACACTGCTTCTTATAATTTTACATCTCAGAAATCCGTAGTATTTAAAATGTCCTGAGGGACATATTTATCCGATTCCATATATCCCCTCCGAAGGATCGGCTGCAGTGTATTCAGCCGATTGTCTGCAGTATAGCCTTCAGAAGATCCCCCTGAAGATAATATGTCGTCTCAAAATGAAGATATGATAACGATACTTTATCCCACAACAATAAGATCTTTGGCGGGAATTCTTCATCTCCATCCCAGAACTGAAGCAACACAGAGAAATGCGGAAGAACAGGCATTTCAAATGTCAGATCTGCCCCTGCCAGACGCTCCCTCTGCTTTCCGCCCAGACAGGTACAGGCCTGCTTTACCTCTTCCACTTTGCCTGAAAATGCTCTTGCATACTTTTCCACAAAAGGATCTGTTGACGGACTGCTCCCGGCAGTTACAAACCTGCCCACAGGCTGCCACTGCCCGGTAAGAGGAGGCAGTATCTCCTGCCCGGAACAGCAGAGAAAATCATAGATTGTCATAACAACTGTATATTCTCTGCAGTCCGTCCATTCTTCGCCTGTGGCATATTCAATAGCACCGTTTCTGCGATTGATCCGATATTCTGTTCCGATATATTTCAAATACAGGTATTCTTCATCATGTTTTAAACCATATTTTTTTATCAGCTTATCCTGATCATATTTTAAAAACAACTCTCTTCCTATATATACCTGTTTTTCATAATTATCCATAATATACTTTATTCCATTTCTTATTCTAACTATAGCAATTCCATAAATTACTGCAAACAATCCAGTCCATCATAGCGTGAAGTCCTGCGTCAGATAAATCCCCTGCGGGGGTTGCAAAAAGCAATTATTCGTTATACCAGACATAAATACAGGAAGTATGCGACATAACACAACAGCATAACCACACCACAGGGTTTTCTTAATTCTTTATGTCTGAATGTACCAATCCAGAGTATTGCTCCACACAGAACTGCAATTACAGTATCAATAATAAATTTACTCTCAAACGGCACAGTACAGATGAGTGCCGTTGTACCGATAACAAACAAAATATTAAAAATATTGCTTCCGACTATATTTCCAATGGCAATTCCTGCATTTCCTCTTCTGGCTGCTGTTACTGATGTGACAAGTTCCGGAAGAGATGTTCCCAGTGCAACAATTGTCAGCCCGATAAATCGCTCACTCATGCCAAAATAACGGGCAATCTCCGTTGCTCCGCTGACTGCAAAATCACTGCCCTTTACGACCAGAATTCCACCGATTACCATCAGGAGCATACATTTCCATACCGGATTATCCTTTGCTTCTGCTTCTTCCTGATTGTTCCCTTTCTTTGCCATCACAAACAGATATCCCAGATATATCAGAAACAGTATCCAGAAAATCACACCTTCAATAAAAGTCACCTCTGAACCTGTGATACCAAAGATCAGCAAAATAATTGTTATCACTGTCATAAACGGAATTTCGTAAAGAAGCGTGGATTTTTGAATCGCTACATTCGTAATTACTGCTGTGATTCCCAGGATGATGAAAATATTCAGGATATTACTTCCGACTACATTTCCAATGGTAATACCTGCATTCTTATTTATTGCAGCAGTAATACTGACTGCTGCCTCCGGCATGCTGGTTCCCATTGCTACAATGGTTAATCCAATGATCAACTGTGGAATTCCCAGCTTTTTCGCAATACTGGCTGCACCCTCCACAAACCAGTCTGCACCTTTCACCAGAAACAAAAAACCTGCCAGCAAAATAATAACCTGTAAAAACATCATTTCTACCTCTCTTTCTTTTATTACGTACTCACAAAATCAAATATAAAAAGATTCCGGGAATACATTTATTTTGCAGTAGGTATAAAAAAAGAGACTCCTACTGCATTCACAGTAAAAGTCTCGCAATTTCATCACTTTCCGAGTTATATGTTTCAATAACTGTCCTGACGAAGAAGTGAACCGAATCCACTCGGCAAGCTACTCCCTTTTCACGGGTATATTCTAACAGACTGTCTCTTAAAAATCAATTATTTTTATCATAAGATTCTCCATTAGATTCTCCATAATCCACAATATAAAAAGAAGCCTCGTTACTACGAACAGAGTGAACAGTAATGTAGCCTCCTCTCTGTGTCAGAATCTGCATCAGAAATCTGCAGTATGTGACATGCTCTCGCCACTTAAATCTTACAGATTTTGAAGTGGGAGCTTCCTGCTCAATTGCCCTTCAGGGCAAAGCTAAAACAGGCTATCCCCGCGTGTCCCGCGGTTCTTTTTTTATCCGGTTACGGATCTTTTCTGTGCTATTATGCACATTTTTTATATATTCTTTTTCCTTCTTTCAGAATATTGACCGCCACATTCGCATAGGTATATCCGTTCTGATAATGCCAGCTCTTTCTTCTTATGTCCGCATGCGCTGCATATCTTACTGGATGCAAAATATCTATCTACTTTTATCAAATATTTTCCACGTTCTTCCAGCTTATATCCAAGCATGGAAAGGAACTGACCGTATCCGTTATCCTGTATCCCTTTTCCGAAATGCAGACCTCCGGCTATCCCCTTCAGGTTCAGATCCTCCACACATACTGCGTCATAGTCTTCTGCAAGGCTGTGGCTGAGCTTATGCTGGAAATCCTTCCTCTGGTTCTTTATCTTTTCATGATATAAAGCAACCTTTTTCTTCTGTTTCTGATAGTTACGGCTGCCCTTTTCACATCTGGAAAGTTTTCTCTGTTCCCGGGCAAGCTTTTTCTCTGCATTCCGGTAGAACATGGGATATCCGGCTCTTTCACCGGTAGAAAATACACACATCCCATGCATGGCAAAATCCATCCCCAGGAATTTTTCCGCCTGTCTTTTCTCCGCTGTTTGGTTTTCACAGTCGAACAGCAGGCTGGCAAAATAAAGAGAATCTACCTCTTTCAGCCATGGATATTCTTTTTTATATCCGGCCGGCGTATTTTTCAGCATCTTTTTTTCTTCCTGATAATGACGGATCTTATCCGCAAGCATCCGGTTATAGAGAAAACGACTGCAGCCGATCGTCTTCTCTATCTGAGTTAATATAAATTTACTTGTTTATCTACGAGTTTCTCCCCTTCATACTGCAATTTTAAAGAAAAAAATCGCTCATCTCCTGAAAGAAGCAAATCCAGAAAAACTCTGTCACCTTCCCATGTGGGAAGTGTCGGCACAACAGCTTTATCTATCCAGTAAAGTTCTCCTTCATTGCATTCTGTTAATTCACCGATATATTCGTTGGCCGTAAACACACACATAAGCTCCGGTTCACATTTATCGCTTATAAATGTAACCAGACCTCGAAGTTTATATGACGTCAGCGTTAATCCTGTTTCTTCTTCCACCTCACGCAAAAGACATTCCTCCGGGGATTCCTGGCCCTCTGCATGCCCGCCAACTCCAATCCACTTTCCCTCATTGATGTCATTATGCTTTTTTACCCTGTGAAGCATCAGATATTTGCCATTATTTTCTATATAGCATAAAGTCGTTATTGTCATTCTTACACTTCCTTGTTTCAACTCACAGTCGGTAATTTCACAGAGTCTGACATGTCAGCAACATGCTGACTGTGATTTGCCTCATGTCAGTGGGGGATACCGATTTCTCTCCGCCCGCCACTGCCGTTCATTTTCTTGTTTGCAATTCATCTCACCACCCTATAGAGGTGGGAGAATCCTTGTTATATCTTGTTAAACAAAATTACTATACCAAATGTTCTGAGTACCGGGCAACGACACATCCCTGTTGCCAGACAAAACAAACTACTGCAGTGCGGCACGCTTTACCTGGGTCAGTGCTTTTGACACTGCAGGCACTGAAATGATGATCACCGTGATAATGCCCTCTGCCAGCAGATAGCTGTAATTGTATAAGATCGGATATACGGCTGTCAGAGATTTCGGGAAATTGTCCGGCATATAGCTCATCCAATAAAGATAACCGCCCAGAGAGTGAAAAGCTCCTCTGGCAATTACAGCTATTATGTATCCTTTCAGAAGTCCATGACTCTGTTTTGCAAATAATCCTGCCAGGCCAAGTGCTGCAAATGCAAGTATGTAATCACAGCATACCTGAAAAAATGAAAGTATATAAGGCTCCTGGATAAACTGCAGGATTCCGTAAGCAAACCCAGCCATAATACCTGTTCCAACCCCATACCAGTTTGCAATCAGAACAATAAAAAGCATACTGCAAAGAGTGACGCTTCCTCCCCACGGCAGTTTGAAGATTTTCAGATAAGACGTAATAAAAGCAAGTGCAATAGCTACGGCACAGAATACCAGTTGTCTTGTGGTAAGCTTTTTCTTGTCTGAATTCTTCCCTGCAAAATAAATCGCCAGGAAAAACAAAATGATTCCGGCAATAACTGTAATCACATATCCGGCAGTTGTAAGTCCACCATCAGCAGTTACCATAAAACCAAACATGAAATGACCTCCCTCTTGTTATTAATTTTTGTATAATTTATTATAAGGATTTTATCATTCTTCGTCAATTGTTCCTGCTTTCTTATTAAAAATCCGCAAATAATTTCACTCTCAGCTCAACAGAAAAACCCCGAAAACCTTACGGTTCCGGGGTATCTTACGTTTGGACACAATGTACCTTGCGGTACTCTATATTTATATTAAGATGTTATTCTAAAATTATTCGATAACTGTAGCAACACGTCCTGATCCAACAGTACGTCCACCTTCACGTTTGTGAGGTTCTTAAAATCTCTTTATTTTCTGTGATTTTCGTGTCCATATTGTCCTGTATTGCAGATTTTCCAAGTTATATTTTTATTCTCTTTACTTTTTAGTATCAAAATGGTATCACATCTCCATTTTTATGCACTGGCAACTTTCCGGTTGCGGCTTCCTGTCCTGACTGTTATAATCGAAACATGGGTGCTACCATAACGGTAGGCGGTTAGTCCTTCAACAGAGGGACTGTGGTCTACACTCCGTTACGGTCGGTGCTTAACGAGTGCCACCGGCACTCAGCACCCCTCTGATTACATAGAAACCCGAAAGGGAATCCACTGGAAAGGAGGGCTAAGCCATGAGTATTGTTGATTTTATAGCAGTAGTGAGCTTCGGCTTAACCTGCTTTGGTCTTGGATATACCTTTGGCAAGGATAATACTAAACCACAAAAATAGCCGCCCTGGTCTGGTAAACTAAGCGGCAATTTTTGTCAAAACATATATCGGACTAACCGTCTATCGGTAGCACTCTTTTTCTATAATCATATTAGCACGCATGTGCAGAAATGTCAAAAAATTTTTATTCTACTTTTTGAAGTTTTGACATATCCAATCCATGCCGGATCATCATCAGAATATCCCATTTTTAATTCTATGTACATTAAATTGTTAATCATTCTTATTCTCTCCTGATTCCAAATTTTGCAACATCTCAACAAACTGGAAGCTGTAAACCTGATTGTTCCTAAATTAACTGTGGCATACCATTGATAAACATATGCCATGCCTGTCATTTTTCGCACTAAGTTTCCATCCGTGCATTTCAACGATTTCTTTTGAGAGGGCAAGCCCTATTCCGCTGTTTCCGTTTTGTCCCGTATGAAAACGTTCAAACATATGGGAAAAATCCTCTGTGCTAAGTTCTCCTCCATCGTTCCAGATGGAAAGGACTTGATTTTTCCACGATATTTCGATTTGACTACACGCATATTTTACGGAATTAGTTATCAGGTTAGCAACAGCGTGTTCCAGCTTCTCCGGGTCTCCGTTGACATATCCTTCGTCCAATTCTAACGATACTGAAAGGTTTCGCCTGTTCACAATTCCTTCAAGCGGCATCAAAATATCTTGAACCAGTGATGCCATTTCTATTGGTTCACACTTTAATGGTTCCGTACCGCTTTCCATTTTTGATAAATACAGGATATCCTCAATAAGTTTACTCATACGCTCCGTCTGAGACACTATCATTCTGCCCGCTTGAGAATAATCGGTAATGACTCCCATTTCGATCTCCTCCGCATATCCGCAAATTGCCATAAGCGGGGTTTTTAATTCGTGAGATGTATTTTCAAAAAAGGTCTTCTGAGCTTTGTCATTTTGTTCGAGTTTTTTCCCGAGAAAATATCCAATGGCAGCACCGAGAGCGGCAATGACAAAAGCATCCAGCAAAACACCAAAACTGATTTCTTTTACGAGTTCTGGTTCGCCGGTAACATCCACATAAGCAAGTAATCTCTCATTGCTGTCTTCGTAATACTCTGTTCTGGCTTTCATATAATAAGTTGCTTCGTTAATTTTTGCCCTTTGCATTTCATCAGACGGGTGTGTTTCATACCAGTCAATAAGTTTCTTCTCTTTGGGTGTCAGAATCTGATATATGTCATCCCTGTTTTCTGAATCTGCCCCCATATATACAAGTGAGGCATAATATAAAGAGCCCGTATCATTTTCAGATTCGTAATTCAAATATTCGTCTGAATTCAAAGTAAAAACGTTTTTAATTGCATTCTCAGCTCTCAGCTCTA